>NZ_JBEOUK010000002.1:0-382870 GCF_040304045.1 Kitasatospora sp. NPDC094016
CCACCGGCTGATGGACGTGAACTGACCCCCGCACCGCGCGAGCGCGGCCCGGACGCCGGGAGACGCCGGGACCGACGCTTGTGGCGAGGCGGGTGCAGCCGAAGCGGGGAGACTCCAGCGTCCGGTGACCGGGCCCGCCCGCAGACCCCCTGGGGCGCTGCCTCCGTCGAGGAGGGCGACGTGGGTGTGGTGTGAGGCCGGTCAGGGGCGGGAGAGGCGGCCCGTTCGGGGGAGACGGGCGATGAGGAGGATCGCGATTCGGGCCGTCAGATAGCCGAAGGCGGCCGGGACGAGGAGCTGGGGCAGCATCGCCGCGACCGACGCCTGGCCGCCGAGGAGTACGGGGGTGAGTACGGGAGGCGCCGCCAGGACGGCCGCGGCCAGGGCCGCGTTCCCGGCCGTCCGGGTGGTCAAGGCCAGGGCGACCCCGGTGGCGAGCGGGGCCCAGATGCCGAAGCCGGAGGTGAGGATCCGCGCGGTGGACTCGCCGGTGATCGTGACGCCGATGCCAAAGGCGGTGGCCGCGGCGGTGACCAGCCAGAGCCCGGCACCGGTCCTGCGGGTCCGGTCCGGCGGGGCGGCCAGCAGGACGAGGGTGTTGAGCTCGATCAGCCCGAACCCCCGGATGCCGAGGCCGAGTTCGGCTGCGGTGCGGAAGTCCAGGTCGCACAGCCCGAAGCGGCACATGGCGTAGAACAGCGGTGCCAGTACCAGCGACACCAGGGCCAGGGCCCGTGCGGCCGGCCAGCGGCCGGCCGCGGCCGCGCACGCCGTCAGCACAGCGGGGACGAGCAGCGACATCACCGCCAGGAGCGCGCCTCCCGCCGGGACTCCGGCGGGGAAGTCGGCGGACTCGGGGCTGATGGCGAGCCGCAGGTCCCGCCACAGGTAGGTCGCCGCGTACGTTCCGGCCAGCAGCGCGGCGAGCGGCGCCGCGGTGGCGAACGCCCGGCCCGGCGGCCGGTGGGAGACCATGCCCAGCTGGAGCCGGGCCCCGTGCCCGGCGACGTCGGCCACCTCGCGCAGCCCCGCGGCGGAGCCGGAGCGGGCGATCCGGTGCCGGGCGAGGTCGGCGACCTCCGCGAGTGCACCGGCGCCGTAGGACGCCGGGTACAGCCGGAGGGCCCGTTGCAGCAGGCGCGTGTTCAAGGAGTGCTTCGAGGTCATGCCGCGCCTCCTGCGGGACGGGTCCGGATCTGCGTCAGACGCCGGTCGGCCTCGCGCAGTGCGGAGCGAAGGCGTTCGGCCTCGTCCCTGAGCGACTGTTCACCGTCCGGGGTGAGGGCGAACACGCGCCGGGGGCGCCCGTCCACCGTCTCCTCGCGCTCGACGTGGATCAGCCCCTCGGCCAGGAGCCGGTCGAGGGTGCCGTACAGGCTGCCGGCGCCGAGCCGTACCCGGCCTTCGGAGATCGCGGCGACCTCGTCCCCGAGCGCGTAGCCGTGCCGGGGCCGGTCGGCCAGCGCGGTGAGGAGCAGGAAGGTCGGCTCTTGCATGGAGCGTTTGTTCTTCACGCTCCACACCATAGTACGGTGACCGTAGTGTCTGGCAAGGCCCCTGCGGAACGGCCTCGGGCCCACCAGGAGCTGCTGGAGCCGGTGGTGACGGTCCCGCGGATCGACGGAGCCCAGCGGAGCAGCCGTCAGAGGTGCCCCCGCGTGACCCGGCGGCGTTCGCCGGGTCACGCGGTGAGCGTCATGGCCTCCACTCTTCGGCGAGGAGTCCGAGGACGGCCTCGTCCGCGAACTCGCCGCACACCCAGGCGGAGCGGCGGAGTGTTCCCTCCAGGGTGAAGCCGGCCCTGCGGGCGGCCGCGATCATCGGGGTGTTGTCGGCGAGGGTCTCCAGTTGCAGCCGGTGCAGGCCGCGTACCGCGAAGCCGTACTGGCAGAGCACCCTGACCACATCGGTGCCCAGGCCCCGGCCGCGCAGGCCGGGGCGCAGGGCGATCCCGAGGTGGGCGGTGCGGTTGTGGGTGTCGATCCCCCAGAGCACGGCCTCTCCGGCCAACTCCCCTGAGGCCAGGTCCAGTACGGAGAAGCAGGCCGCGGCCTCCGAGGGCGGGGCCGGCGCGTAGGGGGACTCTGCCGCGCCCGGGGAGATGGGCCGCCAGGGGCGGGTGTCGGCCCGGGAGCGGGTGGCGACGTCGTCGTACAGCTCGGTCTGGAGAACGGCTACGTCACTCTCGTGGCGCGCGCGGAGGGCGACTTTGAGGCCTTGTATCATGTCACATTGCTACCAGAGCCGTGTCGGCCGCTCAACCGAATTGGACCCTCTCCGGCGTTGCACCGTCGCCGTCATCGGGAGCGCCGGAGCGGGGAGTTGGACCGCGGTCAGAGTGGCGGCAGGCGGCGGGCCAGGAGCTCCGCGCCGGCGCCGTTCAGGGTGCTGAACAGGACCGTCGTGCCGAGGGCGTCCACGCTGGGGGCGGTGGAGGCGCCGGGCCGTTGGCCGCCGTCGGCCGCCGTGCTGACGCGTTCGATCCGGCCGGTCCACAGGTCGCGGCGGAAGACGTCCGCGACACCGTTGGTGTCGCCGGGGACGAGGGCGGCGGAGTCGGAGGCGAAGTAGACCCAGCGGTCGTCGGCGGTCATGACGGCGGGCTGGGAGTCGACGGCGGAGACCGTGGTCACCGTGCCCGTGCGCAGGTCGCGGGCGTAGAGGCAGACCTGGACGGTGTCCTGCTCGCGCTCGAAGACGCGGAAGAGGGCGTAGCGACCGTCGGGGCTGAGGCGTCCGGCCTTGGCGGCGTCGCGCAGGGTGCCGGTGGCGTCGATGCTGGCGCCCTGGATCCGGCCGGTGCGCGCGTCGTAGGTGTAGAGCGGGAAGAGCTGCCGTGCGGGTGGGGGCTTGGTGGCGGTCGTGGTTGTCGTGGGCGTCATGGCCGTTGCGGGCGGCGTGGGCGCGGTCGGCAGCAGGTTGGTCGCCTTGGAGCGGAAGGCGACGGTCTGGCCGTCCGCGCTGAGCGAGGGCTCGACCGAGCCGCCGTCGGCGGCGGCGCCGCCGCGGCCGGTGCTGACCAGGCGGGTGGTGCCGGTGCGGCGGTCGGCCAGGTGGATGTTCTGGACGCCGGGCCGGGAGCCGGGGGCGAGGTCGGGGCGGTCCGAGGTGTACGCGACGTACCGGCCGTCGGCGCTGATCGCCGGGTCGAGCGAGTTGCCGGCGCCGGTGCCCGCGGTGAGCGGTTCGGTGCGGCCGGTCCAGCGGTCGCGGACGTAGACGTCGAACCGGCCGTCGCCGTGCCGCCCCGGGATGACGTCGGTGGCGTTCGTGCTGAAGGCCACGTACCGGCCGTCGGCGCTGATCGCCGCCTGGTTGGTCGAGCCGTCGAGCTGGCCGCCGTCGTCGGCCAGGCTCACCCGCTCGGTGCGCCCGGTCCACAGGTCGCGGACGAACACGTCGTACAGGCGGTTGGTGTCGCCGGGCACCAGGTTGGCGGCCAGCGAGGTGAAGAGGGCGTAGCGGCCGTCGGCGCTCAGGCCGAGGGGCTCCGACCAGTCGTCGGCCGGGGTGCCGTCGGGGGCGACGTTCACCGTGACGGTGCCCTCCGGGAGCGGTGCGGCCTGGGCCTGGACCTGGGCCGTGGTGGCGGCCAGGAGTGCGGCTGCCAGCACGCTGCCGGCCCGTACCGCCCACCGGCCGCGGGTCCCCGCGTTCGTCCGTTCCACCTGAACCGTCCTCCCCTTGTCTCGGGCCGTACCGCCTCCCGCCCCCGCCGGCCGGCTCGGGGCGAGCCAACCGCCCGGTCGTACCGGAGGTCAACGGGGTCGGGCTGGTCATGGACACGATTTCGCCAACTCCCCTCCACCTCCCGACCACGGCGGATGCCGGTCCGGCCGGACCCGGTGGCCATGCCACCTGCGGGATCCGGGAGTTCAGGAATGACCGTTGACGAACCCTTTGCCGGAACGTGCCGGAACGTGCCGGTCGTGGCGGCCGCGGTCCCGCACATACGTGAAGTGACAGCGGTCGGGCGGCTGTCGGGCGGCTGTCGGGCGGATCGGGCCCGCTCGGAGTCGATGATCCGGGGAACCGGTAGGCGCCCTACCGGCGGACCGCCGAGACCAGTCCGCCCGGCTGCTCCTCGCGCTGCGGCGGGGTGTCGACCGGGCGGCCGTAGGCGGTGGCGCGCTCACGCAGGGTGTGGGCGTCGGCCTCCCAGCCGTGCCCGGCCAGCCAGTCCACCGGGTCGTCGGGCATCTCCGAGACCCACATGGACGCCGCCGAGCCCGGTACGGAGTCCGCGCCGAAGCGCTCGATCACGCCGCGCGAGCCCAAGGTGAGCCCCATCCGACTGCCGGGCGCCGACTGCTCGCCGATCCGGGCCAGCAGCAACTCCACCGCGTCCTCGGGCAGATAGATCAGCAGTCCTTCGGCGATCCACACGGTCGGCGCGGCCGGGTCGTGCCCTGCGGCGGCCAGCGCGGCCGGCCAGTCCTCACGCAGGTCCGCCGTGACGGTGATCCGCTCGCAGCGTGCGACGGCCCGCTCCTGGCGCAGCACCGAGGCCTTGAAGTCCAGTGGCGCGGCGGTGTCGACCTCGAACAGCCGGGTGCCCTCGGGCCAGTCCATCCGGAAGGCGCGGCTGTCCATGCCGGCGCCGAGCAGTACGACCTGCCGGACCCCGGACGCGGAGGCCCGCCGCAACAGATCGTCGAGGAACTTCGTCCTGATGACGATGGAGAACGACACGGCCAGCCGGCGGCGGCGCGCGGCCTCGTCAGCCGGGGGTGGCGAGGAGGGCCACAGGCCGCCAGCGGCGGCGAAGGCCTGGGCCAGTGGGTCGCGGAACAACGCGTCCACCCGCTCGGTCTCCAGCGCCCGCACCCTGGCCACCCCCACCGCCGTGGCCCACACTCCCGACGGCTGCACCCGCTCCTGCTCATCAGTCACCGCGCCAGCCTAGATGATCGAACCCGAGGGGCCTGATGAGGGGAGCCGGGTTCAGGCGCGGCCGGCCGCGCACGCGCGCACTGACTGCCAACCTTGAGTCGCTTCGGTCGCTCCGGTCGCTGATGAGTCGCTGCATCGGCGAGACGGAGCTGCGGGCCGTCAGCGGGTCTCGATGACGACCTTCTCGATGACCACGTCCTGCACCGGGCGGTCGTTGCGGGGGTCGGTGTCCGCCGTGGCGATGGCGTCGACGGTCTTCTGGCCGGCCTCGTCCGCGACTTCGCCGAAGATGGTGTGCTTGCCGGTGAGCCACGTGGTGGGCGCGAGGGTGATGAAGAACTGGGATCCGTTGGTACCCGGCCCGGCGTTGGCCATGGCCAGCAGGTACGGCTTGGTGAACGCCAGGTCCGGGTGGAACTCGTCGGCGAACTCGTAGCCGGGCCCGCCCGTGCCGTTGCCCAGCGGATCGCCGCCCTGGATCATGAAGCCCTCGATGACCCGGTGGAACACCGTCCCGTCGTACAGCGGGGCGTTGCTCGGCTGCCCGGTGTTCGGATCGATCCATTGGCGGTCGCCCTTCGCCAGCTCCACGAAGTTCCGTACCGTCTTCGGGGCGTGGTTCGGCAGCAGCCGGACCACGATGTCGCCCCGGCTGCTCTTCAACGTCGCGTACAGCTCTTCCGCCATGACGATCCTTCGGTGTGCGGCCTGCAAACCTGGCCATGTCTCCCGGTCTGGCCCACGGACACGGGGCGATGACACGAGATCTCACCCGCACGAGTGGCGGGCAGGACGTTTGACCGGGACCTGGACGGGCCCGCCGGGACGGAAGCGTTCCACCCCGACGATGTGCCGCACCTTGAGCGGGCGCACGATCACCGCGACCCGCTGCTCACCCGGCATGATCCACTCGAAGCGCTCGACGCCCAGGTACTTGCGGGCCAGCCGGTCCATCCGGTCGTGCGCCTCCCCGCCCTCGACGAAGCGGGCCACCACGCCACTGATCTGCACGCGGTCGAAGTGGTCGGTGGCGTCCGCGTGCGAGAGGTAGACGCGCGGGTCGCGACGGAGGTTCTCCTCCTTCACCCGCCCCACCGAGGTGTTGAACGCCAGTTCCCCCTCGCCCTCCAGATCCACCCACATCGGGCTGACCTGCGGTGCTCCGTCGGCGAACACGGTGCCGACGTACCAGATGTTGGGTGCCCGCAGCCGGGCGCGGACGGCTTCGTCGAAGGTCGCGGTCATTCCGGGAGGCTAGCAACCGCGAAGGGTGCGGTTCGCCTCTGGTGAAGCCGCGTTCGAGTGATGCCGCGTTCGAGTGAAGCCGCGTTCGACTGGAGCCTCGTTCGACTGAGGCCGCGAGGGCGCGTCCTGCGGCCGGTCACCGCTCGGCCGGCACCTCCGGTCCGGAGGCGCCGACCGGGGCTCCCCGCGAACCGAGGAGCTGAGCGACCGGATCGGCGCTGCCCGAGGCGCTCAGCTCCTGCACCAGCTCGCAGTTCCTGGCGACCCTGCTGGAGACCCACTCGCGCAGCCACGCGGACAGCTGCGGGAGCGGCAGGTCGGACGGGGCCAGCCCGGCGAGCACGCACCCGGTCGCCGCCGCTCCGCCGACGTTGACGACCACGTCCGGCAGGACGGTGTGGCCGGCCTCGCGCAGCGACCGGCGGGCGGGCGGGGTGCAGCTCAGGTTTCCGCCCTCGACCACCAGGCCGGCCCGGACCGCCGGCACCGCCTCCTCGTCGACCGCGGAGGCGGAGGCCGCCAGCACCAGCACGTCGGCGTCGACGTGCAGCCACGCCTGCCCGGGCCCGTGGACGGTGACCCGGGCGGGCAGCCGGCTCCGGTCGATCGTGCCGTCGCTGCTGGTGAGTGCGGTGAGTTCGGCGACGGGCAGTCCGCGCTGGTCCTCGATGGTGCCCCGGACGTCGGCGACGGCCACCACCAGGTGGCCGTGCGCGGCCAGGTGGCCGGCCACCGCGCGCCCGACGGTGCCGAAGCCCTGGATCGCGATGCGCTGAGGGGTCCGCGCACCGGAGGCCCGTAGGGCGCCGAGCACCGCGACGGCCACGCCGAACCCGGTGATGTCGGCCATGTGGTCCCACAGTTCGGCCCAGTCGACGGTGAGGCGGGTGGTGCCGGGGCGGCGGGTGACGTCGTACCCGGCGGCCTCGAAGGCGACCTGCCGGTCGGCGTAGGTGGTGCCCTGGTCGCACCCCAGGTACACCCCGCCGTTCAGCAGCGGGGCCGCGGCGCGGCCGAACCCCCGCATCACCGCCCGCCGTTCGACGGTGGCGCCCGGATCGGGTGCGATGCCGGCCTTGGCGCCACCGATGGGCAGGCCGACCAGTGCCAGCTTGTGGGTCATCGCCCTGGCGAGCCCGGCCAGCTCCTGCTCGGTCACCGTCGGGGTCATCCTGGTGCCGCCCAGGGCCAGGCCGTCGACCATGGAGTCGACGACGACCCAGCCCCGGGCCTGGCAGCCCGGCAGGTTCAGGGTGGTGGTGAGCAGGGGCTCGGCCGGCGGGCGCGCGACGTGCGGTGCGAGCGTCCGGTTCACCGCGCACCGTCCTCCGGGACGGACCGCAGGCGCAGGCTACGGGGGCGCATGTCGGTCCACACGTGTTCGATGTGCGCGAGGCACTCGTCCTTCGCACCCCGCACACCGACCTCGTGCCAGCCCGCCGGCGATTCGCGGTCGGCGGACCAGATCGAGTACTGCTCCTCGTCGTTGACGACGACCTTCCACTGCTCGGATGCTTCGCTGGTCATGCCGTTACCTCCAGATGTCGGTGGTCGGGGGGTCCGCCGGGCGGCGGACGGGGGGAGCCGGTTCGCGCTCGGCGTCGGGACGGGTGTCGGGACGGGTGTCTAGGTGGGGGTCGAGGTGGGTGTCGAGACCGGCGTCGAGACCGTCCAGCCACGCCGGCAGGCTGGCGGCGCGCAGGAGGCCCGTTCCGATCAGCACGCCGGCGAAGCCCTCGTCGAGCAGGCGGGCGGCGTCGTCGGGGCGGCGGATGGCCCCGGCACTCACCGGGCACCGGGTGCCGCTGCGCAGCACCGCGGGCAGGAGTGACGAGCTTCGCCCGAGGTCGCCCGCGCCGCGTTCGCGGGTGGCGATGTCCTTGTTGTTCACCGCGACCACGCACTTCTCGGCGCGCGGCACGCGGCTGATCTCCTCCTCGGTGGTGACCTCGACGAACGGCGTCAGGCCCAGGCTCAGGCCGAGCTCGACCAGATGGCCCAGGGCGGTGCGCGGCAGCAGCGCGGCGGTGAGCAGGACCGCGGACGCGCCGCTCTCGCGGGCCTGGTGCAGTTGGCTCCGGCGGGTGATGAAGTCCTTCTGCAGCACGGGCAGGTCCGTCGCCGCCACGACCTCGTGCAGCAGGTCCGGGGTGCCGCCGAACCACCGGCCGGTGACCACGGACAGGCAGGGCGCGCCGACGCCCTGGTAGTCGGTGACCAGCCGGGCGGCCGACCTGTCGCCGAACAGGTCGTGTCCGGCGGCGTCCTGCCGCTTGAGCTCCATGATCACCGGTCGGCGGGCGTCCAGCAGTGCCTCGATGAACGCGGCCGTCATCTAGGCCCTCGCTTTCGGATCGCGCCAGCCGCGCCGTACGGCCGTGACCCGGTCGGTGCTCAGCCGTCCGTCGACGTCCCTGGCCGCCGTGTCCACGTCGATGCCGAGGAACAGGGGGTGGTCCAGCACGGCCCGGTAGTCCTCCCGGTTGTCGGCCGAGATGCCGCCGGCCAGCAGGAAGGGCCGCGAGAGGCGGTCGGCGATCTCGATGACGGCCCCGCAGTCAGCCGGCTGCCCGGTGCTGCCGATCCGGCCGTCCCCGGCCACCGCGTCCAGCAGGAAGAGGTCCGTTCCGGCCCGCTCGTACGCCGAGATCAGGGACCGCTCCGCGCGGGTGTCCGCGCCGAGGTGCAGCACCTTGACCACGGTGAGGTCCGTGGTGCCCTTCAGGGCGCGGACCAGTCCCGGCGGCTGGTAGCCGTGCAGTTGGACCCACTGGACCCGGGCCGCGGCCGTCGCCGCGCGCAGTGTCCCGGCGTCGTTGAGGAAGGTCACGAGGACCGGGTGCATTCGCCCCGTTCGGTGCACGGCGTCTGCGAGAGAAGTGAGTTGATGAAGTGTCAGGTTGGCGCGTCCCCCTGGGACGCCGTGCCACAGGCCGACGAAGTCGGCTCCGGCGCTGTCGAGCGATGCCACGTCCTCGGCCGAGGCGGCTCCGCAGATCTTGACCAGCATCAGGTGTCACAACCCCAACATGGCGGCGATGCGGTTGCGTTGGATCTCCGACGTGCCCGAGTAGATCGGGCCGGCGACCGCGTCGCGCACGTCCTTCTCCAGCCCGTACTCGGCCAGGTAGCCGCTGCCGCCGAAGATCTGCACGGCGGCCAGTGCGGAGGCGAGGTTGCTCTCGCTGGCGAGGACCTTGCTGACGGCGATGTCCCTCGTGACGTTCTCGCCCTCCGTCAGCCTGACCGCCGTGTCGTAGAGCCATTTGCGCGCGGTGTCCAGGCCGATGCTCATGTCCACGAGCTTGTGGGAGATCGACTGGTACGAGCCGATCGGATGGCCGAACTGGACGCGCTGCTTGGCGAATTCGACGCAGCGGTCGAGCCGGTACCGCATCTGCCCGGTGTTGATGACGAAGGAGCAGAGGATCTCCCACTTCATCACGTGGTCCAGGACCAGGAACCCGGATCCGACCCGGCCGATCACGGCGGACGCGGGGATCCGGCAGTCGTCGAAGTGCAGTTCGCCCAGCGGCGCCGTCCGCAGCCCCATGGTGGCGACGGGCGGCCCGACGGCGAGCCCCGGGGTGTCCCGCTCCACGGCGAAGGCGGTGATGCTGAGCGGGCCGGCCTTCGGGTGGGTGCGCGCGTAGACCACGAACACGTCGGCCACCGGGCCGTTGGTGATGAAGGCCTTGCCGCCCCGCAGCACGAAGTCGTCGCCCTCGCGGGTGGCCGTGGTCCTCATCGCCAGCGCGTCGGAGCCGCTCTCGGTCTCGCTGATCGCGTGCGCCCCGATCGTCTCTCCCGAGCAGATCCCCGGCAGGTGGCGCGCCTTGAGCTCCGGCGAGCCGAACCGTTGCAGCGGTACTCCGACGCTGACCAGGTGGGTGGCGACCGCGAAGTTCAGTCCGCCGTCACGGCACCCGGTACCGAGTTGTTCGAGTACGTGCATGGTGGTGAGCAGGTCCTGGCCCAGCCCGCCCCACCGTTCGTCGAACGGCAGGCCGAGGATTCCGGACCGCTGGATCAGCTTCCACTTGTCCCACGGGAAGGCGCCTTCCGCGTCCCCTTCGAGATGGCCCGAGCTGAGCTCCTCGCACCACTGGGCGATGCCCTCGCCCAGGGCGACCTGGTCGGCGTTCCAGCTGATCATCTGTCAGTCCTGTTAGTACTCGGAGAAATCGGTCGAGTCGAGGTTGTGGCGTTCGTCGCCGCGCAACGCGGGCGAGAACACGCACACCAGGCGGAGGTCCGTGTCCTGGTCCGCGATCAGGAAGTGGGCGTCGTGCAGGTCGAGCGCGTACAGCGTGCCCGGCTCGATCGGGTGGGACGTGCCGTCGGCGTTCACGACCTGGCCCGTGCCCTCGATGCAGTAGCAGGCCTCCAGGTGGCGGCGGTACTCCAGCCTCGACTTGGTGCCGGCGCGGACGGTGGTGTCCGTCATCGTGTAGCCCAGGCCGTCGGATTCGAGAAGGAACCTGCGGCTGAGCCCGTTGCCCCAGTCCACGGTGGTCACCTCGTCAAGGCGTCGGACGATCATCGGGTGTGCCTCCTGGCGGGTAGCTGGACGGGTGGCTTGCTGAGTCGGCGCTTCGCCGGATCAGCGGTGTGCCGAGTACGGCGAGACGGTGTGCACGAAGGTGTGGAGCTCCTCGACCACGTCGGCCCCTTCGGCGAGGGCGTGCTCGATCCGGGCGACCCCGGCGCTGCCCACGACCGCGGCGTCGGCGCCGAGGCCGTGCAGCAGGTCGATGTCCGCCCTGGAGCGGACGCCGAATCCGACGGCGATCGGTACGGCGGTCGTCGTGCGCAGCGCGGCCAGCGCGTCGGCCAGCTCCTGGCGGTCGGCCGTGAGCCTGCCGCCGCTGCGGCCGTAGTGGGCCACCAGGTACAGGTACGCGGTGGCGGACTCGGCGGCCGCGGCCTTGACCTCGGCCGTCGACGCGGCGTAGCAGGTGGCGACCGCGGGCAGCCCCGCCTCCCGCACCGCTTCGAGGTAGCCGGCCCGTAGCCGCGGCGGCAGGCCGTGGACCAGCAGGCCGTCGACGCCCGAGTCGGCGACCCGCCGGACGAAGCCGGGCACGGTCAGGTCTCTGACCGTGTGGCTCCAGTCGGCCAGCAGTGCCACCCGCAGGTGGCGCAGCCGGGGCAGGATCCCGCTGAGGAGTCCGAGCACCTCGTCGAGTCCGACGCCGTCGGCCAGGGCCCGCTGCGCCGATCGGCGGATGACCGGCCCGTCGGTGACCGAGTCGGGGAAGGGCACCGCCAGCTCCAGGCAGTCCACTCGGCAGTCGTCGAGCATCCGCATGACGTCGGCGAGGACGGGCAGCGGGGGGTCTCCGGCGTTGAGGAACATCGCCAGACCGGGCTGGTCCGGTGGCCGGCGTGCGAAGAACCCGCTCACCGCGCACGCGCCGTGGCTATGGCGCGGCGCGCAGGGTGTGCGCGCAGGCGGTCGACGAGGTCGCGGGCGGCGCCGCTGCGGAGGGCGTCGTCGGCCGCCCTGATCGCCTCCGGCCAGCCGTCGATCAGCCCGCTCGCGACGGCCAGTGCGGCGGCGTTCAGGCGGACGGTCCGTGTCGCGAGAGCCTTCCCGTCGCCGGAGAGCACGGCGAGGAAGTGGTCGACCACGTCCTCGCCCTCGCCGGTCGGCCGTAGTCCGGCGATCGGGTCGGTGCCGTTTGCGGGAGCCCCGGGAGCCTCGGCCCGCAGCCGGATCGCGTCCGTGCCGTCATTGGAGAGGACGACGTTGTCGACGGAGCCGACGAGCTCGTCGACCCCCAGCTCGTTGGTGCACAGCCAGATCCTCCGGTCGGCCACGGTGGCGGCGACCTGGCCCAGAACCGGCAGCAGCGAATGGTCCGAGACGCCGACGAGCTGGGCGGAGACCGGCACCGCGGCCAGGAAGGGGCCGACGGAGTTGATGAATCCGCCGATCATCCGCAGGTCCATCGGCACGATGCTCCGGGCCAGCAGCGCCACCTCCCGCGGGTAGACGAAGTTCCCCGGGAAGGCGATGCCGAAGCGTTCCAGCAGGTCGTCGGTCTGCTCGTAGGAGGTGGTCGTCCGGATGCCGAGGCGGTCGAGCAGGTCGTGGGAGCCGCAGGTGCTCGTGTAGGCGCGGGATCCCGTCTTGACGACGCGCACGCCCAGGGCGGCGGCGACGAACGCCGCCGCGGTGGAGATGTTGAACGTGGCCGGACCGCCTCCGGTGCCGACGATGTTGGCCGTGCGGTCCAGCCGCGCGGCGACGGCGGGCCGGCGCTCGTCCAGCGAGCGGAGCATGGCGACCAGCGTGTCCCGATCGGGCATCCGGGTGGACAGCGAGGACAGCAGCGCCACCGTCTCGCCGGAGCGCAGGGCACCGTCACGCAGCTGGTCCCAGAAGGACCCCCACATCTCCTGGTCGACGACGGCGCGGTCCCGGCCGATCAGCGCTCGCAGCACCTCGTGCATGGCTAGTGGGCGTCCGTCCGGTGCTGCTGGGCCTGCTCGATGAACCTGCTGATCGAGCCGACCGAGCGGAAGCTGTCCGGGTCGAGGTCGAGGTCGATCTCCTCGACGCGCAGGTCGAAGCAGTCCTCGAGCCAGGCGATCGTCTTGAGCAGGCCGAGGCTGTCGATGACCCCGCCGTCCACGAGGTCGTAGTCGGCGTCCAGTTCGTTCGCGCCGACGTCCGGCAGGAACTCCTCGATGATGAACTGCGTGACTACCGCGGCGTGTTTCACGTGGCCGGTCCTTCGTTTGGCTGGGACGGGGAGCAGGCGAGCTGGAGGGGCGTGCGGTCGATCTTTCCGGTGGGCGTCCTGGGCAGCGGGTCGTCCACGATCAGCAGGGTCGAGGGGACGGCGGTGAGCGGAAGCCGTTGCGCGCAGTGCCGGCGCAGCGCCAGCGAGTTGAGCCGGCTGTCCGGGGCGCGGCGGACCACGCCCCGCAGCAGGCGGCCGGCCACCTGGTCGGGCACGGTCACCACGGCCGCCTCGACGACGTCGGGATGTTCGAGCAGCACCTGCTCGACCTCGTGGGTGTTGACCCGCACGCCGCGGACCTTGACCTGGTGGTCGTTGCGCCCTTCCAGGGTGATGCGGCCGTCCCGGTCGCGCCGTACGAGGTCGCCGCTGCGGAAGTAGCGCCGCGTCTGCCCGTCGTGGTGGTGGGTCGCGAACCTGTCCGCGTTCTGCTCCCGGTCCAGGTAGCCGTCGGTCTGGAACGGCGTGGCGACGTGGAGTTCGCCGGTCCCCGGCCCGGTCACGATCGCGCCGTCGGCACCGACGATCACCGCGTGGACTCCGGGCAGCGGGCGTCCGATCGGCACCGGGCCGTCCGCCGGCTCGGTGCCGTCGACCTCGTGCAGGAAGCTGTCGTTGGTCTCGGTGCAGCCGTAGACGTTGTGGAGCCGCGCGCCGGTGAACAGCTGCGGAAGTTCGGCCAGGCAGCGGGCGGGCATGCTGTCGCCGGTGAAGACGACGTGCTCGACGGTGTCGAGCCGGCGGCCGCTCCCGGCGGCCGCGTCGACCAGCAGCCGGTAGAACATCGGTACCGCCTGGACGAGTTGGACCGCGTGGCGGGACACGAGGTCCAGCAGGTAGTTCGGCTGGGTGGCCCGGGCCGGATCGACCAGGACGACGCGGCCGCCGTACTTGAGCGTGGTCCAGATGTCCAGCAGGCACAGGTCGAAGGTGAGCGGCGCGTAGTTGAGGACCGTCGTTCCCCGGCGGATGCCGAACCGCTCGCCGGCCCAGGTGGTGAAGCGGTCCACCGCCCCCGTACTCAGTGGCACGATCTTCGGCCGCCCGGTGGAACCGGAGGTGGTGAACATGAAGGAGACGTCGGCGGGTTCCGTACGGCGCGGCGCCTCCGGTTCCGCCGGCCGGTCCGGGGCACCCGGCCCGGGTCCGGGAGACCGGGGGCTCTCCGGCGACAGGACGTGCCGGATTCCGGCCTGCTCGACCAGCGTGTGGGGTGTTCTCCCCTCCGGCGCGGGCGCGGGCAGCAGCAGGAAGCGCCGCCCTTCCAGCAGACAGGCGAGCATCAGGGCGATCGTCGAGGGCGACTTGGCGGCCGGGATGCCGACCGGCTCGTCCCCGCCCGGGGCGAGCCCGGCGATCCGGACGCGCTCCCGCTCCGCCAGCTGGTGGAGCTCACGGTAGGTCGTCTCTTCTCCGCGCCATATCAGCGCCGGATCGCCGGGGTGGCCGGTGGCGTGCGAGACGAATGAACCCACCAGACTCTGCTGCTGCATCACGACTTCTCCGAGTTCATGCAACGGGGTGGGTTCATAGACAACGGATGAGTTCATGCAACGGGTTCACCGATCTTTTTCCGAACAATGAAGGCCCGACAGGAAAGGGGCCCACCCGGTCGCCCCCTGGAGACAGAAGAATTATCACGTGGTGCCCGTCCATGGAAGTGGGGTGCGCGATACCGGCCATGACGGCACGTCAGAGAGGGTGTCGGATCATCCGGGCCGATGCTAGCCGTCGAGCGTGTTCGATCTACATAAGGATTCCAGGGGACTGGCGTAAATATTGTCTTGATGCTTGCAACCCGGTTCTCGATCTTGCGGAGTGAGACGGGAGCCACCTAGTATCCGCCGTACTGTTCGCCAAGTAGCGAATCGGCGAGGGGATTTCCGGGGCGCTGAATCGTTCCCGATCGCCGTGAAAGGTGGATCCGTCATGCCTGGTCCCGATCGGCGCGCGCACGCTCCGACCCTGTTGTCCTTCGCCCAGCAACGGCTGTGGTTCCTCGACCGGCTGCGCCCGGGTCTGCCGGACCACAACGTCCCGACCGCGGTACGGCTGCGCGGCCGACTGGACGAGGGGGCGCTCATCCGGGCGCTGACCGAAGTCGTGCGCCGCCACGAGGTGTTGCGCGGCAGGATCGTCGACACCGAGGACGGCCCGCGCCACGTCGCGGAGCCGGTCGAGACCTTCGTGCCGACGATCACCGATCTGACGCACACCCCGTCGGAACAGGCCTGGCGGCGGGCCCGGGAACTGGTGGCCGCCGATCTGGCGACCCCGTTCGACCTCGGGACCGCTCCGATGCTGCGGGCCCGGCTGATCCGGATCGCCCCCGACGACCACCTGCTGCTCCTCGTGATCCACCACATCGCCTGTGACGGCTGGTCGCTGTCGGTGCTGTGGCAGGAGTTCTCCGCCGCGTACGGCGCCGCCGTCGACGGCCGGCCGATCGCCCTGACGGACCTGCCCGTCCAGTACGCCGATTTCGCCGACTGGCAGCGGAGCCACCAGGCCGGAGCGGCGATGCTGGACCAACTCGCCTACTGGCGAGAGCACTTGGCCGACCTGAACCCGTCGGTGCTCCCGACGGACCGACCCCGCCCCGCGGCGTGGTCAGGCCGGGGCGACCAGGTCGAGATCGAGATCCCGGCGGACCTCGCCGAGCGCGTACGCACACTCGGGCGCGCCCACGAGGTGACGCCGTTCATGACGCTGCTGGCCGCCTTCCAGGTCCTGCTCGCGCGCTGCACGGGACAGGCCGACGTGACGGTCGGGACACCGATCTCCGGGCGGACCCGGATCGAGGTGGAGCCGCTGGTCGGCTTCTTCGTCAACACGCTCGTCCTGCGCACCGACCTGTCGGGCGACCCCGGCTTCACCGACGTGCTCGCCCGGGTGCGGCGGGGCGCGGTGGAGGCCTACGCCCACCAGGACGTCCCCTTCGAGCGGCTGGTGCAGGAGCTGCGGCCCGAGCGCGATCTCGGCCAACACCCGCTGTTCACGGTCATGTTCCAGCTGGAGGATCCGCCCGCGCTCCCGTCCGGCCTTCCGGGGCTCGAAGTGGATGACCATCGGATACCGAACGACGTGGCGAAGTTCGACATCGAGGTCTCCCTGACGGACGGCGGCGATCGCCTCACCGGCGTCATCCGCTACGCCGCCGACCTCTTCGACCGCGACACGGTGCGGCAACTCTCCGAGGGTTTCCGGGCGTTGCTCGACCAGCTCGTCGACAGCCCCGAACGGCCGATATCGGCGTGGGAGCCCCCTCCGGGCCTGCGCGTGAGCCGGCCCGCTCCCGCCACCCGCAGGGCCGAGCCCGAGCCGGCCGCCGAGACCGAACCCGGGCCCGCCACCGAGACCGAACTCCTCGTGCTGGAGACCTGGGCCGAGGTGCTCGGTGTCACCCCGGGCGGCGTGGACAGCGACTTCTTCGAGCTGGGCGGCCATTCGCTCCTCGCGTCGAAGGTCATGTCCCGGCTCGGCCGGGCACTCGACCTCGAACTGCCCGTCGCCCTGCTCTTCTACCACCCGACCGTCGCCGAACTCGCCGACGGCATCGACGCGGCGTTGCTGGCGGACCTCGGCGCCGCCACCGAAGCGGAACCGCTTCCCGCCGGAAAGGCCCGTCACCCGTGAAGGCACAGCACAGTCGCCCCGAGCCCGGCCGGCCGACCGGTTCCGCGCCCGGGGCCAACCCGTCGGCCGGTCCGGCGCCGGCCACCGCACGGGCCCTGCTCGACCAACGCGTCCGCGCGGCCCGGAACAGGGCCGCCGAGCGCGAGCCGGAGGCCGCGATCCCGCCCCGCCCGGCGGGTGCGCAGGTGACGTCGTTCACCCAGGAACGCATGTGGCTGATCGAGCGGCTGTCCGACGGCCCCGCGATGTACAACGTCCACGAGGTCTTCCGGCTGCGCGGACCGCTGGACGTGGCGGCCCTCGGCCACAGTCTCACCGAGCTGGTGCGGCGCCACGAAGTCCTGCGCACCGTCTTCCCCGAGCGGGGCGGGCTCCCCAGCCCCTCGGTCGAGCCGGCCCGGCCGTTCGACCTGCCCGTCACGGACCTGCGGACCGAGCCCGCGGAACGCCGGACGCGGCTGGCCCTCGACCTCGTCCAGTCCGAGATCCTGCGCCCGTTCGACCTGGCCGCCGCCCCGCTGCTGCGCGCATCACTGCTGCGGGTCGACGAGGGCGAACACGTCCTGGTGGTGGTCGTCCACCACATCGCCGTCGACGGCTGGTCGATGCCGCTGCTGTGGGACGACCTGTCGGCGATGTACCGGAGCCGGCTGGAAGGGCGCGAGCACGAGCTGGCCCCCTTGCGGATCCAGTACGCGGACTTCGCCCACTGGCAGCGGGCCCGGCTCTCCGGCGAACGCCTGCAGCGCCAACTGGATTACTGGAGCACGCAGTTGTCCGGGCTGTCGCCGCTGGACCTGCCCACCGACCGTCCACGCGGACCGGTCCGCGCGGGCCGGGGCGAGCGGATCACCTTCACGGTGCCCGAGGAACTGGCCGGCCGGTTGCGGCTGTTGGGCCGTCGGCACGGCGCGACGATGTTCATGACGCTGCTCGCCGCGTTCCAGGCCCTGCTCGCCCGCTACAGCGGGCAGTGCGACGTGGCGGTCGGCACACCGGTCGCGGGCCGGACCCGTCCGGAACTCGACCCGCTGGTGGGCTCGTTCATCAACACCGTGGTCGTCCGCACCGACCTCTCGGGCGACCCGAGCTTCGCCGAACTGCTCGACCGGGTCCGCGGCACCGCCGTGGACGCCTACGCGCACCAGGACGTGCCGTTCGAACGGCTGGTGCAGGAGCTGCGGCCGGCCCGCGGTCTCGACCGCAACCCGCTGTTCCAGGTGATGTTCGCCGGCCTGTCCGACCCGGCTGCCGCCCTCCGGCTGGTGGGGGCGGAGGTCGAACAGATCGAGGTCGACAACGGCACGGCCAAGGTCGACCTCAGCCTGGTGGTAGCCGACCGGCCGAGCAGCACGCCCGGGACAGCCGGCACCACCGGGACCGTGGCCTTCGACACCGACCTGTTCGACCGCGCGAGCGTGGAACGGCTGGTCGGCCACTACCTCCGGCTGCTGGACGCCGCGGCCGGCGATCCCGACCGTCCCGTCTCGCGCCTGGACCTGCTCACCGAGGCCGAGCGCGAAGCGCTGCTGGTGGCCGCCAACGCCACCGACGAACCCTTCCCCGCCGACCTCTGCGTGCACGAGCTGGTCGAGGAGCAGGCCCGGCTGACCCCCGACGCGGTGGCGGTCCGCTGCGGCGCCCAGCGACTGACCTACCGGGAACTCGACCGCCGGGCCAACCAGTTGGCCCGGCACCTGCGAGCCCGGGGAGCACGGCCGGAACGCCTGGTCGGTGTGTGCCTGCCGCGCTCGGCGGACCTCGTCGTGGCCCTGCTGGCCGTCCTCAAGTCGGGCGCCGCCTACCTGCCGCTGGACCCGGACCTCCCGGCGCAGCGCATGTCGTTCATGCTCGCCGACGCCGAGGTGCCGCTGCTGCTCACCCAGCGCTCCCTGGCCGACCGGCTGCCGCGGCACGGCGCCGCGACGGTGTGGACGGACGACGAGGCCGGGCTCATCGCGGCCCTGCCCGCGGACCGGCTGGCGCCGCTCGCGGCGCCCGCCAACCTGGCGTACTCGATCTACACCTCCGGTTCGACCGGCCGACCCAAGGCGGTGCTGGTCCCGCACGAGGGCGTGGTCAACTACCTGGTGGTCCGCGGCCGGCAGCTGGACCTCGGCGGGGAGGACGTCGTCGCCTCGGTGGCCTCGATCTCCTTCGACGTCATCGTCCCCCAGGTGCTCATGCCCCTGGCCTGGGGCGCGAGCGTGGTGATCGCGCCGTCGGAGGTCGCGGTCGACGGCCCGCGCCTGACGGAGATGATGCGCGAGTTCGGCGTCACCACGCTCATGGCCACACCGGCCACCTGGCTCCTGCTGCTGGACGGCGGATGGCAGGGCGGCCGGTTCCAGGCGATCTGCGTGGGCGAACCGCTCCAGCCCGCCCTGGCCCGGCGCCTCCTCGACCGGGTCTCCACGCTGTGGAACGGCTACGGCCCCACCGAGGCGTCCGTCGGCTGCGTCACCCGGCGCGTGGACGCCGACCGGGATCTGGCCCGGCCGGGAGGGTCCGTGCCGATCGGCCGGCCGCTCGGCAACCTCCGGATCTACCTGCTGGACCCGGCCGGCGCCCCGGTGCCCGTCGGCGTCCCGGGCGAGATCCACATCGGCGGGGTCGGCGTCACCCGCGGGTACGCCAACCGGCCGGGGCTGACCGCCGAGCGCTTCGTGCCCGACCCGTTCGGCGCCGACGGCGGCCGGCTGTACCGGACCGGCGACCTGGCGCGGTACCTGCCGGACGGCAGCCTCGCCTTCCTCGGCCGCACCGACGAACAGGTGAAGATCCGGGGGTACCGCATCGAGCTGGGCGAGATCGAGGCCGCGCTGTGCGCGCAGCCCGGTGTCGCCCGGGCCACGGTGACGGTGCGGGGCACCGGGACGGACGCCGAACTGGCCGGCTACCTGGTGTGGCAGGACCGGCCCGGTGACCTGGCCGTCCTGCGGCGCTCCCTGCGCGAGACCCTGCCCGAGTTCATGGTGCCCACGACGCTCACCGCACTCGACCGGATCCCGTTGACCACGAACGGCAAGGTGGACCGCGGGGCCCTGCCCGAGCCGGCCCGCCACGGCCACGAGGCGGCTGCGCTACCGCCGCGGGACCTGCTGGAACTCCTGATGACCAGGATCTGGGAGCGCGTGCTGGGCACCCCGCGGGTCGGCGTCCGGGACGACTTCTTCGCGCTGGGCGGGCATTCGCTCAGGGCGGTCGAGCTCGTGGAGGCGATCCGGCGGGAGTGGGGGGTCACCGTGCCGCTGAACACGGTGTTCCGCCATCCCACCGTCGAGGGTCTGTGCGCGGAACTGCCCAACGCCTCGCAGGCCCTGCGCCGGCTCGTGGTCCCGCTGGCCGAAGGAGACCACCGCAGGGCGCCGCTGATCCTGGTGCACCCGCAGAGCGGCGACGTGTGCTCCCTCCTTCCCCTGGCCGAGCACCTCGGCGAGCATGTGGTCGAGGGCGTCGCCGAACCGCTCGCCGGCGGCCGGCCCGTCTACGGCCTGGAGGCCGTCGGCTACAACACCGACGAGCCGCCACTGGCCACCGTCGAGGAGCAGGCGCAGCGCTACCTGCGGGAGCTGCGGTCCGTCCTGCCCGACGGTCCGTACCTGCTGGCCGGCTGGTCCTTCGGCGGGCTGGTCGCCTTCGAGATGGCCCGCCTGCTGGAGGAGGAGGGGAACCCCCCGGGATTCCTCGGGATCATCGACGTCGGAGCGCCCGTGTTCACCGACGGATCCACCGACGGCTCCACTGGTGGAGCCACCGGCGAGCCCGACGGCCACGACCCGCACGGGACGGCCCGGTTCGCGCTCGCCTCCGGGCTTCCCACCGGAGCCGTCGCAGACCTCCGCGAGCTCGACGAGCTCGACGAGCAGGACGCCCTCTCCCTGCTGCTCCACGACGCGCACGCCGGCGAGCGCCTTCCCCAGCGGGTGCGCACCGAACAACTGCGGCGCATGGTACGGGTCTTCACCACCAACGGCGACGCCGCCCGACGCTACCGCTCAACCGCGCGGCTGCGGACACCGATCCACCTGTTCACGAGCGCCGAGGCGCACCCCGTGCTCGCCGCCCCGGTCGTGGTCCCCGCCCGGTGGCGCGACCGCACCGAGGGGGCGCTGAGCGTGGTCGAGGTGCCCGGCAACCACCACGACATGCTGTCGCCGCCCCACGCCGCACCCTTCGCCGACGCGCTGTCGGCCATCCTGGAGGAGCTCGGATGAGCGACGGACACGAGCTGCCGTTGTCGTCGGCGCAGTCCGGCATCTGGTTCGCCCACCACCTGCGCCCCGGCAGCCCCGTCTACAACACCGGCGAGTACGTGGACATCCCCGGGCCGATCGACCCGGAGCTGTTCGAGACGGCCGTGCGGCGCGTGGTGGACGAGACCGAGTCCCTGCGCGTTCGCCTCACCGACGGTGCCGAGGGCCCCCGGCAGGTCGTCACCCCGTCGCCCGACTGGTCGATGGACCACGTCGACCTCACCTCGACACCGGATCCGCTGCGGGCGGCCGAGCGCTGGATGCGCGCCGACCTGTCCACACCGGTCGGGCTCACCCGGGACCGGCTGTTCCGCCAGGCCCTGTTCGCCGTCGCGCCGGACCGCTTCCTCTGGTACCAGCGCGTCCACCACATCGTGGTCGACGGCTTCAGCATGTCGCTCATCGCGCGCCGCGTCGCCAAGACCTACACCGGACTGGTCGAGGGCAGGGGAGGGGCACGGCCGGCCTTCGGGCCGCTGAGCCTGCTGCTGGCGCACGACGCCGCCTACCACGCGTCGCAACAGCCCGAACAGGACCGGGAGTTCTGGGCGGCCCGGCTGGCCGGCCGGCCGGATCCCGTCAGCCTCGCCAGCCGCTCGGCGGCCGCCTCGGACGGCTTCCTGCGTCGTACCGGCACCCTCGACGCGCCCACCGTGGCCGCGCTGCGGCGGGCCGCGCGACCCGCCGGGGCGAGCTGGCCCACCGCCTTCACCGCAGCGGTCGCCGCGTACCTCCACCGCCTCAGCGGCGAACGGGACATCGTGCTGAGCATGCCGGTGACCGGGCGCACCGGCTCCTCCGTGCAGGCCGTCCCCGGCATGGTGGCGAACGTGGTGCCGCTGCGGCTGCGCGTGCACCCGGAACAGGGCCTGTCCGCACTCGCGCGACAGGTGGCCGAGGAGGTCGCCGCCCTGCGCGGGCACCAGCGCCACCGCAGCGAGGACCTGCGCAGGGAGCTGGATCCGGCCCGGTCGGAGCGGGTCCTGTTCGGGCCCCTCGTCAACATCATGTCCTTCTACTACCACCTGGACTTCGCGGGCGTCCGCGCCACCGTGCACAACCTGTCCAACGGGCCGGTCGAGGACCTCTCGTTCTCCGTCTACGACCGCTCCGACGGCACCGCGCCCCGGCTCGACGTCGACGCGAACCCCGCGCTCTACTCCGAGGCCGAACTCACCGCCCACCAGCAGCGGTTCCTCCGGTTCCTGGACGCGGTGGCCGCCGATCCGCACCGGCCGATCGGCCGGCCCGACCTCCTCACCCCCGAGGAGCGGCAGCGGACCGTCGTGGCCGTCAACCGCACCACGCAGCCGCTGCCGCACCCGACGGTGCCGCTGGCCTTCGCGGCCGAGGTCGCGCGCACGCCCGACGCGCCCGCCGTGGTGTGCGGCGAAACCACCCTGTCCTACGCGGAGTTGAACGACCGGGCCAACCGGCTGGCCCACCGGCTCATCGCCCTGGGCGTGCGCTGCGACAGCACGGTGGCCGTGCTCATGGAACGCTCCGTCGACGTGGTGGTGTCGGTCCTGGCGATCAGCAAGGCCGGCGGCGCCTACGTGCCGCTGGACACCCGGGCCCCGGCGGCCCGCCTGCGCCGCGTCCTGGACGACACCGGGGCGGCGGTGCTGCTCACCCACCGGGCCGCCCGGGACGACGCGCCGTCCCACGGCACACCGGTCGTGGTCGTCGACACCGACCCCGGCCTCGCCGACGAGCCGGCCACCGACCCCGTCGTGCCGCTGCGCCCGGACCACCTGGCGTGCGTCCTCTACACCTCGGGGTCCACGGGCACGCCGAAGGGGGTGGCCCTGACCCACCGCAACGTCATCAGCCTGACCGCGCAAGGATATTGGCGCGAGTTGGACGGCCCGCGGGTCCTCGCACACTCCCCGCACGCCTTCGACGCCTCGACCTACGAGTGGTGGGTGCCGCTGCTCAACGGGGGCCGGGTCGTGGTGGCCCCGCCCGGCGAGCTGGCGCTCGCGGACCTCCACCGGCTCATCGTCGACCACCGGGTCGGGGCGCTGTGGCTGACGGCCGGGCTGTTCCGGGTGTTCGCCGAGGAGTCACCCGGCACGCTGGCCGGGGTCGGCCAGGTGTGGACCGGCGGTGACATCGTGCCGGCCGATGCCGTCCGGCGCGTCCTGGCACGGTGCCCGGACTCCGTGGTGGTCGCCGGGTACGGCCCGACCGAGGCCACCACGTTCACCACGCGCAGGGTGCTGCGCCCCGGTCAGCCCGTGCCCGACGTCGTCCCCCTCGGCCGACCGGTGGACAACAGGCGGGTGTACGTCCTGGACGAGGCGCTGTCGCCGCTGCCGCCGGGGGTGGTCGGCGTGCTGTACGTCGCCGGTGCGGGCGTGGCGCGCGGGTACCTGAACGACCCCCGCCGCACGGCCGGCCAGTTCCTGCCGTGCCCCTTCGGTGAACCGGGCGAGCGGATGTACCGCACGGGCGACGTGGTCCGCTGGAACGCCGAGGGGGAGCTCGAGTTCCTCGGCCGCGCGGACGAGCAGGTCAAGCTCCACGGCTTCCGCATCGAACTGGGCGAGATCGAGGCGGTGCTGGCCGGGCACCCGGCCGTCGCCCAGGCGACCGTGGTCGCCGGCCCGGGCACCTCGCCCGGCCGGCGGCTGATCGGCTACGTCGTCCCGGCCGGGGACTCGGGGCTCGACCCGGCGGCGCTACGGGAGCACGCCCGCGCGGCGCTGCCGGACTACATGGTGCCCTCGGCGATCGTCACGCTCGACGCCTTCCCCCTGACGCCCAGGGGCAAGATCGACCGGGCCGCGCTGCCCGTCCCGGAGCTCGCACCGGCACCGTCCGGGCCCGGGCCGCGAACCCCGGCGGAGCGGACGATGTGCGCGCTGTTCGCCGAGGTGCTCGGCCGGCCCGCGGTGGGCGTCGACGACGGTTTCTTCGCGCTGGGCGGCAACTCCCTGCTCGCGACCCGGCTGGTCAACCGGGTGCGGGTGAGGTTCGGCCGTGAACTCACCCTCGGCGCCCTGTTCGGGGCACCCACGCCGGCGCGCCTGGTCGAGGCGCTCACGGACGCCCCGGACGCCGCGGCCGTACCGGCTCTCTCACCACGTACACGACTCTGACAGCGATCGAGCGATCACAGGAAGCACCTCGGCATGGTCCACACCCTCTCCCATCCCGACGAAACGCCGGCACCGCCGGCAACACCCGCGACATCCGCGACACCGGAGACCCCGATGGCCCCGGAAACCCTGACGGCCCCGGCGCTGGGGGTGTCCCAGGTCCGCCGGTACTACCAGCTCGTCGACGCCGGGGACGTGACCGCGCTGGTCGCCCTGTTCACCCCGGACGCCCGCTACCACCGCCCCGGGTACCAACCCATGGTCGGGCACGCCGAACTGGAACGCTTCTACCGCGACCAGCGGGTGATCCGCACCGGTGTGCACACCCTGGCCACCGTGGTCACGACCGAGGACGAGGTGGCGGTGCACGGCCTGTTCCGCGGCGTGCTGCACGACGGCGGTGAGGTCGAGCTGCGGTTCGCGGACTTCTTCCGGATGACGCCGCAGGGCCGCATCGCCGCGCGGGACACCTTCTTCCACGTGCCGGCGGTCTGAGGCGGTGGACGCACCCGGTGACACCGCGCACCACGTGCTGCGCAGCGGCCACCGCGACGGCCACCGCGACGGCGACGGCCACGGCGACGGCCCACGCGGTCGCGCGTTCAACCCCGACGGGGACACTTCAGCACAGGAAAGCGGGAAGCAGTTGACCAAGACGGTCCTCACCTCCGACATCCCGGCGTTCGTCGGCAGCGGACGGCCACCGTTCGACGCGCGGGCCATCCACGAGCTGGTCGCCGAACAGGCGGAGCGGGCCCCGCACGCGCCCGCCGTCACCTGCGACGGACGGACCCTGACCTACCAGCAGCTCAACGACCGCGCCAACCGGCTCGCCGGGCGGCTGCGAGCGGCCGGACTGGCGCCGGAGGACGTCGTCGGCGTGCTGGTGCCGCGGTCGCCGGAGCTGATCGTGGCCCTGCTCGCCGTCCTCATCGCGGGCGGGGCGTACCTCGGACTCGAACCGGACGACCCGGCCGGCCGCCACGCGCTGCTGCTCGAGGACGCCGGCGCGGGCATGGTGATCGCCGGAGAGGCCCTGGGGGAACAGCTGCCCGCCACCGTCGTCACGGTGACGGAAGGCGGCCCGGCGCAGGAGCCGGCCACCGGGCCGGCGGCCGCGGCCCGCCCCGGCGACCCGGACCGGCTCGCCTACGTCAGCTACACCTCGGGCTCCACCGGCGAGCCCAAGGGCGTCGGCGTGCCCCACCGGGCGATCGACCGGCTCGTCCGGGGTGCGGACTGGGTGGACGTCCGCGCCGAGGACGTCTTCTTCCACCTCGCGCCGGTCGCGTTCGACGCGTCCACGTTCGAGATCTGGGCCCCCCTCGTCAACGGCTGCCGGCTGGTCCTCTTCCCCCCGGTCGCCATCACGCTGGAGCACGTCGCACGCGTCGTCCGCGCCGAGCGCGTGACGGTCCTGCTGCTGACCACCGGGCTCTTCCACCAGATGGTGAGCTCCCACCTGGAGGCGTTCGCCGACGTGCGGCACGTCCTCACCGGGGGCGACGTGGCCTCGCCGGGCCACGTCCAGCACCTGCTGGCCCGCTACCCGGAGCTGCTCTTCACCAACGGCTACGGGCCGACCGAGAACACCACGTACACGACCTGCTGGACCAGCAGCACCCTCCCGGAGCTGCGCAGCGTGCCGATCGGCCGCCCGATCAGCGGCACCAGGGTCGCGGTGCTCGACGGCGACCTCGGGCCGGTGCCCGCCGGCGAGTGCGGCGAACTGTACGTGGCCGGGGCGGGCCTGGCCCGCGGCTACCTGGGCCGCCCCGCCGCAACCGCCGAACGCTTCCTGCCCGACCCGTTCGGGACCGAGCCGGGGGCCCGGATGTACCGGACCGGCGACCTCGTGCGATGGCTGCCGGACGGCACGCTGGAGTTCGTCGGGCGCGCGGACGACCAGGTCAAGGTCCAGGGCTACCGCGCCGAACCGCGCGCCGTCGAGGTCGAGCTGGAACGGCTCGCCGAGGTGCGGCACGCGGTCGTGCTGCCGCAGGCCGATCCGGCGGGCGGCACCCGGCTGCTGGCCTACGTCGTGCCCACGCAGCCCGATCCGGCGGGCAACGCCGACCTCGGTCGGCGGCTGCGCCACGACCTGCGGGACAGGCTGCCGGGCTACCTGATCCCCTGGGCGATCCTCGTCCGTCCCGAACTGCCGGTGAACCGCAACGGCAAGATCGACCGCCGGGCCCTGCCCAGCGCCACCCGGGTACCGCGCAACGTGGCGAACGAGTTCGTCCCGCCCGTCACCGAGGTGCAGACGCGACTGACCGAGTTGTGGGGCGACATCCTCGGCATCGAACCGGTCGGCGTCGACGACGACTTCTTCGACCTCGGCGGACACTCCCTGCTGGCCACCGACCTCCTGGTCGCCACCCAGCGCGAGTTCGACGTGGACCTCCCCGCGCAGATCCTGTACCTCTCGCCGACCGTCGCCGAACTGGCGACGGCCCTCACCGCCCGGATGCGGACGGCGGACCCGGACGGCCCGGCGGCGCGCCCGGACGGCCTGACAGCGGGTGGCCCGGCCGACGGGGCACGGCAGGAGCAGCCCCGATGACGGCCGTTCCCCCGACCCCGCGATGCCCGGTCCTCGCCCCGCAGCCGGTCGACCTGATCGACCCCGACCTCTACCACTCGGGCGGGGCACACGAGGTGTGGCGACGGCTGCGCCGCCACGCCCCGGTCAGCTGGCAGCCGGTCGGCGACATCGGCTACTGGTCGGTCGTCGGCTACGCCGAGGCCAACCGGGTGCTCCGCGACCACGACACGTTCACCTCCGAACAGGGCACCCTGCTCAACCTCCTCGGCCAGGGCGATCCCGCCGGCGGCCGGCAGATGGCCGTGACCGACCCGCCCCGGCACGCGCACCTGCGCGGCCCGCTGCAGCAGGCGCTGTCGATCAAGACGGTGGAGAACGACCGGGAGGCCATCCGCCGGGTCATCGTCGAACTGCTCCGGCCGCTGGCCGACGGCGGCCCGTTCGACTTCGCCGCCGCCATGGCCACCCTGCCGATGGCGGTGATCGGCACCATGATGGCGCTGCCGGAACAGGACTGGCCGCGGCTGGTCCGGCTCGCTCACGCCTGCATCGCCGCGGACGACCCCGAGTTCCAGCTCGCCGCCGGACCGCGGGCCACCCTCGTGACCGCCCACCGTGAACTGTTCGCCTACTTCCAGGACATCGTCACCGCGCGTCGGCGCGCACCGGGCGACGACCTGATCAGCGTGCTGCTCACGATGGAACTGGACGGACGCCGGCTGTCGCCGGGCGAGATCGTGTCCAACTGCTACAGCCTGCTGCTCGGCGCGACCGTCACCACCGCCCAGCCGCCGATCGCGGCGATGGTCGAACTGGCCGGGACGGCGGTCCTGGACGACTGGGCGGCCCACCCGGAGCTGCTCGGCAGCGGCGTGGAGGAGGCCCTGCGGTGGGCCTCGCCCACCCAGCACTTCATGCGCCACGCCACCCGCGACGTCGAGGTCCGGGGCGTGCCGATCCCCGCGGGGGACGCGGTCGTCGTGTGGCTGGGGTCGGCCAACCGCGACGAGACCGTGTTCGCCGACCCGGACACCTTCGACATCCGTCGGCGGCCCAACAAACACATCGCGTTCGGCGTCGGCGCGCACTACTGCATCGGACACACCGTCGCACGGGTGGCCCTGCGGATCCTGTTCGCCGAACTGCTCGGCCGGTTCACCGGCTTCGAACTCGCCGGGGCGCCACGACGCATGCGCTCGAACATCATCGCGGGCTTCACCCACCTGCCGATCACCGCGCGGACCCGGTAGGGCCCGTCTTCGAACCCCGCAGCCGCACCCGAGAAGAAACCCCACCCGGAAGGTCATCAGTGAACGCTCCGACGGCCCGTACCCGCAACAAGTGGTTCCTGCGCGAGCCGTCGCCGGTGGCACCGGCCCGGCTGTTCTGCCTGCCCTACTCCGGGTGCGGAGCGAGCATGTACCGCCAGTGGCCGTCCTCGGCCAACGGCGTCGAGGTCTGCCCCGTGCAGCTGCCCGGCCGGGAGAACCGGATGCGCGAGCCCGCCCACACCACCTACGAGGCGCTGGCCGACGACCTCTGCGAGGCGCTGCGTCCCTACCTGGACCGTCCCTACGCGCTGTTCGGGCACTGCGGCTCCGCGTTGGCGGCGTACGAGACCGCCGTACGGCTGGTCCAGAGGGGCTGCCCCGCCCCGACCCGGGTGTTCGTCTCCTCCGAGGTCGCGCCGCAGGACGGCCCCTACGGCCGCTTCCTCGGCATGGACGACGACGAGCTGGCCGGCGAACTGCGCCGGCTCGTCGCGGAACTCGGCGGCACCCTGGAACCGAGCCTGCTCGCGCTCTATCTCGGCGTCCTGCGCAACGACGTCGACATGAACAAGCGGTACCACGTGGCCGAGCCGGTCCGGCTGCCGTCCCCGATCACCGCCATCGGCTGGACGGAGGACACGGGCATCGAGCCGTCACTGATGACCGGCTGGTCGGCCTGCGGCGAAACGACCTTCGAACTCCTGGAGGGAGGCCACTACCGCTTCATCGAGGCGCCGACGGACCTGCTGGCACTCCTGGTCGCAGACCTGACGCCCACCCGGCCCGGCACCCCCTGACACCGGTACCCTCCGGCACCTGTACCCGGACGATCCGGCAGCCCCGGCGTCGACGCGCAGCGGGCCCCGGCAGAGCGATGCTCTGCCGGGGCCCGCTGCGGTCAACTCCCCTCAGGGTGCAGGTCGGTTACGGCGTGGGGCCGAGCTTCTGCCAGGCGTCGCTCCTGCCGGGCTCGTCCGTCGCCTTGTTCCACCACTTGGCGCGCCAGTAGAAGCCGTTCCACGACACCGTCGAGGCCCAGGCGCCGTCGGTGTCCCCGGCGATGATCTTCGTGCTGGAGGCGGTGGCGCTGTTGGCGGGGGCGGCGAGGTAGGCCGGGGTCCTCCACCAGTCGGTTCCGTCGGCGAAGCTGCCCAGCGCGTAGGAGCTGCCGTGCTTGGCGCCACCGGTGACCCACCGGTCCAGCATCGGCTTGCCCGCGGTGGCCTGGTCCGTGCTGAGCGGCACCAGCCGCCACCACTGGTCGACCTTCCCGTCGCAGTCCCGCACCGTGAGCGTGCCCCTGGCCGTGGTGGCGCCGAGGCACTGGTCGTGGCCGCTGGTAGCGGACTTGATGTGGTACCAGCCCTGGTCGTCCTCGCTCACCGTCCACAGCTGGTTGGCGTTGCCGGCCTGCTTCATCGACAGGTGGGCGTCGGTCCAACTGCCTGGGTGGTCGAGGACGTTGCCGCTGTTGCGGTCCTCGATGATCCACTTGTCGCCGGTCTGCCAGAACGCGAACGAGGGGTTGGGGTTGTAGGCGTGGGCCTGCCACGGTGCGGCCTGGCACTGGGCCCCGGAGGCCGGTGCCGGGGGATCGACGGTCGTCACCGCGCGGCGCTTGTCGCCGGTGGAGCCGTAGTCCGTGCCGCCGATCCTGAAGGTGACGTTCGCGGGGCCGGTGACGGGCAGGTAGTACTTGACGTCGATGTCCTTCGACCTGCCGGCGGGGATGTCCTCGCAGTAGCCGAGCTTGATGGTCACCCGGTGGAAGTCGCCCTTCAGCCCGCCCGCGTTGGGCCCCGTGTGGCCGGGGACGATGCCGCTCATCTCCTTCCAGGCCCCGTCCTTCACCACCGGCGGGGCGGAGGTGGGGAGGTCGAAGGAGATCTCCGTGCCCTGGGCGAGGGCGACCTTGGAGTTGTTGGTGATCCGCAGCTTCGGCTGCATCGGCCACATGTCCGCGACGTTGGTGGGAAAGTCCACCAGCTCGGCCTTGACGTCGATCACCTGGGCGGGCAGCGTCTTGCCGCCGCCGGTGGTGTTGCCGGACGCCCCCGCGCCCTTGAGGGCGTTGTCGAGCCGGGTGGTCAGGTCGTAGCCCATGCCCCACTCGCCGTTGGAGCGCTTGGTGTAGTCACCGGCGAGCTCCCAGATCATCGCCCCGCCGACGCCCTTGTCCGCGATGTACTTCGCCTTGGCGTCGATCGACTTCTCGTTCTCGGTGGACAGGAACACCTTCTTGGTGTCGTTCCACAGCCACGACGCCTGGAGCGGGTCCGAGTACTTCTCGGCGTAGCCGCCGGTCAGCTTGCCCGCGTCGGTGGCCGGGTCGACGCCGTAGGACTTCAGGTAGCCGGGGGTGCGGCCGTCCTGGAGGTTCTTGGTGTGCCACAGCGGGTTCGACCCGGCGCCGACCTCGCGGCCGTCCTCGGTGTCGTGCCACACGTTGTCGATGCCGGTCGCGCCGAGACCGCAGTCCTGGCCGTTGGCCGGGCCCCGGCCGCCGACGCCCTTCGGGCACTTGGACTGGTCCGGCATGGCGGAGGTGCCCCACAGGCCGTCCGTGCCGCCCTGTACACTCTGCCAGCCGCGGGAGTAGTACGGGATGCCGAGGTTGATGCGGCCGGGCGGCAGGGCGCCGCGGTAGTAGTGGTAGGCCCAGTCGGTGTTGAAGTAGCCGTTCTTCTGGTAGTCCTTGGTGTTCGCGGCCTGGTCGTTGTAGATCCCGGCCGCGGCCAGCTCGTTGTCCTGTCCGGTGTCGTAGAGCGGGGCCTGCGGGCCGACGAACTTGTTCCAGGAGCCGTGCAGGTCGTAGCTCATGACGTTGACGAAGTCCTGGTACTGGAGCGCCTGGCCGGCGTCCAGTCCGCGCACCAGGTAGCCGGAGGCGGACCCGGCCGAGGTCAGCAGGTAGTAGCGGCCCTTGGCCGTGCCGGACTGGTCCAGCTTGGTCCGCAGGGTCTTCATCAGCGCGTTGTAGCCCTGCTGGAGGCCCTTGCGGCGCGGGTTGGAGACGTCCCAGTCGTTGGGGTTGCCCGTGTCGGGCAGGGCGCCGGGGTACTCGTAGTCGATGTCGACGCCGTTGAACCCGTACCGGTCCAGGAAGTCCGTCACGGAGTCGGCGAACGCGTCGATGCCGGCCTGGTTCACCGAGCCGTCGGCGTTGGTGGCCATCGCGTAGAAGTTCCGGGTGTCCGCCCAGCCGCCGACGGAGATCAGCGTCTTCACGGCCGGGTGCTTCTTCTTGTAGGTGTTCAGCAGGTTGAAGTGCCCCTTGTACGGGAGGGACGGATCCATGGCGTTCCGGTCGCCGTCCCAGGTCATGCCGGTGGCCGGGTTCTTCGGGTCGTTCACGTCACCGACGCTGATGCGGTTGTTCTCCACCTTCGCGAAGGCGTAGTTCACGTGCGTGACCTTCGACCAGGGGATGTTGGACGCCAGGTAGCGCGGATCGCCCTTCGCCCCGGCGCGCCATCCGGTGAAGTAACCGACCACGCGGCGGCTGCGGTTGTTGCCGACCCATTCGCGGCCGGTGCCGTCGTACGTGTCGCAGTACCGGGCGTTCACCCCCTGGGTGGCGGCCATCCCCTCGGGCCGGCAGTCGCCCGAGGAGGCGGGCTTCGTTCCCCGGTCGTCGGGCGAGTCGTCGAACGGGGCTCCCGCGGAGTCCGGCCCCCCGGGGTCGCCGGTGCTGGCGCCGCCATCCAGGTGCCACCGCTGTTCGGCGGCCCCGACGCACTTCCAGAAGGCCAGGGCCTTGTCCTCGCCCTGGTCGGTCAGACAGCCGCCGTCCGAGGAGACGATCTGGTACGTCCGCCCGTCCAGCGCGTCGAGCTGCCAGCGCTGGTTCGCGCCCCCGCCGTCCCGCCAGAGCGCGCTGTAGTAGCTGGTGCCGTCCACGGTCTGCGACCGGTTGCTGTTGGCGTCCAGCACCTGTCCGGCGTCGAGGGCCGTCCGGATCGCGAACCGGCCGTCGTTCTGGCGGTCCAGGTTCCACTTCTGCGCCGGGTTCCCGTTCCCGCCGAGGGCCTTGACCTTGGTGCCGTTGGCGGGGTTCGCCTGGTCGACGTCGGCCACCCGGCCGGTGCCGTCGTTGACCAGCGAGACACCGGCCGCCGAGGGCGGCGGCGGTGGGGTGTCCGTCGGGCGGCCGTTGTCGTCCATCCGCGGGATCTTCGGCATGCCGGTGGTGTCGCCGGCGGCGAAGATCGTGCCCTGAAGGACGCTCCAGCGCAGAGCCGTGGGGCCCACGACGACGGTGCCGTCCGTGCCGCCGGCTGCGACGAATCCGCTGGTCCACTGGTTCCCGCGGAAGAAGGAGGCATAGGCCCTGTTGGAGAACTGCGAGCCTGGCCACCGGATGGCCGCGTTGAACCCGTCGGTCCAGCCGGCTCGGGTCAGGGCGGTGAAGTTGTCGCCGATGGGCTTGGGCCCGTTGAGCACGCGGTCGGTGGAACCGCCGATGTTGGCTTCCAGCGACACGTACGTGTCGCCCTTGAAGAGGAAGACCTGGTTCTCCTTCACCGACAGGGCCGCGTCGACCCCCTGGGTGAAGGGTGCGGTGCTGTCACTGCCGGCCAGGCTGTGCCACCCGTCCGCGATCGTGGTCGGCGGCTTGGTCATCGTTGCGGTCCCCGTGTTGGGGTCCACCCTCATCCGCATGTACTGGTCCCCCCGGAACATCATCACTTCATCCGGGTCCTCCGGCAGCGTGAAGGCCGCGTCGAAGCCGTTCGCGAATGGTGTGTTTCCCAGGACCGGCCACAGGTGGGAGATGGTGTCCTCCTTGCCTCCGGCCAGGCTGGCGTTGGTCGGGAAGTCCGCGATGCGGGCGACGAACGGCCCTTGGAGAAGGTAGACATCACGGCTGGTGCTGAAACTCGCTTCCACCAGCGGCTGGGAGCACGCGAACGGGCCGTCGCTCGACCGCGGTATTCGGCAGATCCGACCCTGCGCCTGGACCTGGAGGACGGCCAGTCCGACGGCGGCCGCGGTGGCGGCGAACCAGGAGTTGCTCGGGTCCTGGTTGGCGTCCCACAGGTCCCTGCTTCGCGCGGCCCAGTTCAGGATCTGGGGCTCGTACTCGCGGATGCGGGCCGGGATCCGGCTGCGCATCGCCGCCGCGACGCCGTTCCTGACGTTGTCGAACCGGGTGCCCTCGGCCACGGCTTCGACGAGGACCATCAGTGCGCTGCGCAACCATGGTGTCCGTTGCGCCTGGGCCGCGTCGCCGGCGCGGACGTTCTCCAGGACTCCGACGGCGCGCCTCAGCGCGTCCGCATCGACATTCACCCAGCTGTTCTCGAATGTGAAGGGGTTGCCTGCCGTGGCGGACTCGTTCCTGAGGTCGCCGTACTCGACGCCGATGTCGTTGAGCTCGCGATACTGGACACGGAGGGGGGTTTCCCCTGGTCGCGGCTGCGGCGGCCGCTGCTGCTGCTGCGCGAACCAGTTGTCGCGGGCAGTCCGCGATGTGCCGACGCCCCTGTCGGCCAAGCGGTAGAGCGTCTTCACGCCCGATCGGACGGTGTAGAAGCCGCAGATGTACATGTCGCGCGGCGCGATGATCAGTCCGGTTACCATCCCCGGCACGGGGTCCTGATCCGGGTGTCCCAGATCGAAGAGGTCGACCATCACGGGGTTCGGGTCATCGAGCGTGACGTTGAAGTCCCCACGGTACGGGCGGGTGAAGTTCCCCCGCAGCAGCTCGATGAGCTGGAGGTAAGGACGAGCCGGGTCCGGCGGGTCGGCGGCGTGCGCCGGCCCGGTCGCCCCGATGGGCAGGAGGAGGGCCGCCAGCAGGACCACCAGCATCCGCCGGAGCCCTCCGACCAGCCGTCCGGGCGGTGGGCCCCCCGGTGCCCGGCCTGGCCGGACGGTCGTTCGCAACCGCAACATGTCCTCTCCCAAGGATCGGTGACATTGATGCGGCAGAACGTACGAGGCGCCGGTAGACACGCGATGGACAGCGCCGGCCCGCTCGGGGCTCGGCGCCCTGCGGCGACGACCTCCGGGGCCGGGCGAAGCGATCGCGCCGAGGAACTCGGCGTACCGGCCGTTGCGCAGCACCGTCCGTCTAGGGGTGTCGCGTTGACATCGGATACACGAAGCGTCAACGGCGCCCCGCCGCCTTGGGCGGCCTCCGCTCGGGGCGCCCCGACCGCGCCCCTCGGTGACTGTCTGCGCCCTTGGTGCATCCGACACGCCCTTGCGCGCTACCTGCCGGTAAGTGTTAATGCGCCGTAAATTCGATAGACCGTCACATTTCCCGGCCCTCCCGGCCCGGCCCGCCTTCGTCGAAAGGTGCTGCCATGCGGCGTATCTCCTCGTGGACGCGAATACTCCGTTTCGGGCTCAGCGGCTGCCTCCTGGCGGCCGCCTCCGGCTCCGGCATGGTCCCAGCGGTCGCCGGGCCGGGCGGTCCGCCGCCGCAGGGCGGGCGGTCCCAGGACGGGGGGTCGCCCGGTGGGTGGTCGCAGGTCGGGCCGTCGCCGGAGCAGCGGATCGAAGCGCTCCTCGGCCAGCTGACCACCGACGAGAAGGCGACGCTGCTGGAGGGGATCGCCGCACCGAACGGGGTGTACGCGGTCGGCTACGTCCGAGGCGTGCCACGGCTCGGCATCCCGCCGCTGCTGCTGTCCGACGGCCCGGCCGGGGTGCGGGACGGGCAACCGGCGACGGCGCTGCCGGCGCCGGTGTCGCTGGCCGCCGCCTTCGACCCGGGGCTCGCCACCACCTACGGCGCGGTGCTGGGCCGCGAGGCCCGGGCGCGCGGCTACCAGGTGCTGTACGCGCCGATGGTGAACCTCGTGCGGGTGCCGCAGGGCGGGCGGAACTTCGAGACGCTGGGGGAGGACCCGTTCCTCGCCGGGCGGGTCGCGGCGGCGGAGGTCCGCGGCATCCAGGCGCAGGGCGTCGCGGCGCAGGTGAAGCACTTCGCGGCGAACAACCAGGAGAACAACCGGCAGTCGTACAGCTCGGAGGTGGACGAGCGGACGCTGGCCGAGATCGAGCTGCCCGCCTTCCGGGCGGCCGTCCGGGACGGCCGGGCCTGGTCGGCGATGTGCGGCTACAACCCGGTCAACGGCATCTGGGCGTGCGAGAACTTCCCGCTGCTGCGGGACGTGCTGAAGGGCCGCTGGGGGTTCGACGGGGTGGTCGGCTCCGACTACCCGGCCACGCACTCCTCGGTGAACGCCGCGGCGGGCGGGCTGGACCAGGAGTTCGGCGGTACGACGTACTTCGCCGACCTGAGCGCCGCCGTGGCCGACGGGCGGCTCGCCCCGGCCGTCCTGGACGACCAGGTGCGGCGGGTGCTGCGGCTGATGGTCCGGACCGGGGCGCTGGACGGGGGCCAGCCGCCCGCCGCCGACCCCGCCGCCGGCGCGCGCGACGCCCGGGCGGCGGCCGCCGCCGGGACGGTGCTGCTGCGCAACCAGGGACCGGTGCTGCCGCTGGACGCCGCCCACCTGTCGTCCGTCGCGGTGATCGGCCCGTGGGCCGACCACGCCTACACCGGCGGCTACGGCTCCTCGCACGTCGCCCCCTACCCCGACCAGGTCGTGACGCCGCGCCAGGGCATCGCCGCCCGGGCCGGTGCGGGCGTCTCGGTGCGCTACCACCCGGGCGACGACGCGGCCGCGGCCGCCTCGGTGGCCGCCGGGGCGGACGTCGCGGTGGTGGTGGTCGGCGACGAGGAGACCGAGGGCGCGGACCGCGGCTCGCTGGACCTCGCCCCGGCGGACGACGCGCTGATCCGCGCCGTCGCCCGCGCCAACCCGCGGACGGTGGTGGTGCTCAACACCGGCGGGCCGGTCACCATGCCGTGGCTGGACGCGGTGCCGGCGGTGGTCGAGGCCTGGTACCCGGGCGAGCAGAGCGGCACCGCGCTCGCCGACGTGCTGTTCGGCGACGCCGATCCGGCGGGGCGGCTGCCCGTCACCTTCCCGACCTCGGCGGCGGCCACGCCGATCCGGGACGCCTCCCAGTACCCCGGCACGGACGGCGCCTACCACTACACCGAGCAGCTCGCGGTCGGGTACCGCTGGTACGACGCGACCGCCACCGCCCCGCTGTTCCCCTTCGGCCACGGCCTCTCGTACACCACCTTCGGCTACAGCAACCTCACCGTGACCGGCCCGGACGCCGCCGGCCGGGTGCGGGTCGGCTTCGACCTCGCCAACCAGGGCGCCCGGACCGGCACCGAGGTGCCGCAGCTGTACGTCTCCTTCCCGCCCGCCGCCGGCGAGCCGCCGCAGCAGCTCAAGGCCTTCGACAAGGTCACGCTGGCGCCCGGCCGGTCGACGCACGTGGAACTGCCGCTGGACCGCTCCTCCTTCGCGGTCTGGGATCCCGGGGTGCACGGCTGGCAGGTGCCCGGCGGGCGGTACGGCCTCATGGTCGGCTCCTCCTCGCGCGCGCCGAAGCTGCAGGGCGCGGTGGACGTCCCGGGCTCTCCGGCCGTCTCCACCTGGTCCGGGCGGATCACCGGTGCCGACGGGTCCTGTCTGGACGCGGCCGCCGCCGCCGCGGACGGCAACGAGGCGGTACGGCTGGCCGGCTGCGCGGGCACGGCGGCCCAGGACGCGACGCTCGGCTCGGACGGCACCGTCCGCGCCCTCGACGGCTGCCTGACCCCGGCGGGCCCGGACGACGGCGCCGCCGTCCGGCTGCGGGACTGCACCGCGGGCGCCGACCAGGTGTGGCGCCCGGGCCCGGGTTCCTCGCTCCTCCACCCGGGGTCCGGCCGCTGCCTCGCGGCCGCCGACGGCCGGCTGCTGCTGCGGACCTGCTCGGGGGGCGCCGAACAGAGCTGGGCCACCCCCCGCCCGAGCGGCCGGGTGACCGGCATCGCCGGGCAGTGCGTGGACCTCAACCGCGCCGACACGGCCAACGGCACCGCCGTCCAGCTCTACCGCTGCAACTCCACCGGTGCCCAGGACTGGACCGTCGGGCAGGACGAGTCCCTGCGGGCCCTCGGCAAGTGCCTGGACGTCACCAACGGCTGGACCGCCGCCGGGACGCCCGCCCAGCTCTACGACTGCAACGGCACCGGCGCCCAACGCTGGCAGCCACGCCCGGACGGCACCCTCCTCAACCCGGCCTCCGGCCGCTGCCTCGACGCCCGCGACGGCAGCGGCGCCGACTGGACCAGGCTGCAGATCTGGGACTGCCACGGCGGCCCCAACCAGCGCTGGACCCTCCCGTCCTGACACCCACCGCCGTCCGGGCCCCGGACGGTTCCGCCGCGAGGCCGCTCACCGGCAGGCGCGGCCCGTGGCGGAGCCGGAGAGGGATTCGGGCCAGTGGTTGCTCCGGCTCAGGTCGCAGATGCGGTCGGCGGTCCGGTCCGCGTCCGTGGGCCACAGCCGTGCTCCGTCGCCGGCGGCGGTGAGGAGCGTGCTCTGGTCGGGGCTGAAGGCGGCCGTGTGCACGGCTCTGGTGTGACCGACGAGCAGGGCCGTGACCTGCTGTGATGCCACGTCCCACAGGCACACCGTGCCGCTGGCGTCCGTGCTGGCCAGCGTGCGGCCGTCGGCGCTGAAGGCGACGGAGAAGACGGTGTTGATGTGGCCGGTGAGGGTGGCGACCGTCCGGCGCTGCGCCACGTCCCACAGGCGCACGGTGGCGTCGGAGCTGCCGGTGGCCAGGGTGCGGCCGTCGGGGGAGAAGGCCAGGGAAGATATGGCGTTGGTGTTCTCCGACAGCACGGCGAGGGTGCGGTGCGTGGCCAGGTCCCACAGGCGCACCGTCCCGTCGTACCCGGCGGTGGCCAGGGTGCGGCCGTCGGGGGCGAAGACGGCCTTGGAGACCAGGCTGGTGTGCCCCTGGAGGACCGCCGTCGTCTGGTGGGTCGCCACGTCCCACAGGCGCACGGTCGTGTCGAGGCTGCTGGTGGCCAGGGTGCGGCCGTCGGGGGAGAAGGCGACGCTCGACACCTGGTCGGTGTGGCCTTCGAGGGTGGCCACCGGGCGGCCTGACGCGGCGTCCCACAGGCGTGCCGTGCGGTCGGAGCTCGCGGCGGCCAGCAGGAGGCCGTCCGGGGAGAACGCCAGGTGCATGATGCCTTGGCTGTGCGCCGCGAAGGTCACGGCGGGGCGCAGCGGAGCGGTGGTCCACGAGGTGACGGAGCCGTCGGTGTGGCCGATGGCGAGGGTCCGGCCGTCGGGGGCGTAGGTGGCGACGGTCGCGAGGGTGTCCAGGTCGTTCGTCGCGCTGAAGGTGGCGGCGATCTGGCGGCTCTTGAGGTCCCACGTGTGGACGATGTTGTCGGTGGCGGTGGTGGCCAGCTCGTTGCCGTCGGGGGAGAGCGCCAGCGCGGGGGCGGAGGTGTTGGTCTCGTGGAGGGTGGCGGTCAGTCGGCGCTCGGCCACGTCCCACAGGGCGACCGTGTTGTCCTGGCCGATCGTGGTCAGGGTGCGGCCGTCGGCGGTGAACGCTGCCTGGCTCACCTCCTGCGTGTGCCCGTTGAGGACGGCCGTGGTGTCGTGCGACGCCACGTCCCACAGCCGCACGGCGCGGTCGGCGCCGGCGCTGGCCAGCGTGCGGCCGTCGGGGCTGAAGGCGACCGTGCCGACGGCGCCGGTGTGGCCGGTCAGGGTGGCGAGTATGCGGTGGGTGGTGGTGTCCCACAGCTTCACGGTGTGGTCGGCGCCGCTGGTGGCCAGGGTGCGGCCGTCGGGCGCGTACGCCACCGCTCGTACGGAACCGGCGTGACCGGTGAGCGTCGTGAGGGCGCGTTGGGACGCCACGTCCCACAGCCGGGCGGTCTGGTCGTACCCGGCGGTGGCCAGGGTGCGGCCGTCGGGCGAGAACGCCGCCGAGGAGACGGCGCCGGTGTGGCCGGTGAGGATGCCCGTCGTGCGGTCGGAGGCGACGTCCCACAGCCGTACGGTGCGGTCGGCGCCGGCGCTGGCCAGGGTGCGGCCGTCGGGGCTGAAGGCGACCGTGTTGACGATGCCGGTGTGGCCGGTCAGGGTGGCGAGCATGCGGTGGGTGGTGGTGTCCCACAGCTTCACGGTGTGGTCGGCGCTGCCGGTGGCCAGGGTGCGGCCGTCGGGCGCGTACGCCACCGCCGTCACGGTGCCGGTGTGACCGGTGAACTGGTTGGAGGAGTAGGCGGCGTAGGCGCTCAGCAGGCTGCCGCGGGCCTCGGTGGTGCGGGCCGTCCGGTAGCCCTCCAGCGCGACCAGCGCCGCGGCCTCGGGCTGCGTTTCGAGGAGTTGCCTGGACTGGGCGGCCCGTTCGCGGGAGACCGCGACGCGGCGCTGCGCGTCGGACTGCTCCCCCTGGACGAACGCGGTCACCGCCAGCACCAGGGAGAGCACGGTCAGGACGGCCAGCGCCACGACCGTCCGGCGCCGGCGACGGCCGCGCTGGCCGTCCGCCGCGGTGCTGGCGTCCAGGAAGGCGGACTCGAGCCGGTTGAGCGCCGCGCCGCGGGTACGGGACCAGCTCCAGGCGGTGGCGAGCTGCGCTCCCCGGTACAACGCGCCCGGGTCGCGCTGGAGTTCGTGCCAGGTCAGGGCGGCCTGGGTGAGCCGGCGGTGTGTCCGCAGGGCCTCGCGGTCGACGTCGAGCCAGTGGCGCAGCCGAGGCCAGGCGCGGATGACCGCTTCGTGGGCGACGTCGACGGTGCCGTCGGCCAGGACGATCAGGCGGGCGGCGGCGAGCCGGTGCAGGAGGTCGTCGACGGTCGCGGCGTCGGCGAGGCCGTCGAGTTCCTTCCGGGCCAGGCGGCGGCGGGTGTCCTCGGTGCCCTCGCCCGGGGCGGTGAGCCGGAGGAACAGCAGCCGCATGGCCTCCTGGTGGCCCGGCGGGAGAGCGGCGTACATGGCCTCGGCGGTCTGGGTGATGGCTCCCCGCATGCCGCCGGTGGCCCGGTAGTCGGCCAGCCGCAGGACGGTCCCGCGGTGCCTGGTCCAGGTCTCGCGCATCGCGTGGGCCACCAGCGGCAGCGCGCCGGGCTGGCCGGTGGCCTCTGCGAGGACGGCCTCCAGCAGGTCGGGGTCCACCACGACGCCCGCTCGGGCCGCGGGTTCGACGACGATGTCCCGCAGTTCGGCCCGGGTGGGTGCGCCGACCGGCAGTTGGGCACCGGAGCGGAGGGCGGCGGCCAGGGCGGGGTGGGCGAGGCAGCGGTCGTAGAAGTCGGCGCGCACGCTGATGACGACCCGTACCCGGGCCTCGGCCGCGCCGGCCCCGGCCGCTCCGCCGCCGGCTGTGCGGCCGTCGGCCGTCCCGTCGACGGCCGTGCGGTCGCCGGCCGTCCAGGCCAGGCAGGCCAGGGCCGCCTCCCGCTCCCCGGCGTCCGCGCAGGTGGTGAAGAGCTCCTCGAACTGGTCGACGACGAGGACGACGCGCCGGTCGGCGGGCTGCGTGACCAGCCAGGTGTCCAGCGCGATCCCCAGGGCCGCGGGCTCGTCGGCCAGCGCGCGGGACAGTGCCTCGGCGTCACCGCCCGTCAGGGCGCAGACCGCCAGGGCCAGCGCCCGCAGCGGGTGGTCGCCGGGGACCAGCGGCGCGGTGTGCCAGGACTCGTCGAGCCGGGGGAGCAGCCCGGCCCGCAGCAGTGAGGACTTGCCGCTGCCGGAGGCGCCGACGACTGCCGTCAGCCGGTGGTCACCCACGTGCCGGACCAGGTGGCTCACCAGTTCCGACCGGCCGAAGAAGATGTCGGCGTCCCCCGTGCCGAACGCGGCCAGTCCCAGGTACGGGCAGTGAGCGGGGTCGCCCCCGTCCGCGCGGTCCTCATCGTCGTCCTGTGCCGTGGCGGCCGGCCCCTGGACGGCGCGGGAAGCCGCCAGCCAGCGGGCCTCCCACTCCGCCTTCTCCCCGCCACACACCCGCGCGTAGGCGAGCACCACGGCCAGCGACGGCAGGCGCTCGCCCTTCGCCGCCTCCGCCAGCGTGCTGGCGGAGTAGTGCGACTCCTTCGCCAGCGCGCGGTAGCTCGGTGCGCCCGACCGGTCCCGCAACTGGCGAAGCTCCCAGGCGAGCCGCTCCACCGGACCGGCCTGCGGATCGACGAACCGCTCCGGTCTGCCCAGTCGGGCCTTGCGCTGTGTCCCGTTCGGCCGCGCGTCCACGTTCACCACCCCTGGCAGGCCCCTCCCGCCCCCTCACATCGTTGTCCGACTTGAATGTCCTGCCCAGAGGGCTCTTTCGGACAATGCGCCGCCGCTGCAGAGTTCTCGGCAACGGGGGGTTCGCCGGAACACCTCGTGGCGTTCGGGGGACGGCCCGGTGGCAGCCGCTTGCCACCGGGCCGAGCGCCTCAGGTGCCGCCGCGCAGGTGCCGCCGCTCAAATCGGCACCTGCGCGGAGGACCCGTCGCCAGCGCCAAGGACATCCGCCGGTTGCCGGCACACCTGTGACGCAGCTCACTGGAACTGCTTCGCGGCGGCCGGACAACCAGAGGTGTGGACTGTTCGCTGCACGAACGGATCGGAGCCGGGGGCCCGGGCGCCTTCCGGCAGTCGTTCCAGGAGCACTCGCACGCGGTTCCGGCACACGCGGGCCGGACCAGCAGGCGTTCGTCACCATCGCCGACCTGATCCGCGAACAGGCCGTCCCCGGGGAGTTCGCCGCCGCGCCCTACCAGGCCGCCGCCCGCACCCCCGGTGTCGTTCTCCTCGACAGCGCCACCGACGCCGCCGGGCGCCGGCCGGGCAACGCCCAGGCCTGACCTTCACCTGCCCGTCGCTCCGGCCCTCGTTCTCCGGCCGGGGCGGCGGGCGGAGCTGTGTGAACGGAGTCGGACAGGGCCTAGCGGCGGCCGAGGCCGTCGATCATCAGGGAGACGGCGAAGTCGAAGCGTTCGTGGCCCGTGCCGGCGGTGATTTCGGCGGCGTGGCGGGTGGTGTGGGGGAAGGCCGCGGCGGGCAGGGCGGTGAGGCGGCGCAGCAGTTCGTCGCGGTCGAGGACCCACGCGTCGTCGTCGTGTGCTGCGCGCTGGCGCACGATCGAGGCTTCGAGGCAGTACGCGGCCACGTACAGCAGGAGCGCGTCGACGGCCCAGGCGGCGGCCTGCGGCGCGACGCCGCCGGCGAGCAGGATCGCCAGCATCCCTTCGCTGACGCGCATGGTTTCGAGGTCGGTGGGGGCCATGGCGAGCGCGGCGCGGGAGATCCCGGGGTAGTCCAGGTACTGGTCGCGGATCCGGGTGCAGACGCCGCGGATCTGGTCCCGCCAGGTCGCGGGGTCGGGCTCGGGCAGGGCGAGCGCGGCGCACAGCCGTCCGATGAGCAGCTCGTCGAGGTCGGCCTTGTTGACGACGTGGGCGTAGAGCGAGGCGGGCCCGGTGTCGAGGGCGCCGGCGAGGCGGCGCATGGTCAGTGCCTCGTAGCCCTCGGTGGCGATGACGTCCAGCGCGGTGTCGACGACCTGGTCCACGGTGAGGGGGGCCTTGCGGCGCCGCGGCCTGGGGTCGGTTCCGGCGTCGGGGTTCGGCGGCTGGTGGCGTGCCGCGCGTCGCTCTCTCGGGTTCACCGGACCATCATAGCTTGACACGAACGCCGTTCGTTTATAGAACACTGTTCGTGACCAGGAATGTGAACCAGAACTCGAACCAGCTCGTGAGCCGTGAGCACCAGGACATGGATGTGGACGTGGACGTGGACGTGGACGTGACCGTCGTCGGCGCCGGGCCGGTGGGCCTCGTGCTCGCCGCCGAGCTGGCGCTCACCGGGGCGACGGTGCAGGTGCTCGAACGACTCGCCGAGCCGGACCGGTCGATGAAGGCGGGGGCGATCAACGTCCCGACGGCCGAGGCACTCGACCGCCGCGGCCTGCTGCCGGCCGCCGAACAAGTCCAGCGGGAGCAGCTCGAACGGGTCGGGTCGTTCGCCCGCGCGGTCGACCAGCCGCCCGGCGGCGACCGGCCGGCACGCGCACCCCGCTTCACCGGGCACTTCGCCGGGATGGTCCTCGACGCCGGCCTTGTGGACTGGTCCGACGCCGACCTCGCCGCGCACACCGCCGTCGACGGAGCGCGGATGGTGCCGCAGCGCGAGCTGGAGGCGCTGCTGGCCGGCCACGTCGCGCGCCTGGGCGTGGCGGTGCGTCGCGGGGTGGAGGTCACCGGGCTCGAAGACACCGGCGACGGCGTGCTCGTCACCACCACCGCCGGCACGGTGCGCACCGGATGGCTGGTCGGGTGTGACGGCGGACGCAGCACCGTGCGCCGCCTCGCGGGCATCGGCTTCCCCGGCACCGACCCCGAACTCACCGGACACCTGGCGGTCGTCGACATCGACGACCCCACGGTGCTCGCGGACGGATGGGTGTGGTCGGCCAAGGGCGCCTACCGCTGCGGGCCGCAGCCCGGACGGGTGGTCACCGTGGAGTTCGGCGGCGCCCCCGCCGACCGCTCCGCGCCGGTCACGCTCGAAGAAGTGCAGGGCAGCCTGCGCCGGGTCTCGGGCACCGACGTCACGCTCACCGCGCTGCGTGGCACCGCGACCCGCTGGAGCGACAACGCCCGCCAGGCCGCGGCCTACCGCTCGGGGCGGGTGCTCCTGGCCGGCGACTCCGCGCACGTGCACTCGCCGTTCGGCGGCCAGGGCCTCAACCTCGGGGTCGGCGACGCGATGAACCTCGGCTGGAAGCTCGGCGCCGTCGTCGCCGGGTGGGCGCCCGAAGGGCTGCTCGACACCTACGACGCCGAGCGCCGCCCCCTCGGCGCCTGGGTGCTGGACTGGACGCGGGCCCAGATCGGGGTGATGCGCGGGGACGCCAAGTCGGCCGCGCTCCGGGAGGTCGTCGCCGACCTGCTGGGCACCGGGGCGGGCGCGACCTACGCGGTCAAGAAGATCTCCGGGGTGGCGCAGCGCATCGACCTGCCCGGCGACCACCCCCTGGTCGGGCGGCACGTCCCCGACCTGTGGCTGGGCGACGGCTCCCGACTGGTCGACCACGGCCACGGCGGCGGGTTCCTGCTGCTCGACCGCACGGCGGACGGCGCGTTCACCCGCCTCGCCGCGGGCTGGGCCGGGCGGGTGGCCACTGTGACCGCTGTGCCCGGCGACCACGCGACGCCGACCGCAGTCCTCGTCCGCCCGGACGGAGTGGTCGCCTGGGCCTGCGACACCACCGACACCGCCACCACCGATACCGTCATTGCCGGCCTCGAAGCCGCCCTGCACCGCTGGGCGGGCAAGCCGTCCCCCTCGCCGCAGCCCGAGCCGGTGCGCTGAACTCCGAACCCTCCGACCGCCCCCGGAACCTGGAGTGGCTTGGACGGTCACCCGGCGGTCGTGAAGTCCGGACGAGGTTTCTCCTCGGCGCTCACCCATCGCTCCGCTCGATCGTACGAGTAGAAGCGCAGCGGTTCGGAGCGGGGCGGCAGCGCCTTCACCAGCTGACCGGTCTCGTGGTCCCGGATGACCCAGACCGGGTACGAGGCCCCGTGAGCGGCGTCGGCGGGAACGATCCCGTACCGCCGGCTCATCGGCGGGTCACCTGGACGAACCCGCCGGCCTTCTCGACCCGCCGGGAGAACTCGTCGAACTCGCCGTCGATGGGGGAGACGGTCGCCCTGGACGGGATCAGGATCGCTCCGGCGCCCATGCTCTGGATCGTCTGCAAGGCGGCCAGAAGCAGGGGACGTTGCTCCGGGGGCTTCTCCATCTCGTCATCCACGACGGTGAGGGCCACCGCCCACCCGAAGCCGAGCGCGTACTCCTGGCAGCTGCGCATCTCCAACTCGGGGAAGGCGGGACTGGCCTTGGCCAGGTAGATCACCACCTGGAAGCGCTTGATGCCTGTGTCTGCAAGGTCCTTGACGACCTCGCCGGCCTTCGGCCGGCAGGTCGTCGCGCGAGACCTCTTGTCAACCGCCACTGCGAACTCCCTAGAGCACTCAACCTGTGTCCTAGGTCAGAAGGTAGAGCGAGGAGAAGTGCTGTCGGCTTCAACGTCGGTGCACTAGTGTGCTCCTGAGTGACTATCACCTCGATGGAGGAGTAGCGCATGGCCGGCCCCAAGACGTTCACCGCGATCGCCGACCACTACCGGCAGGCGATACTCACGGGCGAACTCGTTCCAGGCGAGAGGCTCCCGACCAACAGGGAGATGTGCCAGCGGTGGAACGTCGCCGCAGCAACCGTCAGCAGGGCCCTGAACCAGCTGTTGGTGGAAGGGCTCATCAGGACGAGCCCGCGTGGCACGTTCGTCGCGGACGAGGTGACGTCGACCGCGACGGGGCGGGACCGGCTGACCACGGTCCAGCGGCTCAGGTCCAGTCTGATGGAGGGCGAAACCAGCCGGGTCACCGCCGCCGAGCTGGTGGTACCCCCGTTGTACGTGCAGGACATCTTCAACCTTGATCCCGGCGATCAGCTTGTCAGGCGCGAGTACATCGCGGGCCGGGCCAGGATCCGGACCATGCTGGCGGTCGTCTGGTACCCGGCGCACTTCGCCGCGCTGGTGCCGGATCTGCTCTCGACGGCGCCCGGCAAGAACGCGGGTCTCACTGCGAAAGTGCTCGACGCGTCCGGCCGGACGATCACGCATGCCCGGGACGACATGCACGCCCGGGAGTGCGATGCCCGAGAGGCATCGGCCCTGGGTCTTCGCGTGGGGTCTCCGGTCCTGGGTGGGGTGCATCGCTGGTCGGACCACGAGGGCGTCATCGAGTTCGGCCTCTGGGTCGTCCCGGCCCGGGTCACGATCGGCTACGAGTACGGCGCCTGAGCCCCCGACACTTGAGCCCCCGACACCTGCGCCACCGACACCTGCGCCACCGACGAACGAACCGCCCGGCCGCGTACGGCGGGTGAGGGCCGTCATGTGCCCCGGGTCGTCCCGGGTTCGCTCCGGCGATCGGCCGGCAGGAGGTCGCTGTCCGGGGCGAGGACGGTGGCCAGTCGTCGTGTCCCGCGTCCTGGGTGCCGGGCCAGCTCGCGGAACAGGATTTCCACGGCCCCGCTCCGGCGACCGGTCGGAGCGGGGCGGCACCATCGGACCAGGTGCCGACAGGTCAGGTCGAAGACCCCGTCGTGCTCCAGGCTGCGGCGGATCAGTTCGACGATCGGCTGCAGGCAATCGCCCTCGGCGAGGATTTCATGGTGGAACCAGGACGCCTCGGTGAGGGGATCCGCCAGGAGATGCGGAAAGAGGCGCAGGGCCGATTCGGCGTCGGCCTCGCTCTGCCGCAGCCAGCTCGCCAGGTGCCGCACCACCGTCGGCCGGCTGCCTGAGGTGAACAGGCTCACCACGGAGGGACGGACGGCGCGTTGGACCGGCAGGCTGGGTTCACCGCCGGGCCCGTGGGCGGCCCGTAGGAGTAGCTCCATGGCACGATCCGGTCGAGAGCGTCCGAAGGAGGTGCCGCAGACGTGGGCCAGGGTGACGCGAAGGCGCGGATCGTGGCTCCGACTCAACTGGTTCAGAAAGGAGTCGACTTGTTCAGTCAGAGCCGGATCGTTGGCCGCCGCACTCAGGGCATGGGCCGCGATCGCCCGGTCGGCGCCGCGTCCCGACGCGGCGAGGGCGCCGATCCGCCGGAACGTCCGGGAACCGACGCCGCAACCCGCGGCCAGGCCCAGGGCGCGGCCGGCCGCCGCGGTCAGTTCAGCAGTGTCGGGGACGTGTTCGAGCCATGTGGTCAGCGCGGCGGCGAGGTCGCTGTACTCGCGCCAGACATGTCGTAGGACGGCTTGCGCCTGCCGGTGTCGCGTGAATCGGACCGGCTCCGGCGTCCGGGGGCGAGGTGGCCCGGTGCGGATCTCCGGCGGCATCCGCTCCGCGCGGACGATGTGCAGCAGTTCCTCCCACGGCCACGCGAGGACGAATCCGGGATCGGTGCAGAGCTGTGGGCTTCCGTCGCCTCGGTTCTTCGGCACGGTCCGAGGAGCGCCGTCGACGATGCCGAGGAGCCGTTCTGCCTGTTCCTGGACGACCCGGTAGTCGAGGCCCTCGAAGACGCAGACGGCCAGCAGGAACGCCAAGGCGTGCGGGTTCGCGCGCAACTCGGCGACGATGCGGGGAGCTTCGCTGTCGGCGAGGAGGTCCAGTCGCTCCCGCAGACTGCCGAGTGTCGGGGGCTCCCCGGCCGAGGTGGCCACCGCCGTCGCCAGCTCGGCGACTTCGGCGGGTACCAGTTCGGGGACGAGCAGGGAGTCCAGCAGACCGGGCGCCAGGCCTCCGAGCAGCCGGTCGCGTTCGTTCGGGTCCGGTACTGCGGCCGCGAGGCGGGTCGCGAACACGGCTTCGGGGACGGGCGGTCGGTGTCTCAGCGGGCTGACGTGGAGCTCGTGTTCCAGACCTCGGACGAGTTCGGGGCTGTCGGGTACGACGATCACCAGGTAGGCGTCGGCGCTGTCCAGCGATTGCCGGAGATGATGCACGGTGCTGAGCCTCAAGGGGCGTGGGGCCTGCCGGTCGTCCAGCAGGTAGCCGCCGGCCGCTCCTCGCCGGGGCCGCCACGACGACAGGTCCGTACCGCCGTCGACGGCCCACAGCGTGCTGTCCGGTCGACTGCGGCGCGGAAGCAGGCGCAGCAGCAGGTTGACGGCCGCGGTGCGCCGTCCCGTCCCCGGCCGCCCGGTGAGGAAGAACAGCCGCGCTCCGGGTGACGCCAGGGCGCCGGTGAACCAGTCCGGTTCCGCGAAGCCCGATTGCGCATCGGCGAGCTCCGCCGGTGGGATCGGGCCGCTGCGGACGTGTAGGTGAGGGTCCTCATGATGAGCCGCGTGTTCGTTGAGGATGCGCTGGTCGCCGTGTACCGAACCGGTGTTGATGTTTCCGTGCGGCGCGTAGATGACCGGGCCGGTCCGATCGCCGGCGCTCAGGAGGTCGGCCAGGTCCTCGAACGAGGTACCGGTACCGGTACCGGCACCGCACTCCTCGTCCGCCGCCTCGTCGGGATGCGTGTCCGGGGGGTTGGCCATGGCCGGACACTAGCGGGTTTCGAGGTAACGATGGGTAAACGCCGGGATTCGATTGCGATGATCAACAAGACTGGTATACAGGGAAGTTGGCAGCTCGAAAGTCGTCTGCACGGTCGCTCCGGACCGCTGCGGTGAAGGGAGGAAGGGTGACGAAGGGTGCATGGGTGGGCGGGTATTCGGGAGCGGTGACCGTGCTGACGACCCTGCCGGTGATGTACCAGACAGTTCTGCGCCAGCTCGATGAGGTGGAGCGATGGCCGGTCGGGGCAGGGGAGTTCGTGGCGTGCGGCCGGCTGGCCGGGAGTTCGTGGCGGGTCGCGCCCGTCCTCGTCAGCGGGTACGACCGGGCCGCCGCGGTGATTGCCGAACGTGTCGGTGAAACCGAACCCGCGGCCCTGTTCTTCGTCGATGTCGTGAACTGCCTGGAGGACGACATCGCGCTGGGCGACGTCGTGGTCGCCACCGAGGTGCGTCACGAACCGGTGGGCCCGTACTCCGAGGGGCTCGGCGGCTCTCCACGGCCGTGGCAGCCACCGGTGTCCCTGGTGCAGGATGCCTCGGCAGCTCTCGCCGACGGGCGATGGCGCGACCGGATCGCTCCGGGGGTGCTCCTGACCGGGAGACCGGCCGTCCACTTCGAGCCCATCGTTTCCGGAGACGTCCCGATCGACGTGACGGTCGACGTGACGGCCGCAGAGGTGGCCGAACGGTCGAGCAACGACCACCAGGACGCGGTGGCGGTCGCCGACGGGAGCGCAGGGTCCGCCGTGGCGTACCTGCGCCGTGCCCGCCAGACGCTGGTGGTGTGCGGGGTGGGCGGTCGTGCGCAGGATGCCGGACGAGCCGTCGACGCCGACGGGTCGCGATCGAGAGCGGCTGCTTCCGCTGCCGCCGCGGTGTCGTCCGTGATCGCCGGCCTCCCTCCGAGGCAGTCGGCCGGTCCAGGTGGCGGCACGTCCGCCGCCACGTCCGCCGCAGCACGGGACCGTCCTGCGGGCAGGACCGGCGGTGATCGCCGTTACGGCGGTGACCACTACGAGTTCAACGGAGTCTTCACGGGTTCGACGGTGACGGGCAGGCAAACGGTGACGGGCAGACAAGCAGGTCGCCGTGCGGAGCGGCCCCACCCGGGTGGTGATCGTTGAGGAGTCTGTTCCAGGTCCAGGCCGAACGGCTGTGCCGGGTCCGAGCGGGCAGCGATCCGGTCGAGGACCTGTTTCCGCTCGGGTACGACGGCTTCCTGGACGAGGAGGCGGGATATCGGCCGGTGGACGGTCAAGTGCTCCCGGGGGCCCTGCTGAGGCCGGAGGAAGTGGCGGGAGCCGGGGCCATGGTGTTGCTGGGCGAGCCCGGAGGCGGGAAGACGACGGTGCTGCGGCGGCTGGTCGAGGACCTGACACCGCTGGATCCGGCGGATCCGGCGGATCCGGAGGCCTCGGACAGCTACGTCTGGGTCGACGGCTCCGAGCTGACCGAGTACTCCTACCAGCAGCTGGTCGGACGGTTCCTGGACGGCCTGCCCCGCAAGCCCCGCCGGAGCGGCGACGGTACGGCGTCGGAGCCGCCCCGGGCGGCATCACGGACGGCAGCCGCCCGCCGCCTGACCATCGTGCTGGACCAACTGGACGAGAGCCCCCGGCTGCTCCCCCTGCACGGCGCCCTGGCGAGGTCGCTGAACGGCAGGGACACCACGGGCCTGCGGCTGCTGCTGGCCTGCCGAACCGCCGACTGGCCCCCGCGGCTGACCGACGTACTCACCGAACACTTCAGCGACTGCCTGTTCGTCGACCTCGCGCCACTGTCCCGTGCCGAGGCCGTGCGCCTGGTCGACAGCACCGGTACGGACGGCGGGGAACTCGTGACCGCCGCGGTGTCGGTCGGCGCGGGCGCCCTGGCCAGCGCGCCGCTGACGCTGGAACTGCTCGTCCGTTCCTGCCGGGAGAACGACGGCCTGAGCGGCGATCCCCACGGACTCTTCGCGAGCGGTGCCCGGCTGCTGGCCGCCGAACACGATCCCGGACGCAACACCCCGGGCCCACCGCAGACGTTGCCCAAGCAGCGCGTGGAGATCGCCGGCCGGATCGCCGCCCGGATGCTGCTGTCGGGACGACGGACGCTCTGGCACGAGCCCGCGCACCGCGATCAGCTGCACCGGCTCGACCTGGAGATCGACGACGTGGCCGGGGGAGAGGAGGAGACCGCGCCGGGGGACCGCTTCCAGGTCACCCCGCCGGCGGTGCGGGAGGTGCTTCACACCGCCCTGTTCACCGCGACCAACCGTGAACGCAGCGCGTTCCGGCATTCGTCGCTGTCGGCCTATCTCGCCGCCTCCTACCTGGTGCGTCGACGGTTGACGCGCCGGCAGCTGAAGGCGCTCTTCCTGGTCGACATCCCGGGCGCGAGCGCGGCCCGCATCCCTCCGCCCCTGCGCGAGACGGCGGCCTGGCTGGTCGCCCTCGATCCGGAGCACGTCGGATGGCTGGCCGACGCGGATCCCGAGAGCGTGACCGTCCACAGCTCGCTGGTGCGGTCCGATGCGATGCGCGAGCTGATCGTGGCCCGGCTCCTGGAGGACGCGGCCGAGGTGGAGTTGAGCCCCAACCGGTGGCAGCTCACCCGCTGGAGCCTGCTGCACCCACGGTTGGGGGAGCAACTCCGGGCGGCCCTGGTGGGCGACCCGACCGCGCTGGACGACGACTGGCCGATGCGGGCGCGGGTACGGGTGGCTCTGCAGCTCGCCCGGGGCTGCGCCGCGCCGGCCCTGGTGGTCCCGTTGCTCGCGCTGTGCCGCGACGACCGTTGGCCGGCGACCGAGCGCCGGCTCGCCATGAGCGCGGCGTTCGCCTGCGCCCCCGAGCTGGCCGCGACTGAACTGCGGCCCCTGCTCGGTTCCCTGGAGGACGACGAGTACGCCGCGCGCGTCGATCCGGACGATGAGCTCCGAGGCGTCCTGCTGACCGGACTCTGGCCCGGTCATCTCGACCTCGCGGCGGTGCTGAGGGTGCTGCGACCACCGCGGAACACCCAGCTGTACGGCAGCTATCGCGCGTTCCTCCGAGTTCTGGTGGCCGACTGCGACGAGGAGCAGGCGGCCGGTCTGCTGCGCCGGCTGGTCGCCCGGGACTCCGGGTTCCCCGGTTCGGACGATCCGGCGGTGGAGCAGTTCGTCGACGCGGTCGTCGATCGCGTGCTGAGCTCCGAGCGTGCCGCGGCGCTCTGTCCGCAGGCGGCGGTGATCGTCGCCGGGCGCCTCCGGCGGCATGCGCGGGTTTCCTGTCCGAGCGGCATGGACGACACCGGGCCGGGCGTCTGCGATGCCGCCGCGGCCCGGTCCCGCCGGTTGGCGTTCGTGGACGCGTTGGTCAGGGAGAGCCTCAGCGACGGTCGATCGTCCGTGGTGGTGCTGTGGGAGCTCACCCGCCCCCGGTGGGCGGCACCGGATCGTGGGTCCCTGTGCAGCCTGGCGAGGGCGGAGGACTTCGGGTGGGTCCTGGACCAGGGGGAGAGGGCGGTGCGGGCCGGCGAGCCGGAGGCCGCGGAAGCCTACGCGACCCTCGCGCTCCACCTCTACCGCCACGACGACCGGAAGGCTTTCGAACTCCTCTGGGAGCGGCGGGAGGATCCGACCTGGGCGCGATTGAAGTGGATCTTCGAGGGGGTTCCGCTGGATGGTGAGAAGGCGGACTTCCTGCGCATGAACTCCGAAGCCGAACGCGATTCGTCCGAGACGGCCGGCGCATCCGCCGAACTGTCCGGTTTTCAGCATGCGGCACTCGCCGGTGCCCGAAGCGGTGACACCGACAGCTTCTGGAAATTGCTGTGGAACCTCCAAGTGCCTCCCGAAGGCGGCAGGACCGAGGCGTGCGACAGCGGTGACATCAAGGACTGGCCGGGCGCCGCGCTGTTCTCCACCGAGCAGCTCGCCGAAATTCCGGACTGCGCGCTGCACTACCTCCGGGCCGAGCACGACCACCGTGACTCCTGGCTCGGCACGGACAAGCAGGACCTGCGAGCCTGGGCGGGCCATCAGGCGCTCGTCCTCCTGCACCGGGCCGGCCGAATCGGCGAGGTTTCCGAACAGATCTGGTCCCGTTGGACAGCGGCAGTCGCGTGCAGTCCGCCGACCGCACCTGAGGAGGCACTTCGCGAAGTGCAGGCGGCGCTCCTGCGCCTCGCCGCCGAGCACGCTCCGGACGATTTCGCCGAAACCGTCGAACGACGTGTTCGAGCGGACCTGGAGCACGGGCTGCACCCGTGGAACCTGCGGCTCCTGGAACCGCACTGGTCCGCGCCGTTGGCACGCGCGATGGAGGGCCTGGCCCGGTCGGTGGTCGAGGGGACCGGACAGTCAGCGGGTGACGACAGGGCGGCGTTGGACACCTGGTCGGTGCTGCTCGAAGCGTTGCTGCCGGCGGGAAGCGAGCCGGCACACGCTCTCGTGGCCGAGGTGCTGAAGGGGGTGGCGGACTTCCAGGAGCCCGCTGGACGGGAGCTGGCGGTGCGGGCGGCCAAGGCGCTGCTGACGACGGACTCCCCCGGGGCGTGGCCGCGCCTTCGGACGCTGACCGGCAGATCGGAGTCGTTCAGCCGCGGCCTGGCGCAGGCCTGTACCGCGGAGGAGGCCCGGCAGCGGATCGAAGCACCGCTGGCAGAGGCCGAACTGGCCGAGCTCTACCGCTGGCTGCACTCCCTGTCCGCCGAGACCGAAGCCGCCTACCTCGTGGGAGCCCATTTCATCGGTGTCGAGCAGCAGGTCGTGGAGTGGCGGGACGCCATCCCCCGGACGCTGACGCGCAGATGCACCCCGGAAGCGCTCCGTGTCCTGAAGTCACTGGTCGCGGAATTCCCTTGGCGACTGGGTCTGAAGTCCGCGCTCGTCGCCGCACAGAACGGCTATGCCGCGGCCGGATGGTCGGGAGTTCCCCTCGACGAACTGGTCGGCATCCTGTCGTCCCCCGGACAGGGGGGAACGATCGTCCTGGGGGACCACTACGAGTTCAACGGTCACTACATCGACACGAACGTCATCGGACAGCTGAACGGCAGGTCCGAACTCCCCTCGTCCGAGGACGGGTTCGCTCACCCGACCGGCCTCGGTCACAGGGCTGCGGCCGCTGCGCGCCAGGTTCGGCGGGCGGCCTCCGGCGACGACACGGCGCGTGGGTCGGCCAGGAGGGACGCGCTCCTCGCCGGCCTGTCCGCCAGCCGGGGACGGCTGGTGACTCGCTGGCTCGCCGTGGGGCTGGCACCCGAACAGGCGGAGGAGCTGGCCGACGACGGCGCCGTCGGCGTGTGCCGGGAGTTCGAGCGATTCCACGGCGGACGCAGGATCGCCGTTCTGACCGGCGACTTCGGCTCGGGGAAGACCGTTGCCCTGGAACGCGAGTACCGGGCGTCGGTGCTGCGGGCCGTCGACGACCCCCGCGCGCCGCTGCCGGTCCACCTCACCGTGAAGTCGAGTGGGTCAGACCTGCTGGGAGCGCTCGACGAACAGCTCGCACGGTTCTCCGGCGGCCACGACCAGGTGACGGTCTTCCTCGACGGCCTGGACGAGTTCGGTGCCGGGCGCTCGGCGGAGATCCTCGACGACCTCCGGGCCTGGGCCTACGGCGGGTCCGGCCGGAAGGTCCTGGCCACCAGCCGCCCCGACAGCCTCCTCCAGAGCACTGACTGCCTCACCCTGCCCGCACTCTCGGACACCGAACTCCGCGACCTCCTCGACAGGGTGGGGGCACCACGGACGCTGGCATGGCACTCCAACCCCGAGATCCGCGACGCACTGCACCGGCCGCTCTTCGCGCTGATCGCCGCCGACTGCCGGAAGGCCGGCTCCGATGTACCCCAGTCACGAGGGGAGTTCCTCGCCGCCCTCGTCGAACGGGCGCTCGCGCGGGCCCCGGGACTCGGTGACGACACGTACACCCTGCTCGGCCGACTCGGCCGGCTCGCCCTGGACTCCGGTGGTGCCGTCCCGGCAGGCGAGGCCGGGACCAGGGAGGAACAGCTCCGGCTCGTCCGGACCAGACTGGTCGTCCACCGGCAGCGCACGCTCACCTTCGCCCTCCCGGTGCTGGGACAGTACTTCGGAGGCCAGTACGTCCTGGACCACGGACTGCCGGAGCTCGTGGAGTTCTCCCCGCAGCGCCGGGACCGGTGGCGGGACGCCCTGGCCTTCGTCGTCTCCAGCGGCCCCTGGGACCGCGTGACGGCTCTGCTGGGCGATCTGACGGCCGTCGACCCGGGATTGGCCGCATGGATCACCGAGAAGGCCGTCCCGAGCTTCGGCCGCGGATCGACGGTCGCGCACCCCGAGGCCCTCGAATGCGCCCGGCGCCTGTCCGGGACGCTCGACGCCTGGCTCGGCGGAGTCGGCCGCGCGAGCGCTCTGCTCAGTTGTTCGGACGGAACCGGCCGAGGGATCCCCATCGGGGTCGGATCGGGCAGCGAGAGTTCCAGCAGCCTCGGCCTCGTGTTCGCCGACCCCACGGCCTTCGACGGCCGTGAGCGCTTCTTCGAGACCACTGCCCCACCGGACCTGAAACGAGGCGAAGTGGACGGGCTGAGGATCACCTCGGTCCGTTCGGTGTCCGTCGCGTCCGATGTCCCCGCCTGGCCGTGGCGGGTCTCCCTGTCCTGGGTGAAGAGCAGCATGGCACAGGTGCTGGAACACAGGGCCTTTCCACTGCCCGACAACCCGACCGCGCGCCTCGAAGAGGCTTGGAGCCTCTCCCGGCTGCTGACCGACCAGAGTGGCACATGGCCGCACCGTCCCGTTCCGATCCCTGACGTCGTCTCCACGATCGACGAGATCTTCCGCCAGGTGCCGGACGCCGTCCTGCTGCGGTTCCGGCGCGGCGAGGTCGTGCCGCGGTCGCAGTTGGCGCGACTCCGCGACCAGTGCGTCGAACAGAGCCTCCCGATCACGCGTGACGGGTTGATCCACCGCCCCTATCCGGTACCGGACGTCCCGCTGGAGCAGATGACGGGCGACATTTCGAGTGCGTACAGCAAGGAGGTGCTGATCGACCTGGTCGGACAGGTCTACTCCGGGGCCCTCTCCGTCTACGAGGACATCGTCGCGGAGTACCTGTCTCCCGTCCGGCGGACCTTGTTCCTCGGTGGTGCGCTGCCGGTGCGGTTCGCCTGCAAGATCAGCTGGCCCCCCGCCGGGACCGACCGGGGCTTGGACTTCGGGCCCATGTTCTCGCGTGTCGTCGTCCCGTTGCCGCTCGGTTCCTCGTCGCACGTCGATGTCACACGGGTGGAAGACGTCCGTGCCGAGCCCGACTCCTGGCCGTGGTCCGGTTCCGTCGACGGCCAGGCCGACTTCCGCCACCTCCGCCCCGAATCGGCCGCATGGTCGAGCCGGAGCGTCGTCCGTGAGGTTCTGTCGGTGTTCGGGGACAGTCCCGCTACGGCTCTCGCCTACAACTGGCTGGCGAAGGACCTCGATGCGGTCGGACTCTCCGATTCGGTCAGCCCATCCTTCGACTAGCCCCGCCGAGCGGGTTGCCGGGCGGGGCGGTTGCCGTTTGCCGGGCGTGCGGGGTCAGGTCCGGCCGCGTGGGGGTCAGGCGTGGCTGTGGCTCGGCAGGCAGAAGTCCTTGTCGGCGTGTTCGGTCAGGTATCCGGCGGTGATGAGGGCGGCGACGTCGTACGTGCCCGGGATGTCGCCCGGCTTCAGGGTCGGGTCGAGCCACTGCTGGAGTCCGTTGCCCGGCTGGGAGAAGGCGCCCGCGATGTGGCCCTGTTGGACGTCGAACGGCCTCTGCACCTCGAAGCAGTGGTAGTTGTCCTCGCCTCCGTTGAGGGAGTCCGGCGGAAGGGCGCGCCGGGGGAACGGCGTGCCGCCGGGGGCGAGGAAGGAGCCGTAGGCGCTGTTCCCGAAGCGGTCCAGCTTCTGGTGCTCCGTCATGCTCTGTACGGTCATGTCGAGGGTGCCGTTGTTGTCGGTGAAGCCGTTGTGGTCCGGGTACTTCCACCCCCTCCAGTCCCGGTACCAGTCCAGGAAGCGCACCGGTGTGACCCCGCCCAGCCGGTCGTAGCCCTTCAGTAGTTCGGTCAGCACGGGGTCCGTCGGCAGGGTGACCGGGCCGAGTTCCTTCCGGGTGCAGAGGTAGTTCTCGGCGCCGGCGTCGCGGACCTTGGGGACGCCCTCGCACTCCGTGATCGGCACCGCTCGGGAGGCGGAGGACTGGGCGGCGGCGGTGCCGGTGGCGGCCAACCCCGTCAGGGGCAGGGCGACCGCCAGCGAGAGGGCGGCGAGAGCGGGGGTGCGCATGGGGGGGGCGACTCCGTTCGGGGTGCGGGGCGGCGAGGGCTGCGGCCGTCGGCTCGTCCGGCGGACCGTGTGGCCGCCGGACCCGCGCACAGTTACGCACGGCGATTTGCCTTCGTGTGCGCACAAGATGTCGACGCCGCTGGTGCCCACCCGTTCGGCCGATCCCGGTGGCGGCAGCCGCGCTCGCGGGGCTCGCCCTGGCCCTCGCCGCACCTGCGGCCGGCCACGCGGCCGGCGGTGGAACAGCTCGCCGATCCTGCTCATGGGGCTCGACGGCCGGGCTCCACGTCGAGGTGCTCAGTACCACCTGCGGAGCCTGCTCGGTGGTGCCGTAGCATCCGGATGGCACAACGCACACCTGTCAGCGGGGGAGAGTACTGCACTTGTTGAAGAGATCGACGGCCGTGCCGTCCGGGGCGGCCGCACGGGCGGCCCGCGCGGCCGTGTTGATGGTGTCGGGCGCCCTGGTGCTCGGCTCGTGTTCGTCCGTGGGGTCGCCGGGCGGAGGACGGCAAACGCCGAGCGCGCCCACACGTGTCGAGTCCCGGGATGAAGCGCTGGCCCGGACGGATCGGGTCCACGACCACGTGCGCGAGCTGACGGGCCTTGAGCGGGATCCGTGGAGCAAGCTCATCGGCTACTACAGGTGCCCGGGGCGGGGGTTGGGTATCGCCGACGAGGGCGAGGCGTACCAGCTCAACTCGGGGGTCCTGCTGAAGGCCACGGACGACCAGCGTCCCGAGGTGCTGCGGGCGCTGCGGGAGAAGCTCGCGGGCGAGGGCTTCAGGATCACCTCCTCGGCGTCCGGTTCGGACGCTCAGTCCACCGCGCCCACCTGGGAGTTCGATGCCGTCCACGAGCCCGACGGCTACACCGTTTCGGCGGGTGCGTCGAAGCCCGGCCAGGGTGTGAGTGTGATGGTCGTCCTGCCCTGCCAGGCCCCGCCCACCGGCGCGGCTTCGCCCACTCCGGCGGCCACCGGCTGAGGTCGGCGCGGCGGGTGCGTCAACTTCGCTACTGAGCCAGGTAGTTGACGTCAGTCCCGGCGCGCGTCCGACCTCCGGTGTGTCGCGAGTGCCGACTCGCAGACCCCCGCCGGGGCGGTGGGACGCCCCGGCGGGGGTGCGCCGGGGCGTCCGGTCAGGCGTCGGTGCGGCTCGCCGCGGTCAGCGGGGCGTACAGCTCGGGGCGGCGGGTGCGCAGGAGGCCGAACTCCCGCCAGTCCCGGCACTGGTCGAGGTCGAGGTCGGCGACCAGGACGGCGGCCCGGTCGCGCGGGGCGCGGAGCAGGATCCGGCCGTACGGGTCGGAGATGAACGACGAGCCGTAGAAGGTGGACCGGCCCTCCGTCCCGATCCGGTTGGGCACGATCATGAACAGCGCGTTGGCGAGGCCGTTGGCGCTGATGGCGTGCTCCCACATGGGCCGGGTGTCGAAGTCCGGGAGGTCCACCTCGGAGCCGATGGCGGTGGGGTGGACGAGGACTTCGGCGCCGCCGAGCGCGTAGGCGCGGGCGAGTTCGGGGAACCACTCGTCCCAGCAGGTGGGGAAGCCGAAGGCGGCGCCCTGGTGGGCCAGGACGGGGAACCCGCTGTCGCCGGGGCGGAAGCACAGGTCCTCGCGGTAGCCGGGGAAGGCCGGGATGTGGTTCTTCCGGGTCCTGGCGACGAGGGTGCCGTCGCGGTCCACGCAGATGGCCGTGTTGTAGCCGAGGCCGCCGTCCTCGGCGCGCTCGTACAGGGAGGCGTGGACGCTGATGCCGAGTTCGGTGGCGAGTTCGGCGGCGAGGCCGGCGGTCGGCCCGGTCTCGACGTCCTCCAGGTAGCGGGCGGCGCCCTCCCCCATCGGGTCGTCGGTGTTGCAGAAGTAGGGGCTGCGGGTCAGCTCGGGCAGGCACACCATCGTCGCGCCCTGCGCGGCGGCGAGTGCCACGCCCTCGCGCAGCCGGGCGTCGTGCTCGGACGGGTCGGCGTGCCAGCGCATCTGCACGAGCCCGACGCGCAGCGGTGCGCGTTCGGCCGGCTTGGTGCGGCCGGGGGAGCCGAGCGGGGAGCCGAAGGAGGTGAGAACGGCGTACGAGGTCACGGGCGGACCGTCCTCGTCTGCCGGCGGGACGTCCGGCAGGCGCGGGAGGCGCCGGAGGCGGGGCCTCCGGCGGCCGTGCGGGCGGTGGGGGTGGACGTGGTCATGGGTGTTCCTTCTGCTCTCTGGTGCTGGCGCGGCCCTGCGGTGTAACTGAAAGTTCAGTCAGCTTTGCTGGCGTGATGAAGAATGTAGCCATGCCGGAACGTTCCGGCAAGGGGCGGGGGCCCGCGAAGGAACGACACGTGCCGCCGGAGGGCGGGGTGGGGCCTTGCCCCGGCACCTCCGGCGGGCGGTCAGGCTCCGGCGGAGACGGCGTCGGGCGCCGCAGCGGCCTTCGCGGTGAGGGTGCGGCTGTAGCGGCGCAGGAGGAGGGCGGCGGTGGTGGCGAGGCCGATGAGCAGCCCGAACCAGAGGCCGCGGATGTCGCCGCCGAGGGGGTAGGCGAGGAGCCACGCGAAGGGCAGGCCGACGACCCAGTAGCCGATGAGGGTGATGCGGAAGCCGCTCCTGGTGTCGTCGAGGCCGCGTAGCAGTCCGACGCCGATGTTCTGGGCGCAGTCGAAGAACTGCAGGACGGCGACCACGGCGAGGAGGCTGGTCGCGATGGCCAGGCCCTGCTGGTCGGCGGGCGAGTCCGGGTCGAAGTAGGGGCGCAGGACGAGGTCCGGGACGGTGAGGTAGACGATGCCGACGAGGGTGGTGACGGCGGCGCCGCAGGCGAGTGCGGTGTTCTTGATGCGGCGGGCGGCGGCGTGCTCGCCGAGGGCGAGTTCGCGGCTGACGTTGATGGAGGCTGCGTGGGAGAGGCCGACGGCGACCTGGAAGACGATGTAGATGAGCTGGTTGACAGCGGTGTGGGCGGCGAGCGCGGCCGGGCCGAAGCTGCCGGCGAGCAGGGCGGTGACGGAGAAGAACCCGGCTTCGGAGCCGTAGGTGGCCGCGATGGGGGTGCCCAGACCGAGCAGGCGGCGGACGGTCGCCGGATCGGCGCGCCAGAAGTCGAGGCTGAGCAGGGGTGCGAGGTGCGGGTCGCGGCGGGCGGAGGCGTAGAGGGCGAGGAAGGACAGCAGGTAGACGCTACTGGTGGCGACGCCGATGCCGGTGAGGCCGAGCCGGGGCAGACCCCAGGTGCCGTGGATGAAGGCCCAGTTGAGGGCGGCGTTGACGGCGACGGAGGCGAGGGTGATCTGCAGCAGGGCCTGGGGGCGGCGCATGCCGACGGTGAACTGGCGGACGGCCTGGAACCAGAGGCAGGGCACGAGGCCGGGGGCGAGGGCGGCGAGCATGCCCTGGGCGCGGTGGGCGACGGTGGCGTCCTGGCCGAGCCAGGTGGCGGCCTGGCCGATGAGGACCATCAGGACGGCGCCGGCCAGGCCGGCGAGGGTGGCGACGGCCATCGCGGCACGCACCAGGCCCCGGACCTCGTGGTCGGCGTCGGTGGCCGCTTCGGGGGCGGCGCCGGTGGCCGGTTGGGTGGCGGCCCCGGCCTCCTCGGCCCCGGCCTCCTCGGCGCCGCGTTCGGCGCGGGCCGCTGCCGCCGCCACCTGGTTGCCGACGGAGGTGACCAGCCCGACGCCCATGGTGCGGAGCTGGTTGAAGATGACCAGGGCGAGGCCGCCGGCGGCCAGCGCCTCGGTGCCCAGGACGCCCATCATGATCGTGTCGGTGGTGGTGAGGGCGACCTGGGCGAGCTGGGTGAGGGCGAGCGGCACGGCGAGGGCGGTGAGGGCGCGGCTGTCGCGCGCCAGGGTGGTCAGCTGCTGCATGGTGGGTGTCACGTCTCTGGTCACGTCTCCAGAAGTCAGGGCCTGCGGAGTTTGGCGAGGGACTCGTCGATCTCGGCCTCGACGGCTTCGTCGACGAGGTTGCGGGCGGTCATCCAGTCGTCGTTGAAGACGGTATCCATGTACTTCTCGCCGCCGTCGTTGATGAACGCGACCATGACGGCGTCCGGCGGAAGGGTCGTCAGGCGGGCCAGGGCGTCGTGGACGACGCCGCCGGCGGAGCCGCCGATGAGCAGGCCGGTGCGGCGGGCGACGACGCGGGCGGTGGCGAAGGCCTCGACGTCGCCGACCTTGACGCCCTCGTCGATGAGGTCGTAGTCGACGAGCAGGCCGATGGTGGCGCCCTCGGGGGTGCCGGTGCCGGACTGGTAGTAGTCGTGGGCGGGCGGGCCGAAGGCGATCGAGCCCTTCGGCTCGACACCGACGACCGAGACACCGGGCACGTACTTCCTGAGCTCGCGGGCGGTGCCGCACAGGCCGCCGCCGGTGCCGACCGCGCCGATCAGCACGTCGACCCGGTTGTCGAGGGCCTGGGCGATCTCCCGGCCGACCGCGAAGTAACCCACCGCGTTGCTGGGGTTGTTGTGCTGCTCGGTGAAGAACGTGTTGTCCTTGCCGCGGGCCATCTCCTCGGCCAGTTCCTCGCGGGCGGCGGTGTGGAGCTCCTCGCCGTCGGTGTCGGCGTCGACGTACACGAGCTCGGTGCCCATCGCCTTCATGCCGCGCAGCTTGTCGGCGGCGGCGTGGTTGTCGACGACGGCGGTGAAGCGGTGGCCGCGCTCGGCGGCGACGACGGCCAGCCCGAGGCCGGTGTTGCCGGAGGTGGACTCGATGATGTGGCCGCCCTCGCGCAGCAGGCCGCGTTCCTCGGCGTCGAGGACCATCTGCCGGGCCATGCGGATCTTGGCGCTGCCGGTGGGGTTGAACATCTCCAGCTTCAGCAGGAGGCGGGCGCCGTTGTCGGCGCGGGCGAGCTCGAACAGCGGGGTGCAGCCGATGAGGTCGGTCATCCGGGTGACCACCGGGGGGCGGTGGAGAGCGTCGGTCATGGCAGGGAGGGCCCTCTCGGGAGCGGGGTGGCGTGGGGTCACAGGGCCGGGCGGCGGTCGAGGCGCCAGCGCGGCCGGCCGTTCTCGTGGTGGATGACGACCTTGGCCGGCAGGGGGAGGTCGTGGAAGGGGGACTCGTTCGAGTCCATCTGGTAGCCGGCGGTGTTGGGGTAGACGAGCAGGTCGCCGACCCGGGGGCGGCGGGGGAAGGCGATCTTGCGCCAGGTGAGCAGGTCGGAGTCGAGGCAGCTGGCCCCGCCCACGCACGCCCGGTACTCCGCGGCGTCCTGGCCGGGGTGCGGGGTGAGGAGCAGGGGGTCGGGCAGGTACTCGCTGTTGAACCACTGCTCGGACAGGCTCAGGCTGGTGCCGGCGACGGTGACGATCCCGTACCCGGGGCGGTCCTTGACGCCCTGGACGGCGAACACCGAGGAGCCGGCCCCGGCCAGCAGGGCGCGTCCGGGTTCCAGCAGCAGCTTCACGCCCGCCTCCCGCAGCCGCCCGGCCAGCGAGTCACCCGTGCCGTGGGGGCGGGCGGCGAGGACGGCCCGCAGGGCATCGGCCCCGGCGACGGGCGAGTGGTAGGGGTAGAAGTCGCTCGTGCCGAAGGACTTGCGGGCGTGGTAGTCGTCGGGGCCCTGCTCGGCGAGGAAGGTGCGCCAGGCCTCGGCGGGCACGTAGTCGACGGCGAAGCCGCCGCCGATGCTGATCCGGTCGGCCTGCAGCCCCAGAAGCCGTGCCTTGAGGCAGAGTTCGACGAGCTCTCCGGCGAGGTCGGTGCGGGGCTGCACGTCGTAGCCGGACAGGTGGAAGCTGAAGCCCTCCATCCGGACCCGCTCCTTCGCCGCGGCGCAGCGCAGCAGCGCGGTGTCGAGCTGGTCGTCGGTGAGGCCGAAGCGGCTCCCGGGGTGGGTGGGCGGGAAGCGGCGCAGCAGGATGCGGACGGGTCGGGGGACGTCCAGGTGCAGGATGCGGCTCAGTTCGTCGAGGGAGTCGACGGCTGTCAGTGCGCCTTGGAGGGCCGCGACGCGCAGCAGCGGGTCGGCTTTGGCGGGGCCGGTGACGACGATGTCCTCGCCGCGCACACCGTGGCCGAGGGCTTCGCGCAGCTCGCCGTGGCTGGCGACGTCCACGCCGGCTCCCGCGTGGGCGCAGCGTTCGACGAACGCGGCGGCCTTGTTGGCCTTCTTCGCGAAGTACACGGTGCCCGCCACCCGCGCTTCGTCGAGCGCGGCCCGGAAGGCTGCGAGGTTGGCGTCGAAGCGTTCGGGCAGCACGAAGTGGAACGGTCCGCCGAAGGCGTGGGAGAGGTCGTGCAGGAGGTCTCCGGCCGCGATCCTGTCGTGGAGGGGGTCGGGGTGGGCGGGAAGGGTCAGCGCCACAGCGCGACCTCGGTGCCGAGGTTCTGGTCGGCGGCGAGCTGGGCGAAGCGGTGGCCCAGCGCGATGTCGGTGACGACCAGGCCGCTGTTGTAGGCGAAGATCCGCTGGTCGGGTGCGGTACGGGCCTGGGAGGCGCCGGAGATGGCGGCGGGCAGCTCCAGGTCGACGACGGGCAGGTTGCCGTCGGCGTCGGCCATGTCGGTGCCGGTGACGCGCATCTGGGCCTCGCTGGTGGCGATCACGCGGTCGGCCCGGTGCAGCGTGGACGGTGCGAGGCCGTGGCCGACGAGGATCGCGGTCGCGCCGGGCTTCAGCCAGTCGGCCTCGACGGCGGCGCGGGTGTGAGCGCCGGCGGTGGCGACGATGATGTCCGCGTCGTGCGCGGCGCGCTCGAGGTCGGTGACCAACTCCAGCTCACGGCCGGGGAAGTGGCGCTTCAGCTCCTGGCGGACGGCGGCTGTGCCGTCGGGGTGGGTGCCGGCCAGCAGCAGCCGCTCCAGCTTCGGCAGGGTGGTGAGCAGGAACGGCAGCGCGAGGCGGCCCTGCGTGCCCGTGCCGATCACCAGCGCCGTGGAGGCGTCGGGGGAGGCGCACTCACGGGCCAGCAGGGCGGAGACGGCCGGGGTGCGCAGTGAGCCGATGCGCGAGCAGTCCATCATGGCGACCGGTAGGCCGGTGATGTCGTCGTAGACGGTCAGCGTCGTGTAGTAGTGCTGTTCCTCGCGGCCCTTGTCGAGGCCGTGCTTGTACGAGGTCTTGATGGCGACGACGTTGCGCGCCCCGTCGCGGCCGAGCATGGCGTAGGAGACGGAGTGTCCGTCGGCGGGTTTGACGGTGAGTTTGCGCGGGTTGTCGGACTGGCCCGCGGCCAGGGTGCGGTAGGCCTGTTCGACGGTGTCGACGACGTCGGTCAGGGTGATGTCCAGGCCGGCGAGGTCGCTGGTGGAGAGTACGCGCAGGGTGGTGTCGTCCCGGTCCACGGGGGTGCCCTTTCGGATGGGTGAGGCGGCATCTGGAAGGCGGTAAGTCGGTATGGCAGGAAGGCGGTATGGCGGTAAGGCGGGTCAGGCGGTGAGGGCGGCCTGGCCGTAGCCGTGTTCGTCGTGTTCGGCGACCGGGCGGGTGGGTCGGCCCTCGACGCGCACGGAGGCGCGCTTGAGCCAGCGGTCGGTGCCGTCGTAGCGTGCCCGGAAGGGGACGCGGCCGTGGACGACGATGTCGTTGTCGACGACCAGCACGTCGCCCGGCTCCAGGCTCACCGCCACCGAGACGCGGGCGAGTTCGTCCTCCAGGCGCCGGTAGGCCGCGCGCCAGGTTTCGTCGGCGTCCTCGACCGGCGTGTAGGCGGGGTCGAAGCGCATGGTCAGGCCCTCGGGTGCCGCGAAGAGGGTGGGCACCGGTGCGGGTCGGCCGGCGAACTGCCGGGCCTGCTCGTAGGCGTCGTCGGGCAGGATCGGCACGATCGGACGCTTGAGCTGGTCGACGTCCTCGTCGGCGAGGTCGGTGAGGCGGATGCTGGCCGCGGTGGTGGCGATGTTGTCGTGGTTGCGCATGCAGCACAGCAGGAGCAGGTGGGCGCGGCCGGGGTGGAAGGCGTCCTCGGTGTGCGGGGTGAGCAGGACGGAGCTGGAGGCACCGGTCTGCTCGCTCTCGTGGCCGGGCGAGGGCACGATGTTGTGCACGAACCGGCCTTCCTGCTGGCCGTCCCAGGCGATCGGGGTCCCCATCAGCGTGGAGACGAGCAGCAGGACCACGTCCCACAGCGCGCCCGCGTCCCCGACGGTCGACCAGTGGCCGGGCGTCGGGCCCAGCTCCGCGTCGTCCGGGCGCAGTCCGCGCAGCACGAACAGGCCGTCGGCGGTGTCCACGGGTCGCAGCGCGTGCCGGAGTTCGCGGCTGAGCTGGGCGCACATCACGGGCAGGTCGGCCAGCAGGTGGGGACTGGTCGCAGAGCCGTGGAAGTCCAGCAGCTTGGCGGCGGTGGCGGTCAGTTCCGCGGTGGCGGCGGGGTCGAGGCGGCGTACCGGGGCAGGGCAGGTGGGCACGACGGGGCCTTCCATGGGCAGGGCTGGGGAGGAGGTGGTGCGGGCACGCGGCATCACCGCGCCGGTGCGGGACGGCGGGCGGGAGCAGCGCGTGAGGCGTGGGGTCCGGGTCGGCTCCGACGGCCGGACGACAGGAAACGTAACAACGACTTCGAGGTAAGGCAAGCCTTACCCGGCCAGATGTCTACATTTACGTAGTCTCAGTTCGGGGTGGCGGCGCACCTGCCGCGCAGGGTCAACTCCGCTGCTCGGATTGCCATTTGCGGCAGGGAGGCGCACGCCCGGTGGGTCGGTGCGCTCCGTCGGGCGGCTTGCGACCTGTCTCAAACTTAGGGTAGGTAAGCCTAAGCAAATCGAGCTCAACCCGAATCGAGGAACGAACGTGGGCGTCACCAGACGACAGCTGCTGTGGGCCGGTGCCGGTGTCGGGGCGGCCGGCGCGCTCGCCGCCTGCGGCAGTGGCGCGGGCGGATCCAGGGACGCCGCATCCGCGGGCTCGGCGTCCTCGCAGCCCCGCGCCGGGGGGACGCTGAAGGTCGGCGCTCTCGGCAAGGCCTCCGCGATCACCCGCGACCCGCACGGCACGCAGGCCAACGAGAGCGACTACCTGATCATCAGCCTGCTCTACGACACGCTGGCCGTTCCCGGATCCACCGCCAACACCGTCCCGCGCCTGGCCTCCTGGAAGCCGTCGGAGGACCTGAAGACCTGGCGCTTCACGATCGCCGACGGCGCGACGTTCCACGACGGCACCCCGGTCACCGCCGCCGACGTGGTCTGGTCGCTGCAGCGCCTGCGCAACACCCCGGCGGGCAAGAGCCGGCTGCCCGGCATCCAGCCCGAGGGCATCAGCGCCGAGGACGCGAAGACCGTCGTCCTGGTCTCCGACTACCCCAACGCGGATCTGCCGCTGCTGACCCGTCTGACCACCTTCGTCCTGAAGAAGGACACCAAGGACGACGCGATCGCCGGCGCCCCCGGCACCGGCCCGTTCAAGCTCGACTGGTACCGCGACGGCAACGCCCGGCTGGTGCGCAACGACAACTGGTACGGCGGCAAGGTGCTGCTCGACGCCGTCGAGGTGCGCCTGTTCGAGAGCCCGCAGGCCATGGCCAACGCCCTGCTCGCCGGGCAGATCGACCTCGCCTCCAACGTCGGCGCCGTCGCCGCCCGCACCGCCGAGGCCCGCAAGGACGTCCAGATCCTGCGCCGCCCCAACGACATGGCGATGCCCGTCGTCATGCGCACCGCCGACGGCCCGTTCGCCGACGCACGGGTGCGCGAGGCCCTGAAGCTGGCGGTCGACCGCGACGCCATGGTCAAGCAGGTCCTCTCCGGCTACGGCAGCGTCGCCAACGACATCCTCGGCACCGGAGACCCCGCCTTCGCCAAGGACATACCGCAGCGGGGGCGCGACCTCGCCAAGGCCAGGCAGCTGCTCTCCGACGCCGGGTTCGACACCTCCCGGACCTACGACCTGATCACCACCGAGGACGTCTCCGGCCTCGCCGAGTCCGCGACCCTCTTCGCCACCCAGGTCCGCGAGGCCGGCGTGAAGATCAACGTCGTGAAGCAGGACTCCAAGACCTTCTGGGACGCCACCTGGCTCAAGGCGCCGCTCTACACGACGTACTGGGGCACCAACGACTCGGTCGTCTTCTTCGCCTCCAAGACGATGCTCTCCGACGCCGGCCAGAACGAGTCCGCCTTCAAGGACCCCGCATTCGACGAGGCCTACCGCACGGCCATGGGCACCGCCGACGCCGCCGCGCGCGACAAACTGCTGCACCGGCTCCAGGAGATCGAGTTCGCCCGGTCCGGCTACCTGCTGTGGGGCATGGCCGACGGCATCGACCTCGCCGGAGCCGCCGTGCGCGACCTGCCCAGGCTTCCCGGCTACGGCCGCGTCCAGCTCGAGAAGACCTGGCTGGCGCGTTGACCACGCTTCAGCCGGCCGGCGCCCGCGCGCCGCAGGGCGTCCCGGCCCGCATCCTCCCCGGTGCGGGCCGGGTCGCCCGTCAGGCGGCCCGGCGCCTGGCCCTGCTCGCCGTCCTGCTCGCCGGCGTCTTCGCCGCCGTCGAGCTGCTCCCGGGCGACGCCGCCGGCGCGACCGCCGAGCGCGGGGTCACCGCCGCCGACCTCGCCGCCCGCCGCAGCGCCCTCGGGCTCGACCGCCCGGTGGCCGAACGCTTCTGGGACTGGATGACCGGCCTGCCCACCGGCGACCTCGGCGTCACCGCGCGCGGCCAGCACGTCACCGACATCCTCGCCGGCCCCTTCCCCAACACCCTGCTCCTGGGCACCCTCGCCCTCGCCCTGAGCACCATCGGCGCCCTCGCGCTCGGGAGCCGGGCCGCGCTGCGCCCCGGCGGACGCACCGACCGCGCCATCGACGCCGCCTCCACCGCCGCGTTCGCCCTCCCGGAGTTCGTCGTCTCCGTCGCTCTCCTGCTCCTGCTGTCCCAGTGGACCGGCTGGCTGCCCGCCGTCACCCTCACCGGCCCCGACGGAGCCCCGGAGTCCTGGACCATGCTCGTCCTGCCGGTGCTCTCGCTGGCCATCCCCCAGATCGGCTGGAACACCCGCATCGTGCGCGGCGCGCTCGCCGACCAGGCCGCGCTGCCGCACGTCCAGGCCGCCGTCCTCGACGGCCTCGCGCGCCGACGCATCCTCAGTCACCACATGCTCCCCGGCGCCCTGTCCGCCATCGCCGTCGGCATCGCCACCTCCGCCGGCATGCTGCTGGGCGGCACCGTCGTCGTCGAGACCCTCTTCAACTACCCCGGCATCGGCGCCGTCCTGGCCGGGGCCATCGCCGACCGCGACACCCCGCTCGTCGCCGGAGTCGTGGCCGCGGCAGGCGCCGCCATCAGCCTGCTCCTGCTGCTGGCCGACCTCATCCGCACCACCGCCCTCGGAGAGGAGCGCCGATGACCGCCGATGCCCCGACCGCAGCGGCCCCCGCGCCCGCCACCCGGCGAAGCAGGCGCGTGCTCGTCCGCGCCGTGCCCGCGCTCCTGCTCGTCCTCCTCGCCCTCGCCGGACCGCTCCTCGCCCCGCACCCCATCGACACCCCCGTCACCTTCCCCTACGCCGAAGCCGGCGGCGACGCGCCGCTCGGCGGTGACCAGCTCGGCCGCGACGTCCTCAGCCGCCTGCTGACCGGCGGCGCGCCCCTGATCGCCACCGCCGTGGCCATCGCCCTGGTCGTCACGGCGGCGGCCACCGTCCTCGGCATCCTCGCCGTCCTGCGGCCCCGGCTCGGCCGGTGGATCGAACGCGCCGCCGACCTGACGATCCTCCTGCCCTCCGTCCTCGCCATCATGCTCATCGCCCTGGCCTGGCCCGCCGGGGGACGCCTGGCCGTCGCGGCCGCCGCCACCCTCCTGGGCATTCCCTACGCGGTGCGCATCGTCGCCGCGGCAGCCGCCCCCATCGCCGCCACCGGCTACGTCGAGGCCGCGGCCGTCGGCGGCGAACGTCTGTGGCACCTGACGGTCCGCGAGGTACTGCCCAACCTGCGCTCCACCCTCCTCGCCCTGTTCGGCCTGCGCTTCGTCGAAGGCGTCTACATCGTCTCGGTCGCCGCCTTCCTCCAGCTCGGCCCCCAACCCCCGGAAGCCGACTGGGCGTTGATGATCCGCGAGAACGCCGCCGGGATCACCCTCAACCCCTGGGCGGTCGGCGCGCCGTGCCTGGCCATCGGGCTGCTCGCCATCAGTGTCAACCTCGCCGCCGAAGCCCTCGCCCCCGCCCGGCCGACCCCGGAGACCCCGCTGTGAGCACCGCCGCCCCCGCCGCCCGCGCCACGGGCCTGTCCATCACCCTCGCGGACACGCCCCTGCTCACCGACGCCACCCTCACCCTCACCCCGGGCCGCGTCACCGCCATCACCGGCCCCTCCGGCGCCGGCAAGACCACCCTCCTGCGCGCCCTCGTCGGAGCCCTCCCGCCGGGCGCCCGCGTCACCACCGGCACCCTCGACGTCCTCGGCCACGACATCCTCGCCCTCCCGCCCGAGGACCTGCGCCGCCTCCGCCGCCACCAGCTCGCCTTCGTCGGCCAGGACCCCGGCTCGGACCTCAACCCGCGCATGCGCGTCGACCGCCTCCTGACCGAGACCGCCGCCGACCGCCGCCGGACCTCCGTACCCGACCTGCTGCGCGCGGTCCGCCTGCCGGTCGGCGAGCGCCTCGAACACCGCCGCCCCGCGGGCCTGTCCGGCGGTCAGCAGCGGCGTGTCGCGCTTGCCCGCGCCCTCGCCCGACGGCCCGAGATCCTCCTCCTCGACGAACCCACCGCCGGCCTCGATGCGGCGCTGCGCGACGACATCGCCGACCTGCTGCGCGAGATCGCCGACTCCGACGGCCTCGCCATCGCCCTCACCAGCCACGACCCCGACTTCGTCGCCCGCTGCGCGGACGACGTTCTGGCCCTGGGGCCCGACCGCCCTGCCGCAGTCCCGGCCGGGGCTGCGCCGGCAACGGGCGCGCAGGCCGCGCGCGTTCGTACCCGGGCCGCCGAGATGCCGCCCGTCGTGGAGGTGAAGGCGCTCAGCGCCGGCATCGGTACGGCCCGCACCCGCCACCGCGTCTTCGCCGCCGTCGACCTCGTCCTGATGCCCGGCACGCTGACCGGGATCACCGGCCCGTCCGGATGCGGCAAGACCACGCTGCTCCGCACCCTGGCCGGCCTTCACCGGCCCGAGTCCGGCAGCGTCATCCTCCACGGCGAGCACCTGGCCCCGTCCTACCGGCGCCGCAGCCGCGACCAGCGCCGCCGCATCCAGCTCGTCCCCCAGAACCCGCTCGGCGCCCTCAACCCGGCCCACACCGTCGGTGCCACCCTCACCCGGCCGCTGAAGCTGCACTTCGGCCTTCCCGCCGCCCGGTGCGAGGAGCGCGTCGCCGACCTGCTCACCGCCGTCGGCCTGCCCCCGCACCACGCGACCCGCCACCCCCACGAACTCTCCGGGGGCCAACGCCAGCGCGTCTCCCTCGCCCGCGCCCTGGCCGCCGAACCCGACGTCCTGCTCTGCGACGAGGTCACCTCCGCCCTCGACACCGACACCGCCGCCGCGCTCATGGAACTCCTCGACGACCTGCGCACCAGCCGGGGCCTGGCGGTGGTCCTCGTCAGCCATGACCTCCCCCTCGTCACCGGCCGCGCCGACCACGTCCTGCCTCTCGCGGGCCCCCACCCCGCACCGCTCACGGCGCAGCACCCCGCGGGCATCCGCTGACCCCTACTCGGCGACCCACCGTCGGCGCTGTCCGCCGATGAGCTCCCGCTCGGGGCCCGGCCGCGAGGGTGTGCGGCGCCCCGCGCCGCGGGCAGCCGCCGTGCACACCCGCCGCAGCAGGGAGTTGAGTTCGGTGCGCTGGCCCTTCGTCAACGAGGCGAGCAGGTCGCCCTGTACGGCGGATGCGTCGTCGTGCAGCACGTCCAGCGCGGCTTGTCCGGCCGGGGTGATCGTCAGCACCTCCTGCCGCCCGCCGATCTGGACGACCATGGAGTGCACCAGGCCTGCCGACAGGAGGTCGTCCAGTGCCCGGGCGGAGTCGGTCTCGGGTGCGGCGGCGTGCTCGGCGAGGTCACGGCGCCCGTGCGGCCCCAGCCGGGAGAGGGTGGACAGCAGCGCCTGGTGGGCCGGGCCCAGTCCCCTCGCGTCGAGCCGGTCGGCGAGCAGCCGGTCGACCGCCCGGCCGGCCGTCGACAGGAGGTAGACGGTCTGTTCGAAGGGGCTCGTCGAGCCCGTCCTCCCGTCGTACACACCAGGTCCAATCGTCCGGTGGCCGCCGTGTTCTCGGGTCGGGGCCGTGGTGGCGGCACCGCGCGGGGGTGCCGAGCCCGGAGGCCGGGGTGGACACGGCCTCCGAATCGCCGGCGGGCGGCTGCGCCAAGGCCCGCGCGGGTAAGCCGAGCCTCACGATACCCGGACCCGCACGGTTGGTCTACATCGATGTCGTCAGACCGTGCCGTGAGCCCTCAAGGTCCGGGCCGCGTACTCGACGTACTCGTGCAGCCCGTAGGCCAGGGCCAGGCCGAGCAGGGCCGCGACCGTGACGGCGGCGACCAGGGCGACGGCGGCGTGCGCCCTGCGGCCGGTCGGGCGGGCGGGTTCGGGGCCCAGGAGGGCCTGGACGCGCTGGGGCACGGGGCCGGTGTTCACGGACAGCAGGGGCCCGGCGCCCCGGTGGGCGGCCGGCGATCCGGCCAGGGCCGCCCGGGCGATGGCGGTCGCGGCGGTGCGCCGGTCGGCGACCGCGGCGGCGGCCCGCTCGTCGGCCCAGCGTTCCAGGTGGTAGTCGAGGTCGGCCCGCAGCCGGGCCAGCGCCGGGTGTACGGCGGCGGCGAGGTCGGCGGCGACGGACAGCAGGTGGTGGCGCCCGCGCAGGTGGGCGCGCTCGTGGGCGAGGAGCACCGCGCGCTCCGCCGGGCCCAGCGCGCTCAGCATGCCGGTCGAGACGACGACGCGGCCGGGGCGCCCCCGGTGGCCGGGCAGGGCGAAGGCCTCGGCCTCCTTGCCCGCGACCACGAGCAGGTCGCCGTCGCTCGTGGCATCGGCGGTCAGGCCCCAGGCGCGGGCGAGGAGCACGCGGTGCCCGCGCCACCGCAGCGTCAGCCGTACCGCCTGGACGGCCAGCGCGGCCCCGGCGGCGCAGGACACCGGCACCACGGCCGGCCACCGGGCGACGACGTCGGACAGCGGCAGGTGTTCCAGGCCTGCCAGGAACGGGACGTGGAACAGCCCGACGAGTGCCGCGACGGTGCCGCCCGCCAGCAGGGCGGCCGCGCCCGTGAGCGCGAGCGAGGCCTCGCGCGGGGGGAGCAGCAGAGCCAGGCGGCGGGCGGCGGGCGCCGCGGCCCAGGGGAGCAGCAGGGCCAGGGCGACGACCACCAGGATCAGGCCCATGCGTCGTCCTCGGGCTCGGGCCTGCCGGAGTCCGTCGCGGTCGCGGCCTCGGCAGCGGCATCGGTCTGGGCCTCGGCCTCGGCATCGAGGAGCAGACGGCGCAGGACGTCCTCGTCGTCCTCGGACAGGGAGGAGACGAACCGCTTCAGCACGAGGTCCCGCTGAGGCTCCTTCTCCAACTCCCGGCGCATACGCCCGGCCGCCAGCCCGGCGGCGTCCTCCACCGGGGCGTAGGCGAAGGACCGCGCGGGGCGGCTGCGGACCAGGGTCCCCTTCTCGTGCAGGCGGGTGAGGATCGTCGCCACGGTGGTGCGGGCCAGCCCGTGGTCCAGCGCCGCCTTGACCTGCTGGGCGGTCAGCGGCTCGCCGGCCGCCCACAACACCGCCAGCACGTCCGCGACCAGCTCCCCGTGCGGACGCCTGGCGTCCCGACCGTCCCTCACATCGTTCTCCCTGTCCCGACACTCCCGGCAGACACACCCCCGGCGCCGACAGCGGTCGGCAGTCGAGGCCCACCCGCGCTGGTATGGCGAGGATGGGCTCGGCCTGTGTTGCTTAGGTGTGCCTCAGCTAACTTTACGGGCTCGTGGCCCCGCGCTGCCGGGCGCCCGATCGCGGACCCCGTCCGGTCGCGTGTCGCTCGGCGCGGTGGAAAGCCGGTGGCGCAACGCGCGTGCGGGCCTCTGGACTTACTAGGACGTCCAACTATATGGTCGATGGCAGGTCCGCGGTGTCAGGGAAGCCGGTGTGAGTCCGGCACGGTCCCGCCACTGTGACCGGGGAGTTCGTCCTCGCAGACGAAGGCTACTGGCAGCCAGCCGGGAAGGCCTGGGGGCGTGCGGTGATCCGGGAGTCAGGATACCGGCCGCGGGTGTTCCGTGTTTTCCACGAGGATGGAGACGACACGCATGACCCCGGGCTGCTCCCGCTCCACTGCCGCTCCTGGTTGTCCCGTGCCCACGGCCGCCGGGGCGTCCACGCCCTGACGTTCCGTTCCGCCGCCGCACGCCCGTGCCGCGGGGCGCACCACCGTGTGCCCGCGGACCCGCGGCGGCCTCCGATCCTCCTCCTCTCCCCACCCCTGTCGAGAGAAGGAACCCGATGGTCCGAGAACTGACCCACTTCGTCGCCGGCAAGCCCACCGCCGGCACCTCCGGTCGCTTCGGCGACGTGTACGACCCCAACACCGGCCGGGTGCAGGCCCGGGTGCCGCTGGCGAGCCGGGCCGAGGTCGAGGCGGTGATCGCCGACGCCGCGCAGGCCCAGCCCGCGTGGGCGGCCTGGAACCCGCAGCGGCGGGCCCGCGTCCTGCTGCGCTTCCTCCAGCTCGTCGAGCAGGAGAAGGAGGAACTGGCCCGGCTGCTGTCCGCCGAGCACGGCAAGACCGTGGCCGACGCCCACGGGGACATCCAGCGCGGCCTGGAGGTCGTCGAGTTCGCCGCCGGCATCCCGCACCTGCTGAAGGGCGAGTTCAGCGACAACGCGGGCACCGGCATCGACGTGTACTCGATGCGCCAGCCGCTCGGCGTGGTCGCGGGCGTCACGCCGTTCAACTTCCCGGCGATGATCCCGCTCTGGAAGGCCGCACCCGCCCTCGCCTGCGGCAACGCCTTCGTCCTCAAGCCCTCGGAGCGCGACCCCTCGGTGCCGCTGCGCCTGGCCGAGCTGTTCCTGGAGGCCGGGCTGCCGCCGGGCGTGCTGAACGTGGTCAACGGCGGCAAGGAGGCCGTGGACACCCTGCTGGAGGACCCGCGGGTGCAGGCGGTCGGGTTCGTCGGCTCCACGCCGATCGCCCAGTACGTCTACGCCACCGCCGCCGCGCACGGGAAGCGGGCGCAGTGCTTCGGCGGCGCCAAGAACCACCTGATCGTGATGCCGGACGCCGACCTCGACCAGGCCGCGGACGCCCTGATCGGCGCCGGCTACGGCTCGGCCGGCGAGCGCTGCATGGCGATCTCGGTGGCCGTCCCGGTGGGGGAGGAGACCGCCGACGCCCTGGTGGCCAAACTGGTCGAGCGGATCGCCGCGCTGAAGGTCGGACGCTCGGACGACCCGGCGGCGGACTTCGGCCCGCTGGTCGGCGCCGACGCGCTGGAGCGGGTCCGCGGCTACCTGGACCTCGGGGTCGAGGAGGGCGCCGAACTCGTGGTCGACGGGCGGGACTTCCGGCTGGAGGGGCACGAGGGCGGCTACTTCCTCGGCGCCTCGCTGTTCGACCGGGTGACTCCCGACATGCGGATCTACCGGGAGGAGATCTTCGGCCCCGTCCTGACCGTGCTCCGCGCCGCCGACTACGAGGAGGCGCTGCGCCTGCCCAGCGAGCACGAGTTCGGCAACGGCGTGGCCATCTACACCCGGGACGGCGACACGGCACGGGACTTCGCGCGCCGGGTGAACACCGGCATGGTCGGCGTCAACGTGCCGATCCCCGTGCCGGTCGCGTACCACACCTTCGGCGGCTGGAAGCGCTCCGGGTTCGGCGACCTCAACCAGCACGGGCCGGACTCGATCCGCTTCTACACCCGCACCCGCACCGTCACCTCGCGCTGGCCCTCCGGGGTCAAGGAGGGCGCGAGCTTCACCATCCCGACGATGGGCTGAGGGCGTCGTGCACGACCTCACAGAGGACCAGCTCGCCATCGCGGCGACCACCCGGGCCTTCGCCCGCGAACACCTGGCGCCAAACGCGGTCGCGTGGGACCAGGCCAAGCACTTCCCGGTGGACGTGCTGCGCAAGGCGGCGGACGTCGGCCTGGCCGGCGTCTACGTCCGCGAGGAGTCCGGCGGCTCCGGACTCACCCGCGCCGACGGCGTGCTCGTGTTCGAGGCGCTGGCCACCGGCTGCCCGTCCATCGCCGCCTACCTGTCCATCCACAACATGGTCGCCTGGATGATCGACCGCTACGGCGACGACGCCCAGCGCACCCGGTGGCTGCCGGGTCTCAGCGCCATGGCGACCCCCGCCAGCTACTGCCTCACCGAGCCCGGCGCGGGCTCGGACGCGGCGGCACTGACCACCCGGGCCCGCCAGGACGGGGACCACTGGGTCCTCGACGGCGTCAAGCAGTTCATCTCAGGTGCCGGCGTCTCCCGGATCTACCTGGTGATGGCCCGCACCGGCGGGCCGGGGGCCGGCGGGGTGTCCGCGTTCGTCGTCGAACGCGAGGACGCCGGCGTCTCGTTCGGGCCCGACGAGAAGAAGATGGGGTGGAACGCCCAGCCCACCCGCCAGGTGCTCCTGGACGGCGTCCGGCTCCCGGCCGACCGCCTCCTCGGAGCCGAGGGCGAGGGCTTCCGGATCGCCATGAACGGGCTGAACGGCGGCCGGCTCGGCATCGCCGCCTGCTCCCTCGGCGGAGCGCAGGACGCCCTGGAGCGGGCCACCGGCTACCTGGCGGACCGCGAGGCGTTCGGCGCCCGGCTCCTGCACGCCCAGGCGCTGCAGTTCCGGCTCGCCGACATGGCCACGGAGCTGGAGGCGGCCAGGTCGCTGCTCTGGCGGGCCGCCTCGGCCCTTGACCGGGGGGACCCGAGGGCCCCGGAGCTGTGCGCGATGGCCAAGCGGCACGCCACCGACACCGGCTTCGAGGTCGCCAACCAGGCGCTCCAACTGCACGGCGGCTACGGCTACCTGGCCGAGTACGGCATCGAGAAGATCGTCCGCGACCTACGGGTGCACCAGATCCTGGAAGGAACCAACGAGATCATGCGCGTCATCGTCGCCCGCGGCCTGATCGGGGCCGCGTGATGGCCGGGACCGACCTCGACGAGGTCCTGGTCCACCGCGAGGGCCGGGCGGGCCTGATCGTCCTCAACCGCCCCGCGGCCCTGAACGCCCTCACCCACGGCATGGTGCGCAGGGTCTCCGAAGCGCTGGACGCGTGGGAGGAGGACGAGCGGGTCGCGACCGTGGTCATCACCGGCGCCGGTGAGCGGGCCTTCTGCGCCGGCGGCGACATCGTCGCCATCCACCGCGCCGCCACCGGCGCGGACCCGGGCGCCGTCGAGGAGTTCTGGCGCGACGAGTACCGCCTCAACGCCCGCATCGCCCGCTACCCCAAGCCCTACGTCGCGCTCATGAGCGGCATCGTGATGGGCGGCGGGGTCGGGGTCTCCGCCCACGGCAGCGTCCGGATCGTCACCGAGACCACGCGCGTCGCCATGCCCGAGGCCGGCATCGGCTTCGTCCCCGACGTCGGCGGCACCTACCTGCTCGCCCTCGCACCCGGCGAGTTGGGCACCCACCTGGCCCTGACCGCAGGTTCCGTCGAGGCCGGTGACGCGCTGCTGTGCGGCCTCGCCGACCACTTCGCCCCGGCCGAGCGGCTGCCCGCGCTGCTGGACGACCTGGCCGAACTCCCCGTGCACGACGCCCTCGAACGCAACGTCGGGCCCGCACCGGCCGGCGTGCTGGACGGCCGGCGGGCCTGGATCGACCACTGCTACGGGGCCGACACCGTGGAGGAGATCCTCGACCGCCTGCGGGACAGCGGCGAACCGGAGGCCAAGAAGGCCGCGGACCGGATCGCCGCCAACTCGCCCGCCGCCGTGAAGGCCACCCTGGCGGCGCTGCGCCGGGCCCGCACCCTCGGTCCGCTGGAGGCGGTGCTCGACCAGGAGTACCGGACCTCCTGCGCGGCGCTCTCCACACCGGACCTGGCCGAGGGGATCCGCGCCCAGGTCATCGACAAGGACCGTTCCCCGCGGTGGAACCCGTCGACGCTGAGCGCCGTCGGGCCCGCCGCGGTGGCCCGCTACTTCGCCCCGCTCGGCGACCGGGAACTTGGCCTGGCCCCCACCACACCCCTGGAGCGCTGGTGACCCACCGCAACGGATTCAACGGAGTCAACGGAGTCATCGGATTCATCGGACTCGGCAACATGGGCGGCCCGATGGCCGCCAACCTCGCCACGGCCGGACACACCGTGACCGGCTACGACCTGGCGCCGGAGGCGCTGCGGCGGGCGGAGCAGGGCGGCGTCCGTCCGGCGCCGTCCGCGACCGAGGCGGTGCGGGAGGCCGACGTCGTCATCAGCATGCTGCCGGCCGGCCGGCACGTACTGGCCGCCTACGCCGACCTGCTGCCCGCCGCCCGCCCGGGAACGCTCTTCGTCGACTGCTCCACGATCGACGTCGCGGACGCCCGGGCGGCGCACGCCCTGGCCGTGGACGCCGGGCACCGGGCGGTGGACGCGCCGGTCTCCGGCGGGGTGGTCGGTGCCACGGCCGCGAGCCTCACCTTCATGGTCGGAGCCGCCGCGCCGGACTTCGAGGCGGCCCGACCCGTACTGGAGGCGATGGGCCGCAAGGTCGTGCACTGCGGATCCCCCGGCGCGGGGCAGGCCGCGAAGATCTGCAACAACATGATCCTGGGCATCTCGATGATCGCGGTCAGCGAGGCCTTCGTGCTCGGGGAGAGCCTCGGGCTCAGCCACCAGGCCCTCTACGACGTCGCCTCGACCGCCTCCGGCCAGTGCTGGGCGCTCACCACCAACTGCCCCGTCCCCGGGCCGGTGCCGGCCAGCCCGGCCAACCGCGACTACGCGGCCGGGTTCGCCGCCGCCCTGATGGCCAAGGACCTCGGACTCGCCGCCGGGGCCGCCGACGCCGCCGGCCTGTCCACGGACCTCGGACGCAGGGCGGCACAGCTGTACGCGGACTTCGCGCAGGCCGACGGCGGCGCCGGCCTGGACTTCTCGGCGATCATCACCACCCTGCGGGAGGACGGCAAGTGACCGGCTACGAGACGATCCTGGTCGAGCGCAAGGGCCGGGTGGGGCTGATCACGCTCGACCGGCCCAAGGCGCTCAACGCGCTCAACACCCGGCTGATGAACGAAGTCGTGTCGGCCGCAACGGAGTTCGACCGTGACCCGGAGATCGGCTGTCTGGTGGTCACCGGCTCGGAGAAGGCCTTCGCGGCCGGCGCCGACATCAAGGAGATGCAGACGCTCGACTTCGTCGACGCCTACCTCGGCGACTGGTTCGCCGCCTGGGACCGCTTCGCCGCGCTGCGCAAGCCCGTGGTGGCGGCGGTGGCGGGCTACGCGCTGGGCGGCGGCTGCGAGCTGGCGATGCTGTGCGACGTCCTCCTGGCGGCGGACACCGCGAAGTTCGGGCAGCCGGAGATCAAGCTCGGCGTGATCCCCGGCATCGGCGGCTCGCAGCGGCTGACCCGGGCCGTCGGCAAGGCCAAGGCGATGGAACTGTGCCTGACCGGCCGGATGATGGGCGCCGAGGAGGCCGAGCGGGCCGGCCTGGTCTCCCGGATCGTCCCGGCCGATCAACTGCTTTCCGAGGCGCTGACGGTGGCCGAGACGATCGCGGCGATGTCCACCCCGGCGGCGGTCATGCTCAAGGAGAGCGTCAACCGCTCGTACGAGACCACGCTCGCCGAGGGCGTCCGCTTCGAACGGCGGCTGTTCCACGCCACCTTCGCGACGGCGGACCAGAAGGAGGGCATGGCGGCCTTCGCCGAGAAGCGCCCGCCGGAGTTCCTCAACCGCTGACATCCCGTCCGGTGCGCCGCCCCTCGTCCGGGGCGGCGCACGCCGGTCAGCTCTCGGAGCGCCGCAGCAGGTAGGTGTCCATGATCCAGCCCTTGCTCTCGCGGGCCGACTCGCGCAGCTCGCGGATCCGCGGGGCGGCCTCGGCAAGCGGGCCGGCGACGAGGATCTCGTCGGGGGTGCCGAGGTAGGCGCCGTAGTGGATCTCCAGCCCCTCCGGGTCGATCTCGGCGAAGGCGGCCCGGCCGTCGAGCATCACCACGACGTCGTCCACGCCCTCGGGGAAGCCCTCGGCCAGACGGCGGCCGGTGGTGATCTGCACCGGGCGGCCCACCCGGGTCAGCGTGGTGCGGTGGCGGGCGGCGAGTGCGGAGACGCTGCTGATGCCCGGGACCACCTCGTAGTCGAACGCGACGGCGCCGCGGACCCGTACGTCCTCCACCACGGCGATGACGCTGTCGTAGAGGCTCGGATCCCCCCAGACCAGGAACGCGCCCGTCTCGCCCTCAGCGAGGTGCTCGACCGCCAACCGCTCGACCAGATCGGCACGGCGGACGCGCCAGTCGTCCACGGCGGCCGCGTACGCCGGGGTGGTGCGGTCCCGCTCCGCGTCCGGCACCTCCACCACGCGGTGCCCGGGCCGCCCGTGCTCGGTCAGCATCCGGCGCCGCAACCGGATCAGGTCCTGCCGTTCCTCGCTCTTGTCGAGGATGAAGAAGACGTCCGTGCGGGCGAGTGCCTTGACCGCCTGCAGGGTGAGGTGGTCGGGGTCGCCCGCGCCGATGCCGATGACGAGAATGCTCCGCATGTTCCGCATGGGAGGAATTCTGCCGTCCAGGACACCCTGATCACGCCGGCAGCCGGGAGGAGCGCGTCGCGAAGCCGGGTGCGGACCACCGTGAGATGACGCACGAACCCTTGACCGGATCTTTTCCGTATCGCCATGATGGGCCGTCATGTTGTGACTCCGCCACTGGGGGAAGTCCGGTCCGAATCCGGCGCTGACCCGCAACGGTAGGCCGCCGATTCACGTCGGCGGCGAGCCCGAGTACCCGGCGGCGGAGGTGTGTCGTCCCCTCCTCCCGTCGTGGTCTGCGGGCCGGAGCTCCGAGGGCTGCCCGGCTTGTCGCCGCCGTCCTCCGGGCCCCTGCGTGCGGGCCCGGAAAGGCCCACCGTGTCCTCGTTCCGACGCCCCCTGCGCCTCTTCGCGATACCCGCGCTCGCCCTCGCCACCGTCCTCCCGGCGGCCGCCGCCGCCCAGGCCGCGCCCGCTGCCGCGACCTCGTCCCCGACGCTCCGCCCCGACGCCGCCGCGGGCGGCTGGCTCGCCCGCCAGCTCGTCGACGGCGACCACTTCGAGTCCGTCTTCAACGGGACCGCCTACCCCGACCAGGGCCTGACCATCGACGCCGTGCTGGCCTTCGCCGCCTCGCACAGCTCCGACCAGGCCGCCGCGAAGGCCACCGCCTGGCTCGCCAAGCCCGAGATCATCACCGGCTACCTCGGCGACGGCACCACCGAGGCCTACGCGGGCGCGACCGCCAAGCTGCTGCTCGCCGTCGAGGTACGCGGCGGGAACCCGACGGCCTTCGGCGGCGTCGACCTGCCCGCCCGGCTGCGCTCGCTCCAGACGACCGACGGCCGGTTCTCCGACCGCTCGCAGTGGGGCGACTACAGCAACGCCTTCGGCCAGTCCCTGGCCGTGATCGCCCTGCACCGCACGGCCGGTGGCGCCCCGGCGGCGGCTGTCGACTTCCTCGCCAACAACCAGTGCGCGGACGGCGGTTACCCGCTGTCCTTCGGCCAGGCCACCTGCACCAGCGACCCGGACGCCACCGCGCTCGCCGCCCAGGCCCTCGCCGCGACCGGCCGCACCGCCAAGGCGAACGCCGGGCTCGGCTGGTTGACCGCCCACCAGAACGCCGACGGCGGCTTCTCGGCCGCCGGGGCCGCCGCGTCCAACGCCAACACCACCGGCCTCGCCACGCAGGCGCTGCTGGCCGGCGGGCGCTTCGGGGCCGGTCTCAAGGGCTGGAGCGGTCTCGTCAAGCTCCAGCAGGGCTGCTCCGCCGATCCGGCGGTGCGCGGGGCCGTCGCCTACGACGCGAACGGCTTCAACGCGGCCACCGGTGCCCGGGCCACGGCGCAGGCCGTCCTCGGCCTGGCCGGCACCCCGCTGGCCGCCCTCTCCGCCGCCGGTGCCCGCCCGGACGCGCCCGTGCCGGCCTGCCCGGCGACCACCCGCTGACCACCCGCTGACCACTCGCTGACCACTCGCCGACCCCGAAAGGAGAGCTCCGATGACCGACACCCTGGCGCCCGCGCGCCCGGCCCGCCGTACCCTCGGCTCGATCGCCGCCGCCGCCGCTCTGACCGCAGGCCTGCTCGGCGTCTCCGCCGTCCAGGCCCCGCAGGCGCGGGCCGCCGCCTGTGACGGCACCACCGGCGTCACCGTCGTGGTCGACTTCACCGCCGTCGGCGGCGGCATCCAGACCGGCTGCGCACCCGGCGACCCCGCCAGCGGCCTGGCCGCGCTGACCGGCGCCGGGTTCGCGTACACCTTCCACCCGCGCTACCCGGGCTTCGTCTGCACCATCAACGCCCTGCCGACGACCTGCACCAACCCCACCGGCAGCGCCTACTGGTCGTACTGGCACGCCCAGCACGGCGGCCCCTGGTCCTACAGCAACCTGGGCGCGGGCAGCTACAACCCGGCACCCGGCGACGTCGAGGGCTGGTCCTTCGGCGCCGGCGCCCAGCCGGGCGTCACCGCGCCCTGACCCCCGGGGGCGCCCCGGTGCCCCGGCCCCTCCGGAAGGGGGGCCGGGGCACCGCGTACCCGTGGCTCAGCTGCCGTGAGAAGCCCTCCGGCGGCGGACGAAGCGCTCGACCAGCAGTACGGTGGCGACGGCCGCCGCGGTGAACAGCAGCGTGTTGGCCACGATGCCGCCCGTGGTCAGCCAGCCGGGCTCCTCGCCGTTAGGCAGCGTGGTGTCGGTGAACAGCCCGCCGATGCCGGTCAGCACCCCTCGTGCGAGGTAGACGGCGGCCAGCGCAGCAAGGCCGACGGGAAGGGTGAGGACGATCGACGCGAGGTAGTAACGCCCGTTCTCCGTCAGCCCGCCCAGGACGGCCAGCCCGCCGACCAAGGCCACATAGCCGCCCGCCACCCATCTGGAAACACCCGTCGGCATCCGTTCCCCCTGTCCTGTCGGTCCGGCGGCGGATCCGTCGGGCCATCATGGTTCTGCCCCGCCGGAGGGGAGGCGATCCGTGGTCGGCTCCCCTCCGGCGCAGCGCGGTCAGCTGCCGTAGCGCAGCGAGACGGTGTCGCCGAGGTGGACGGTGGTGGCCCGGGTGGCGCCGGTCGCGGCGCCGCCGTCCAGGCCGACCTGCCAGGTGGACGAGCCGCTGTTGGCCGTGCCGTTGAGCGCGGTGACGGTGCCGCCGCCGGTGGACGGCGTGACGGAGGTGACGCAGCCGCCCGGGGTGGCGCTGCCTGCCGCGTCGAGGACGTCGCCGAGGGTTGCGGTGGTGCCGGTCGGGGTGAGGGTGACGGCGCAGACCTTGAGCGCGCCGGTGCCGTCGTCGACGACCAGGGCGAGCCTGGCGGCGGTGCCGGCGGTGAAGCCGGTGGTGGCGGCCCAGGCGGGCTCGCCGGCGGTGGTCGGGGTCGGCGGGGTGGCGGTGAAGCCGGCGCCGGCCACGGCGCGCAGGCCGTCGACGGAGGCGTAGGGGGAGGGGTTGGTGTCGGTGGGCAGGTACTTGAAGCCGCCGCCGGGCTTGAACTGCTGGGCGATCAGGAAGTCGACGGGGCTCTTGCCGGTGCCGCTGGTGAAGTCGGCGCCCTGGGGGTTGATGCCGCAGGCGTTGAGGCCGGAGACGGCCCAGCCGTTGGAGTCGGTGTTGACGCCGAACATGGCGTTGAAGGCGCCGGAGGCGGTGAGCTTGCCCTTGAGGAAGTTCTTGGCGGCGACGATCGCCGGGTCGGTGGCGGCGACGCCCCCGGTGCAGAGCGAGGCCATGGCGGCGCCGGTCATGTCGATGTCGCTGCCCTGGGCGAGGGCGTTCGGGTCGCCCGCGGCCTTGCTGAAGTTCCAGCCGCCGTCGTTGTGCTGGTTGGCGCGCACCGCGGTGACGGAGGCGTCGAGCAGCGGTTGCGGGACGCGAGGGCTGCCGGCCTGGGTTCTGGCGCCCGCGAGGGCGAGGAGGCCGAAGACGGTGCCGTTGAAGTTGGCGGACGGGCCGTAGTAGCCGGGTTCGGCGGTCTGCCAGTAGGCGGCGAGGTCGGCGACGAGGTTGCGGCCCGGGCCGACCCGGGCGGGGTCGATGCCGGCGGCGTAGGCGTTGAGGATGCCGCGCTCGTAGTCCGTGACGACCGGCGAGGCGCTCGGCCAGCCGGGGGCGGCGAGCTGGCCGCGGTAGACCAGGCGGGCGTTCTTGGTGGGGTCGCCGCCGGGGGTGACGTCCGCGGCGGCCGTGCCGGCGGCCGCGAGTGCGCTGAACGCCCACTCGTTGGAGAGCCCGCCGCCGGTGACGTAGCTGCCGTCGGCGGCCTGGAGCGACTTCAGGTAGGTGACGCCGGTGCTCTTCGAGGTGGCTATCTGGGTCGGGCTGGCCGTCGCGTGGGCGGGGACGGCGGAGAGCAGGAGCGCGCCGGCCGTCAGGGCGACGGTGACGGCGGAGGCGGCGGAGGCGGCGCGGGAAGGTTTGGTCCGCGCGGGGGCGAGGAGGGACATGGGACGGGCTCCTTGGGGTGGCGGGCGCCGACCCTGCCCCGGAGTTCCGGCGCCCGTTCGAGGGCGCGCGACTGCCGGAGCGGTCGCCGCCCGGATCGCGTGGGCCGGCTTTCGCCATGGTGCGTGGCCGGTCGGGCATTCGGGCTCAGGGCGGCGTGATCGCCGCCCCACACCGCTGCGCGTCAGCCCCGGATTCGCACCGGGTTCCCCCGCTCGGCCACCGCGGACGCTACCGCACGGCGCACCGGCGCACGAGGTGGTGTGATCGACATGACGACCCGTTGACTCCCGTTCGACCGGCGTGGTCTGATGAACCGATTTTTTGCCCTCGGCATTCAGGGGAAGCCGGTCGAACTCCGGCGCTGACCCGCAACCGTGGACCCACCTGTGGTGGGTGAGCCGGAATGCCTGGACCGGGGGCCTGTTCACAGAGCACTTGCGTCGTCGCGGACTACGACGCGGTCCGGACGGTCCCTGCCCAGGAGACCGTGGGCTGCGCCGTTGCGTCCTGCGTCGACCGACCAGGGAGTCGTCGTGAGGGTCAGCAGCAGTCGCACACGTCACAGGAACCGTGACCTCGCCTCCTTGGTGGTCGCCGGTGCTGTCGCGGCCGCCGCCTGCGGAAGCGTCCTGTTCGGGCGCCCCGGTACCGCGGCCGCCGACCCGATCGAGCAGTGCACGGCGACGACGGGCGCGATCGTCGCCGTCGACTTCACCCACTGGGGCGGCGGCGTCGTCCGGGGCTGCGACGCCCACCCCACGACCGGGATGAACCTGCTGCACGCCGCCGGCTTCACCACCGCCGGAACCGAGCACGACGGACCCGCCTTCATCTGCCGACTCGGAACCGGGACCTTCAACAGCGGCACCCAGTACCCGACGCCGGCCGAAGAACCCTGCGTCAACACCCCGCAGGCCACCGCGTACTGGTCGTACTGGATCGCCGAACCCGGCCAACAGGCGTGGTCCTACAGCCGGTTCGGCGCCGGGACGCAGAAGCCAAAGCCCGGCGAGGTCGAGGCCTGGGTGTACGGCGGCACCGACATCGGCGGCACCAGCGGGGCGCCGGGCTTCACGCCGGACTCCGTCCGGGCGAAGAGCGGCGGCTCGTCGGCTTCGCCGTCCGCCCCGCTGTCACCCTCGGCGACCCCGAGCCCGACTCCGACCTCGACTCCGAGCCCGACTCCGACTCCGACTTCGACCGGGCCGTCCGCCACCGGAGACCCGGCGGCCGCCGCAGCCTGGCTGGCCCGCCAACTCGTCGGCGGCGACCACATGGAGAACTGGGCCGTCGAGGGGCCGGACCACCCCCGGACCGCCCTCACCGCCATCGCCCTCGCCGCCGCCGGCACGCAGGACCCGGCGCTGCGCCGGACGACCGCCTTCCTCTCCGCCCACGCCGACGCCTTCCTGTATCCCGACGGACCGGCCGGCCGGCCCGATGCGAAGGCCGCCGCACTGCTGGCCCTCGTCGCCGAGAGCACCGGTGGCGATCCCCGGGCCTTCGGCGGCCGGGACCTGATCGCCGCGCTCACCGGCCACGTCTGCACGGCGGCGGGGGAGAACGGCAAGTGCACCGCCGCCGGGGACTTCCTCGGCGCGGCCTCGCCCTGGGTCCAGTCCCTCGGCGTCATCGCCCTCCAGCGCGCCGGCGTCACGCCACCCGCCCCGGCGCTCGCCCGCTTCACGACGCTCCAGTGCGCCGACGGCGGAGTGGCCGGATCGATGATCGTCGCCGGCGACCACTGCGAGTCCGACCCGCTCACCACCGGCCTCGCGGTCCTCGCCCTGCGCACGGCCCCCGGGTACGAGACGGCCGCGAAGAAGGCGTCGGACCAGCTCGCGGCCGGACAGCAGGCCGACGGTTCCCTCCTCCCGTACCTCGGCGCCCCCGGTGACACCATCAGCACCGCGAGCGCGGCCCAGGCGTTCAGGGCCACCGGACAGGACACCCGCCGGGCCGCCGCCACGGCCTGGCTCGCCGCCCGGCAGGGAACGGACGGCGGCTTCGGCCCCGACGCGTCGACCACCGACCCGGACCCGGCGGCCACCGAGCAGGCGATTCTGGCCCTGACCGGCACCGACCTCACCAGCGTCCGGCACAACCCGGACGCCACCACCCCGCCGACGACACCCGCCACCACGCCGCCGACCTCGCCCGCCACCACCCCGCCGACCTCGCCCGCGACCACGCCGCCTGCCGGGAGAACCCCCGACGCCGCCAAGGGCAGCGCCTACCTCACCGACCCGTCCCGCCTGATCAACGGCCGCTACTACGAGGGCTTCCCGGCCTTCGCCGACTTCGGCCTCACCATCGACGGCGCCTACGCCCTCGCGGCCACCGGCACCGACGACGCCGCGCTGCGCAGGATCGTCGACTTCCTGGACCAGCCGGGCAAGGACGCCAGCGAGCGCACCGTCAACGACTGGACCGGCATCGGCACCGAGTACGCAGGCGGCGGCTCGATCGGAAAGGAGGCGCTGCTCGCCGAGGCGGTCGGCCGCAACCCGCGCGCCTTCGGCGGCCACGACCTGATCGCCGCCCTGGCCGCCCTCGTGTGCACCAAGGCCGACCAGAGCACCGGCTGCGCGGCGCCCGGCAACTACACCTACGCGACCTCGGTGTTCTCCCAGGCGCTCGGCATCATGGCCCAGCTCCGGGCCGGGGACTCGACGAACGCGGCTCCCGCGATCGCCTACCTGAAGGGTCTCCAGCACCAGGACGGCTCGTGGCCGAGCCTGATCCCCGCCACCGGTGACTCCGACGTGGACAGCACGGCGATGGCCGTCATGGCCCTCGCCCTCGTGCCGGGCGACGAAGCCGCGCGGGCCGTCGACCAGGGCCTCGGCTGGCTCGCCGCGCGGCAGCTGCCCGACGGCGGCTTCCCGGGAGCGGCCGGCGACTCGACCAACTCGGCCGCGCTCGCCATCCAGGGCATGACACTGCGCCAGTCCACGTACGGCGCCCAGATCGCCAAGGCGCGCGACTTCCTGTCGGGCCAGCAGAACGGCGACGGCGGGTTCAACGTGGCCTCCGCCGGGCAGCCGGGATCGGACGTCCGCGCGTCCACGCAGGTGCTCGGCGGTGCCACCGGGATCTCGTTCGGCACGCTGTTCCGGGAGCTCGGGGGAACGTCGACGCCGACGCCCACTCCGACCTCCACCGGGACGGCGACCCCGACGGCGACCCCGACGGGTTCGCCGACCGGCACCCCGACCGGCACGCCCACGGGCACCCCGACCGGCACACCTACGAGCATTCCCACGAACACGCCGAGCCCGACGGGCTCGCCCGCCACGGCTGGGCCCTCGGACACCGCCGCTCCCTCGACCGGCGACGGCTCGGCCACCTGGTCGGCCGGCGGCATCGACGCCCCGGCCGATGGCAGGGGCGCCCCCGCCGGTGGCGCGGCGGCGCAGACCGGCTCCGGCAGCCTGGCCGGGACCGGAACCCAGGCTCTGACGCTGACGGCGGGTGCGGGTGTGCTGACCGCGCTCGGTGCGGCGGCGGTCCTCGTCGCCCGACGCCGCGCCGCGGCCGCCCCGGGGCGGCACCGGTGAGCCGGGGACTCGGCGGTCGGCTCGGCGGGCGGCTCGGCCGGCTGTCCGGGGCGGCGGCCCTGACCTTCGCCCTCGCGTTCGGCGGCGTCGCCGCGGGCACCGCCCCGGCGTCCGCGGCGCCGCTGCCGATCGACCAGTGCACCACCACCTCCGGCGTGGTGCTCGCCGTGGACTTCAGCAAGTGGGGCGGCCCGCTGCTGCGCTCCTGCGGGACCACCCCGACCACCGGCTTCACCCTGCTCAACCAGGGCGGCTGGAAGACCACCGGGACCGGGCACGACGGTCCGGCGTTCATCTGCCGGATCGGCTACAGCGGCTTCCAGGGCGGCAAGCAGTTCCCGGCCCCGGACCAGGAGAAGTGCGTTCTGACGCCCCCGGCCACGGCCTACTGGTCGTACTGGCACGCCGATCCGGGCCAGAACGAGTGGTCCTACAGCCAGCTCGGCGCGATGAGCTACCAGCCGAAGCCCGGCAGCGTCGACCTCTGGATCTTCGGTGGCACCGACGTCGAGGGCACCGAGGGGCGGCCGGGCTTCTCACCGGACAGCGTTCGCGCGAACAACTCCAGCCCCGGCGGGCAGCCCGCCGACCCCGGCCAGGGCACCACTGGCGGTTCCGGCGGCTCCAACGGTTCCGGCGGCGGGTCGACGGGTGCCACGGGGACGACCGGCGGCGGCACCGGTTCGAGCAGTGGCACCGGTTCGAGCGGCGGGACCGGGAACGGGAGCGGAACCGGCAGCAGCGGCGGGAGCAGCACCGGCAGCGGCGGAACCGCCGGCACCAGCGGCGCCGGCACGGCCGGTGGCACCGGATCGGGCCGGGCCCCGGCGCCCGCCAAGCCCCCGGCGGGCGGAGCCCGTCCGCCCGCGCCCGCCACCACCCCGGGGCCCGGCGCCGTCGCCACCCCCGAGGACGGCATCACGCCGCCCGGAGCGCCCGAGTCGACGCCCGTGCCCGCCACGCCGGTGCCGGTCGAGCCGTCCACCGCGCCGCCGGCGGACGCCCCGAGCGACCAGCCGACCCCGCAGACGGTCGAGGCAGCGGCCGCGCCGACGTCCACCCCCGCCGTGCCCGGCGGTGTGGTGGACGCCAACCCGGTGGCCGACGCCCCGCACGACTCCGGGTCGATGGCCCCCGCCGTCATCGCGACCGCCCTCGTGGGGGTGCTGGGCGCGGCCACCGTGGTCGTCGCGCGACGGCGCCGCCGCCGGGCCGAGTGATCCGGTGACCATGCCCGATCAGCACGCCGCCGTCCCCCCGAAGCCCGACCCGAAGCCCGACCCGAAGCCCGACCCGAAGCCCGACCCGAAGCCGAAGCCCGCCCCCGGACGCGACGCCGGGAGCCGGCGCAGCCCCCGGAACCTGCACCCGCTGGCCTGGTGGACCTGGGCGCTGGCCCTGGCGACGGCGGCCAGCCGCACCACCAACCCGCTGCTCCTCCTGCTCGTCCTCGCCGTGCTCGGCTACGTGGTCACCGCCCGCCGGACCGAGGCCCCGTGGGCGCGCGGGTTCACCTACTATCTGTGGCTGGCCCTGACCGTGGTGGCGATCCGGGTGGTGTTCCGGTGCGTCTTCGCCACCGGTATCACCCCGCACGACCATCTGCTCTTCTCGCTCCCGCACCTGCCCACCCCCGCCTGGTACGCGGGCATCCGGATCGGCGGGCCGGTCTCCCTGGAGGCGACCCTCTCCGCCGCCTTCGACGGGCTGCGCCTGGCCTGCCTGATCTGCTGCATCGGCGCCGCCAACACCCTCGCCAACCCCAAGCGCGCCCTGCGCGTCCTGCCCGGCGCCCTGTACGAGCTGGGTGTGGCCGTGACGGTGTCGCTGAGCGTCGCCCCGCAGCTGGTGCAGAGCGTCCAACGCGTCGCCCGGGCACGGCGGTTGCGTGCCGGGCGGCGCAAGGGCGTCCGCGCGCTGCGCAGCATCGTCGTCCCGGTGCTGGAGGACGCGTTGGAGCGTTCGCTGCACCTGGCCGCCGCGATGGACTCGCGTGGCTACGGCCGCTCCGGCACCGCGACCCGCCGCTCCCGTCACGTCACCGGCGCCCTGATGCTGCTCGGCATGTGCGGCCTGTGTGCCGGGGTGTACGGGCTCCTGGACGGAACCGCCCCCGCTGCCCTGGGGCTTCCGGCCTTCCTCGCGGGCGCCCTGCTCTGCGTGGCGGGGCTGGTCCTCGGCGGCCGGCGCGTACGGCGCACCACCTACCGGCCGGACCGCTGGCGGGCCGCCGAGTGGGCCGTCGCGGGCTGCGGGGTGACCGCCGCCGTCCTGCTGTTCGCCACCGTCGGCTACGACGCCACGGATCTCAACCCGTCGCTCTACCCGCTCAGTTGGCCGAGCCTGCCGCTCGTCCCGGTGCTCGCCCTGCTGCTGGCCGGCGCCGCCGGGGTGATCGCGCCGCCGCCGGGCGGTACCCCGGAGCCCGCCACCGGTACCCGCCGTACCGGCACCGACCGTACGACCCCCGAGGTGAGCACGTGATCCGATTCGACCAGGTCGGTGTGGTGTACGACGGCGAGACCACCCCCGTCCTGCGCGACGTCGACCTGCACATCCCGGAGGGCGAGCTCTGCCTGGTGGTCGGCCGTACCGGCGTCGGCAAGTCGACCCTGCTCGGCGCCGTCAACGGCCTCGTGCCGCACTTCACCGGCGGCACCCTGCGAGGCAGGGTCACCGTGGACGGCCGGGACACCGCGCACCACCCGCCGCGCGAACTGGCCGACGTGGTGGGTGTGGTGGGGCAGGACCCGCTGGCCGGCTTCACCACCGACACGGTGGAGGAGGAACTGGCCTACGTCATGGAGCAGTTGGCCGTCCCGCCGGAGGTGATGCGCAAGCGCGTCGAGGAGACCCTCGACCTGCTCGGCCTCGCCGACCTGCGCCACCGCGCCCTGCACGAGCTCTCCGGCGGCCAGCAGCAGCGCGTCGCCATCGGCTCGGTGCTCACCGCGCACCCCCGCGTCCTGGTCCTGGACGAACCGACCTCGGCGCTCGACCCGACGGCCGCCGAGGAGGTGCTCGCCGCCATCACCCGCCTGGTCCACGACCTCGGCGTCACCGTCCTGCTCGCCGAACACCGCCTGGAGCGGGTCGTCCAGTACGCCGACCGCGTCGCCTACCTGCCCGGCGACGGCACGGTCGTGCACGGGCCGCCCGCCGAGGTCTTCCGGCACACCGCGATCGCGCCGCCGGTCGTCGACCTCGGGCGGCTGGCCGGGTGGCGGCCGCTGCCGCTCTCCGTCCGGGACGCCCGGCGCGCCGCCGCTCCGCTGCGGGAGCGGCTCACCGACGTGCCCGTTCCTCCGCCGCGCCGGGCAGCGGTGGTGGGGGATCGGGTGCTGGACGCCCGGGGGGTGGTCGTCCGGTACGGGCCGGTGGCCGCCGTCCGGGAGGTCGGGCTGGACCTGCGGGCCGGTGAGGTCACGGCGCTGATGGGGCGCAACGGTTCGGGCAAGTCCTCGCTCCTGTGGGCCCTTCAGGGCTCGGGCCCGCGACAGGGCGGCAGCGTGCGGGTCCTCGGAGCCGACGGCGGGCCGGCCGCGGACCCCAAGCGGCTCTCCGCGACCAGGGCCCGGCAGCTCGTCGGGCTCGTCCCGCAGACCCCGACCGACCTGCTGTACCTGGAGACGGTCGCCCAGGAACTCGCCCAGAGCGACCTGGAGGCCCGCGGCGCAGCAGGCCCGACCGCAGCAGGCCGGACCACAGCAGGCCGGACCACAGCCGGCCCGACCGCGCGGCAGATCCTCGACCGGCTCGCCCCCGGGATCCCCGACGGCACCCACCCCCGGGACCTCTCCGAGGGCCAGAAGCTGGCCCTGGTCCTGGCGATCCAACTGGCCGCCGCGCCAAGGGTGGTGCTGCTGGACGAACCCACCCGAGGGCTCGACTACCACGCGAAGGAGGCGCTCACCGGCATCGTGGACGCCCTCGCCGCCGAAGGCCGTACGGTCGTCGTCTCCACCCACGACGTCGAGTTCGTCGCCGCCACCGCCGACCGGGTGGTGGTGATGGCCGAGGGCGAGATCGTCGCCGACGGCCCCACCGCCCAGGTCATCGTCGCCTCGCCCACCTTCGCCCCCCAGACCGCCAAGATCCTCGCCCCGCTGCCCTACCTGACGACCCGGCAGGTGGCCGAGGCCCTGGCGCCCGCCGAGACCGCCCGGTGAGCGCCGTCCGAATCCCCGGCCGGGCCCGCGTCGTCGCGGCCCTGGCCGCCTTCATCGGCTTGGTCGCCTTCACCTGGCCGTTCGTCGTCGCCCCGGGAAAGTTCGGCTCCTCCTACGCCCCGCCGCTGATCTTCGGCGCCCTGCTGATCCTGGTGCTCGCCGTCGTCATCGCGGAGATCGCGGCCGGCGGCATCGACGCCAAGGCCCTCGCCATGCTCGGCGTCCTGTCCGCCGTCAACGCCGGGCTGCGCCCGCTCGGCGCCGGCACCGCAGGAGTGGAGACGGTCTTCTTCATCCTCGTCCTGGCCGGCCGGGTCTTCGGCCCGGGCTTCGGGTTCACCCTCGGCTGCACCTCGCTGTTCGCCTCCGCGCTGCTCACCGGCGGCGTCGGCCCCTGGATGCCGTACCAGATGTTCGGCTGCGCGTTCGTCGGCATGCTCGCCGGGCTCCTGCCGAGAACCCGGCGGCGGCGCTGGGAGGTGGCGATGCTGGCGGCGTACGGGGCCTTCTCCGGGTACCTCTTCGGCTTCCTTCTCAACCTCTCCTTCTGGCCGTTCTCCACCGACCCGAACAGTTCCATCGCCTACCTGCCGGGGCTGCCGTTCACCGAGCAGTGGCACCGCTACCTGCTCTTCGACCTCGCCACCTCGCTCGGCTGGGACACCGGCCGGGCCGTCACCACCTTCACGGCCGTGCTCGTCGTCGGCCCGGCCGTCCTCACCGTCCTGCGCCGCGCGGCCCGCCGCGCCAACTTCGAGCCCGTGGTGCGCTTCGAAGCCCCGGACGGTCGACGAGTCACCACGAACGGCACCGCCGGCGGCACCGCGAACGGCACCGCGGACGGCGAGGGAGTCTCACCATGCGGACGGCTTCCGTGAATTCCGCGTCGGCCCCGGTGGTTTGCCCCTAAGCTGGCCACGCAGCTGGTTCGTCCTGTCCGCCAGGCAGGACGTCGCAAGAGGGAACCCGGTGGGAATCCGGGACTGCCCCGCAGCGGTGAGTGGGAACGACCGCCGTCATACGCACTGGACCCGGGACGGGTCTGGGAAGCGATGGCCAGTAGGTACCGGACGCAGACAGGCCCGGTGCGCCCACGAGTCCGAAGACCTGCCCGTTGCCCGCCCGCGGACCGTTCCGCGTGCGGATACCCCGGTGACCTCGTGGGCGGGTCGGCGACCATACCAGGCGGATCGGGCACACGCGTCGACGTGAGCCGCCGCCCGGTTCGTCATCCCTTCGCGCTCTCGTCCCGTCCCCGGGCACTTGAGGAGCCAGACTCGCGAAGGAGAGTCCCTTGACCACGAAGTCCGCAGCCGCGGCGACCAGGGCCACCGTGTACGGCTACCCCCGGCAGGGCCAGGGCCGGGAGCTGAAGAAGGCCATCGAGGGCTACTGGAAGGGCACGGTCACCGCCGACGCCCTGCGGGAGACGGCGGTCGGCCTGCGCCGGGAGAACTGGGCGCAGCTCGCCCAGGCCGGGGTCCTGGAAGTGCCCACCGGCGACTTCTCGTTCTACGACCACGTACTGGACACCACGGTCGCCGTCGGCGCGATCCCGGCCCGCCACCGGGCGGCCGTCGAGGCGGACGCGCTGGACGGCTACTTCGCCATGGCGCGCGGCACCCAGGAGGTCGCGCCGCTGGAGATGACCAAGTGGTTCGACACCAACTACCACTACCTGGTGCCCGAACTCGGCCCGGACACCGTCTTCACCGCGGACCCGGCCAAGGCCGTCGGGGAGTTCCGGGAGGCGCTGGCGCTCGGCCACACCGCACGCCCCGTGCTGGTCGGCCCCCTCACCTACCTGCTGCTCGCCAAGCCCGCCCCCGGTGTCGCCGAGGACTTCCAGCCGATCACCCTGCTGGACCGGCTGCTGCCGGTCTACGCGCAGCTGCTGGCGGATCTGAAGGCGGCCGGCGCCGAGTGGGTGCAGCTGGACGAGCCCGCGCTGGTGCAGGACCGCACCCCGGCCGAGCTGAACACCGCCGCCCGCGCCTACCGTGAGCTGGGCGGCCTGGCGGACCGTCCGAAGCTGCTGGTCGCGAGCTACTTCGACCGGCTGGGCGGGGCCCTGCCCGTGCTGGCCAAGGCCCCGGTCGAGGGCCTGGCGCTGGACTTCACGGGGCCCGCCGCTGCGAACCTGGACGATCTGGCCGCCGTCGGCGGGCTGCCCGGCAAGCGGCTGGTGGCCGGGGTGGTCGACGGGCGCAACATCTGGATCAACGACCTGGAGAAGTCGCTGGCGACCCTGGCGACCCTGCTGGGCCTGGCCGAGCGGGTCGACGTCGCCCCGTCCTGCTCGCTCCTGCACGTGCCGCTGGACGCCGCCGCCGAACGCGACGTCGACCCGCAGATCCTGCGCTGGCTCGCCTTCGCCAAGCAGAAGGCCCGGGAGGTGGCGCTGCTGGCCCGGGGTCTGCGCGAGGGCACGGGGGCGATCGCCGCCGACCTGGCCGCCAACCGCGCCGACCTCGCCTCGCGCGCCAACTCGCCGATCACCCACGACCCGGCGGTGCGTGCCCGTACCGCCGCCGTCACCGCCGACGACACCCGCCGCGCCCAGGCCTACCCGCAGCGGGCCGAGGCCCAGCGCGCCCGGCTCGGCCTGCCGCTGCTGCCGACCACCACCATCGGCTCGTTCCCGCAGACCTCCGAACTGCGGGTCGCGCGGGCCGATCTCACGGCGGGCCGGATCGACGCGGCGGCCTACCGGGAGCGGATGGAGACCGAGGTCCGGGAGGTCATCGCCTTCCAGGAGAAGGCCGGACTGGACGTCCTGGTGCACGGCGAGCCCGAGCGCAACGACATGGTCCAGTACTTCGCCGAGCAGCTCACCGGCTACCTCGCCACCCGGCACGGCTGGGTGCAGTCCTACGGCACCCGGTACGTGCGCCCGCCGGTCCTGGCCGGGGACATCTCCCGCCCGCACCCGATGACCGTCGACTGGTTCGGCTACGCGCAGGGCCTCACCGACCGCCCGGTCAAGGGCATGCTCACCGGCCCCGTCACGATGCTCGCCTGGTCCTTCGTCCGCGACGACCAGCCGCTCGGCGACACCGCCCGGCAGGTCGCCCTCGCCCTGCGCGACGAGGTCACCGACCTGGAGGCCGCGGGCGCGGCCGTCGTCCAGGTCGACGAGCCGGCCCTGCGCGAGACCCTGCCGCTGCGCGCCGCCGACCGCCCGGCGTACCTGGCGTGGGCCACCGAGTCCTTCCGCCTGGCCACCTCGGGCGTCCGCGCGGACACCCAGGTCCACACCCACATGTGCTACGCCGAGTTCGGCGCGATCATGACGGCGATCGACGAACTCGACGCGGACGTCATCTCGCTGGAGGCCACCCGCTCGCACATGGAGGTCGCCGGAGAACTCGCCGGGGCCGGCTACCCGCGCGAGGTCGGGCCGGGCGTCTGGGACATCCACTCCCCGCGCGTCCCGAGCACCGAGGAGGCCGTGGAACTGCTGCGCGCGGGCCTGGCCGCCATCCCCGCCGAGCGGCTGTGGGTCAACCCCGACTGCGGCCTGAAGACCCGCGGCTGGACGGAGACCCGCGCCTCGCTCGACAGCCTCGTCGGCGCCGCCCGCCACCTGCGCGCGGAGCTCGCCGGCTGACCCGCCGGTGACGCGACCCGGCCGGGCCCCGCACGCCGTGCGGGGCCCGGCCGGGTCGGGCCGCTTCCCCGACGGCGGCCCGGCCGGTTTCACCCGGACCCGGGAAGCCCGAGGTTCTGGTAGATCTCCGTCGTCACCGTGGAGAAGTTCATGGTCATGAAATGCAGCCCGGGAACACCCTCGGACAGCAGGCGCCGGCACATTCCGGTGGCGTGATCGATACCGATCGCCCGGACGGCGTTCGGGTTCTCCTGCTGCTTCAGCATGCTTTCGGAAAGCCCATCGGGAATGGCGGCGGTGGTCAGCGTCGGAATCCTGCGAAGTGACCGGATGCTGGTCACCGGCATGATCTCCGGAATGATCGGAACGGTGCAGCCGGCCGATTCCAGTCGATCCCGGAAACGGAGGTAGCTGTCGACGTCGAAGAACATCTGGGTGATGGCGTAGTCGGCTCCCGCCCGGCACTTCTCGATGAAGTGCCTGATCTCGGAATCCCAGCCGGGGGACCTCGGGTGGAGGTCCGGGAAGGCGGCCACACCGACGCAGAAGTCGCCGGACTCCTTGATCAGCCGCACCAGGTCGGCGGCGTACTCCACCCCGTCGGGGTGGCGGTGCCAGGTGCCCAGCGGATCGCCCGGCGGGTCGCCGCGCAGCGCCAGGATGTTACGAACTCCCTGGTCAGCGTAGTGGCCGAGAATGTTCCGCAGTTCGGCGACGCTGTGGTCGACCGCGGTCAGGTGGGCGGTCGGCGTGAGGGTGGTCTCCTGCGCGATGCGGCCGGTGACGTTCACCGTCCGCTCCCGTGTCGACCCGCCGGCGCCGTAGGTCACGGAGACGAAGGTGGGGGACAGCGCTTCCAGGCGCCGGATCGCATTCCACAGGCCGACCTCCGCTTCGGCGCTCCGGGGCGGCATGAATTCGAAGGAATAGGAAAGCCTGCCGGTCGCGAGGAGTTCGCGGACGGAGGTCGCCCGATCCGTGCGCGTGGAGGGAATTCCGAGTGTCATGGCAGGAGGTTAACCAGCCGGGCTCGCGATAGTCCTCAGGTGTCCACTCTGTGATACGAATTCTCTCGGGGGTACGAGTTGGGAGACGGGTGGGGCGAGCGGCACAATGGGCGCATGAAAAGACCTTCGCAGGTATTGTCGGGGCTGCCCGGATGGGATCGGTGCGCGGTGATGGGAGTCGTGAACGTGACCCCAGACTCGTTCTCGGACGGCGGCCGCTGGCTGGACCCGGGGCGCGCGGTGGACCGTGGACTGCTGCTGGCCGAGCAGGGCGCGGACATCGTGGACGTCGGCGGGGAGTCGACCCGGCCGGGAGCGGCCAGGGTGTCCGAGGAGGAGGAACTGCGCCGGGTCCTGCCGGTGGTGCGCTCGCTCACCGACAAGGGCGTCCTGGTCAGCATCGACACGATGCGGGCCCGGGTCGCCGAAGCGGCGGTGGAGGCCGGCGCCCGGATCATCAACGACGTCAGCGGGGGCCGGGCCGACGCGGGCATGGCCCGCGCCGCGGCCAGGGCCGCGGTGCCCTTCGTCGTCATGCACTGGCGCGGGCAGTCCGCCCACATGGACGAGCTGGCCGCGTACGAGGACGTCGCGGCCGAGGTGATCCGTGAGGTCGCACGGCAGATGGACACGGTGGTGTCGGCCGGGGTCGACCCCTCCCGGGTCATCGTGGACCCGGGCCTCGGCTTCGCCAAACGCCGGCAGGACGACTGGGCGCTGCTGGCGTCGCTGGACGCCTGGCGCGTACTGGGGCGCCCGCTCCTGGTGGCGGCCTCGCGCAAGCGCTTCCTGGGCGAGCTGCTGGCCGACCCGCGGACGGGCGAGGCCCGTCCGGCCCGGGAACGCGACGCGGCCACCGCGGCGGCCAGCGTCCTGGCCGCCGCGCAGGGCGCGTGGGCGGTGCGGGTGCACGAGGTCCGCGACACGGCGGACGCCGTCCGGGTCGAGGCCGCGATCCGAACCAACCGGGTCTGAGAGAGGAAGTACGCGCCATGCCACGTCCGACCGGGCGGAAGATCTACGCCCACGCCAAGCTGCGCCGACTGCGCCGCGAGCACGGCATGAACCAGGTCGAGCTGGCGCGCGAGCTCGGCATCTCGACCAGCTACCTCAACCAGATCGAGCACAGCCAGCGTCCGCTGACCGCCGCCGTGCTGCTGCGGATCGCCGAGGTGCTCGGGGTCGACCCGGAGTTCTTCTCCGAGGCCGAGGAGGAACGCCTCGGCACCGACCTGCGCACCGCGCTCGCGGACGAGGCCTGCGGCGGAGCCGTGCCGACGGAGGAGATCGCGGAGGTGAGCCGCAACCACCCGGAGGTGGCACGGGCCCTGGTCGCGCTGCACCGCGGCTACCGCGAGGCGCTCGCGCGCGTCGTCGACCTCGGCGAGCCCGGCACCGGGGCGGGCATCCGCCCGGCCGAACCCCACGACGAGGTCAGGGACTTCTTCTACACCCACCACAACCACATCGCCGCCCTGGACGAGGCGGCGGAGCGGACCGCGCAGTGCCTGGCCACCACGACCGCCGGCCGCACCGCCGCCGCGCTGGCCGCCCGCCTCGGCGAACGGCACGGGGTGCGGGTGCTGGACGCCGACCACCGGCGGCCCGGCGACCTGCGGCGCTACGACCCGGCGGCCGGCACACTGCGGCTCTCACCGTGGCTGGCCGACGGCCAGCGCGCCTTCCAACTCGCCACCCAGCTGGCCCTGCTGGAGCACCGGCCGCTGCTCGACACGCTCGTGGCGGCGGCCGGGCCCGGCCTCACCTCACCCCAGGCCGCCGACCTGGCCAGGATCGGCCTGGCCAACTACTTCGCCGGCGCCCTGCTGATGCCGTACACCGCCTTCCACGCGGCCGCCGAGGAGCTGCGGTACGACATCGAGCTGCTCCAGGCCCGCTTCGGGGTCGGGTTCGAGACGGTCTGCCACCGGCTGAGCACCCTCCAGCGTCCGGGCCGACGCGGCGTCCCGTTCTCCTTCCTGCGCGCCGACCGGGCGGGCAACATCTCCAAGCGCCAGTCCGCGACCGACTTCCACTTCTCCCGCCTCGGCGGTACCTGCCCGCTCTGGACGGTCTACGAGGCGTTCTCCGCACCCGGCCGGATCCTGACCCAGGTCGCCGAGATGCCCGACGGGAAGCGCTACTTCTGGATCGCCCGCACCGTCTCCCACGGCGGTTTCGGCCACCGCGCACCGCGCAGCGAGTTCGCCGTCGCGCTCGGTTGCGAGCTGCGCCACGCCCACCGCCTCGTCTACGCCGAGGGCGTCGCGCTCGACGCTCCGGGAGCGGCCGCCCCGATCGGGCTGGGCTGCCGGATCTGCGAGCGCCGCGACTGCGCCCAGCGCGCCCGCCCGCCGGCGGGCGGGCGCCTGGCCGTCGAGCCGGACCGCCGCAGCCGCGTTCCCTACGCCGTGTTCGGTGACAGCCCCGGCACCGGGCGCTGGCCGGGGCCGTCGTAGCGGGCGAGCGGGCGGATCAGGGAGTTGTGGGCGAGCTGTTCGGTGATGTGGGCGGTCCAGCCGGTGATGCGGCTCATCACGAAGAGGGGTGTGAAGACGGGGGTGTCGAAGCCCATCAGGTGGTAGGCGAGGCCGGCGGGGTAGTCGAGGTTGGGGTGGATGCCCTTGCGTTCCAGCATCGCCTCGCGCAGTGCGGCGTGCAGTGCGGCCAGCCGGGCCGTCCCGGGGTCGGCGCTGCGGGCCACCAGGTCGTCCAGGGCAGCCTGCATGATCGGGACGCGGGAGTCGCCGTGCCGGTAGACGCGGTGGCCGAAGCCCATGATCCTCCGCTTGGCGGCGAGTGCCTCGTCGAGCCACCGCGCGGCCCGGGCGGTGTCGCCGATCTCCTCCAGCATGTGCATCACGGCCTCGTTGGCGCCGCCGTGCAGGGGGCCCTTGAGTGCGCCGATCGCTGCGGTGACGGCGCTGTAGAGGTCGGAGAGGGTGGAGGTGACGACGCGGGCGGTGAAGGTGGAGGCGTTGAAGCTGTGCTCGGCGTACAGCACGAGGGAGATCTCGAAGCAGCGGACCACCTCGGGGGCGGGCACCGCGCCGAAGCACATGTGGAAGAAGTTCTCCGCGTAGCCGAGCCCGGGGTCCGGCGGGATGGGCGCCAGGCCCCGGCGGCGGCGCTGGTCGGCGGCGACGACGGTGGGCAGTTTCGCCAGCAGGGTGAGGGACTTGACGAGGTGGGGCGCGGGGCGGCCGTCGTCCTCGGTGGGGTCCTCGGCGCCGAAGAAGCTGACGGCGGTGCGCAGCACGTCCATCGGGTGGCAGGTCTCGGGCAGTTTGGCGAGCAGTTCGGCGGTGGTGCGGTCGAGCGGGCGCAGGGCGGCCTCGCGGGCCCGGAACTCCCGCAGCTGCCCGGGGTCGGGCAGTTCGCCGTGCCACAGCAGGTGGGCGACCTCCTCGAAGGAGCGCCGGGCGGCGAGGTCCTGGACGGGGTAGCCGCGGTAGGTGAGGGAGTTGGTCTCCTGGATGACGGTGGAGATCCCGGTGGTGTCGACGACGACTCCGGCGAGTCCGCGGTGGATCCCGGGTGCGGTGGTGGGCATGGCTGGTCTCCGATGCGGGGTCAGGCGCCGGGCGGGAGGGTGAAGTCGAAGACGGCGGTGTCGAAGGCCGCGTACTGCTCGTAGCCGAGGAGTTCGTACAGCCGGGAGCGCGGTTGCATGCGCGGCAGCAGCGACTCCTGGGTGCCCTCGGCGGCGAGGGTGCGCAGGCCGTCCTCGACCGCGCCCATGGCCAGGCGCAGCAGGGTGACGGGGTAGAGCGCGATCTCGTACCCGAGGTTCTGGAGGGTGCGGGCGTCGAGCAGCGGGGACTTGCCGAACTCGGTCATGTTGGCGAGCAGCGGGACGTCGACGGCCTTGCGGAAGGCCTCGAACTCGGCCTCGTCGGCGAGGGCTTCGGGGAAGATCGCGTCGGCTCCGGCGTCGACGTAGGCCTTGGCCCGGTCGATCGCGGCGCGCAGTCCCTCGACGGAGCGGGCGTCGGTGCGGGCCATCAGCAGGAAGTCGGGGTCGCGCCGGGCGTCGACGGCGGCGCGCAGGCGGCGGGTCATGTCCTCGCGGGGGACGACGGCCTTGCCGTCGAGGTGGCCGCAGCGCTTGGGGTTGACCTGGTCCTCCAGGTGCAGGCCGGCGAGGCCGGCGTCCTCCATGAGCTGGACGGTGCGGGCGGCGTTCATGGGTTCGCCGAAGCCGGTGTCGGCGTCGATCAGGACGGGCAGGTCGGTGACGCGGGTGGTCTGCTGGGCGCGGGCGGCGACCTCGGTGGCGGTGGTCAGGCCGATGTCGGGCAGGCCGAGGTCGGCGGCGAGGACGGCGCCGGAGAGGTAGGCGGCCTCGAAGCCGAGGTCCTGGACGAGCCGGGCGGAGAGCGGGTTGAGCGCGCCGGGCATCGTCAACAGCCGCCCGGTGGCGAGGCGTTCGCGCAGGGCGCGGCGGCGCTGGGTGGGGGTGGTGCGGGTGTGCAGCATCAGAACAGGCCCTTCGGGAGGAGCGCGTCGAACGCGCGCACGGCCTCGGTGTCGACAGCCGGGAACAGCTCGTCCAGGTCCGCGGCCTTCAGCTCGGCGAGGTCGGCGGCGGCTGCCAGGAAGCGGTCCTGGTCGGCGGGGGAGACGACGCCCTGGGCCAGGGTGCGGAACTTCCGCTGGTACGCGGGGCGGTCGAAGGGGCGCGCGCCGGCGGGGTGGGCGTCCGCCACGCCCAGCTCGTCCTCGATCACCGTGCCGTCGTCCAGGGTGATCACCACACGCCCGCCGAAGGCCCGCCGGGCCGGGTCGGGGTCGTGGTAGCGGGCGGTCCACTCCCGGTCCTCGACGGTGGTGATCTTCTGCCAGAGCGTCACGGTCTCCGGGCGTTGGGCCCGCTCGGGGGCGTAGGAGCGCTCGTGGTGCCAGGCGCCGTCCTCCAACGCGACGGCGAGGATGTACGGGATGGAGTGGTCGAGGGTCTCGCGGCTCGCGGTCGGGTCGTACTTCTGCGGGTCGCCCGAGCCGGAGCCGATGACGTGGTGGGTGTGGTGGCTGGTGTGCAGGACGACCGAGCGCACCTTCTCCAGCGGCCCGGCCTTCTCGCGCAGCCGCCGGGCCAGATCGATGATCGCCTGGGCCTGGTACTCGGCGGAGTGCTCCTTGGTGTAGGTGTCCAGGATCGCCCGCCGCGGCTCGCCGGGCCCGGGCAGCAGCACGGTGTAGTCGGACTGCGGGCCGTCGAGCAGCCAGGCGAGGAAGCCGTCCTCACCCTCGTAGACGGGGGACGGGGAGGTCTCGCCGCGCATCGCCCGGTCCACCGCCTCGATCGCGGCCTTGCCGGCGAAGGCGGGGGCGAAGGCCTTCCAACTGGAGATCTCGCCCTTGCGGGACTGCCGGGTGGCCGTGGTGGTGTGCACGGCCTGCTGCACCGCCTGATACACCGTCTCGGTCGGCAGCCGCAGCAGCGCCCCGAGCCCGCAGGCGGTGGCCGCGCTCAGGTGCGCGACGTGGTCGATCCGGTGGGCGTGCAGGCAGATGCCCCGCACCAGCGCGACGTGGACTTCGTAGGCGGCGACGATGCCGCGCAGCAGGTCGGCCCCGCTGCGGCCGGTGTGCTGGGCGACGGCAAGCAGCGGCGGGATGTTGTCTCCGGGGTGGGAGTAGTCGGCGGCGAGGTAGGTGTCGTGGAAGTCCAGCTCGCGCACCGCCGTCCCGTTGGCCCAGGCCGCCCACTCCGGCGAGACCCGGGCCGGGCTGCCGAACACCCGGGCGCCCGGCGCGCCGCGGTGGGCGAGCGCCTGGGCGCGGGCCACCGCCACGGGCCGGCGCAGCAGCGACGCGACGGCCACCGCCGCGTTGTCGATCACCCGGTTGACGGCCATGTTCACGCCGGCCGGGTCCAGCTCCTCGGTGCCGGTGGCGACGGCGGCCAGCTTCCAGGCGAGCTGCTCCTCACGCGGCAGCCGGTCGGCACTGGGGTGGACGCGGACGTGGTGCTCGATCACGGGACTCCTCGGGAGTGTGTGACGACTCTGGGGGCTTGCGTGATCGAGCCTGCTGGTCGGACGGCCGATGATCCAGCATGCCGATCGGTGGAATCCGTACGGCGGATTCCTGTGAAGCTGCGAAACCTGCGAACCCGGCCGGGGAACCGGCTCCTCGCGGCGGCCCGGGACAGCACGGCGCCCCGGAGAGCGCGCGGGTGGCGCGTTCTCCGGGGCGGTGGGCGTAGCGGGCGCCGAGCGGGCCGAGAGACCGTCAGGCCGCCTGGTGGACGTGGAACCCACGCCCGCTCTTGCGGCCGAGCAGTCCGGCCTCGACCATGCGGGAGAGCAGGGGCGGCGGCGCGTAGAGCGGCTCCTTGTACTCGTCGTACATGGACTCGGCGATGGCCTGCACGGTGTCCAGGCCGATGAGGTCGGCGAGTTGGAGCGGGCCCATGGGGTGGGCGCAGCCGTGGACCATGCCGGCGTCGATGTCCTCGGGGCTGGCGTGGCCGGCCTCGGCCATCCGGACGGCGGAGAGCAGGTAGGGCACCAGCAGGGCGTTGACGACGAAGCCGGCCCGGTCGCGGGAGCGGATGACGTGCTTGCCGAGGGTGTCCCGGGTGAAGGCCTCCACCCGGTCGAGGACGGCCGGGGCGGTGTGCAGCGAGGCGACCAGTTCGACGAGCGGCATGACGGGGGCGGGGTTGAAGAAGTGCAGGCCGAGGACGTGGGAGGCGCGGTCGGTGGTGATGCCGAGGCGGGTGACCGGGATGGCGGAGGTGTTGGTGGCCAGGACGGCGTCGTCGGTGACGAGCACCTTGTCCAGGGCGCCGAGCACCTCGGTCTTGACCCGTTCGTCCTCGACGACGGCCTCGACGACGAGCTGGCGGTCGGCGAGCGCTTCCAGGTCGTCGGCGAACAGCAGGTGGGCCCAGGCGTCCGTGCGCTGCTGCTCGTTGATCCGGCCGCGGTCGACGGCGCGGTGCAGGGAGCGGTCGATCCGGGCCCGGGCGGCGCGCAGGGCGCCCCGGCCGGCCTCGCAGACGACGGTGTCGAGGCCGGCGCGGGCGAAGACCTCGGCGATGCCGGAGCCCATCTGCCCGGCGCCGACGACCGCTACGCGGCGGATGTCGTTCATCGGATACCTCCGTGGTCGGGCGGCTCAGGCCGCGGTGCGGATCCGCACGAGGTGGCGGGCGTAGGCCTCGGTGGTGAGGAAGGCGGGCAGTTCGGCGCCGAGGGCGGTCTCCTCCAGGATCCGTACGGCGTCGTCCACCAGTGCCGGGTCGGCGCCCTCGGCGAGCAGGGTGGCGCGCTCGCGGTCGATCAGCCGCCGTACGAGGTCGGGGGTGGCGAGCGATCCGCCGGTCAGCCGGGAGCAGTGGTGCTGCCACTGCCAGATCTGGCAGCGGGCGATCTCGGCGGTGGCGACGTCCTCCATCAGGCCGAAGACGGCGACGGCTCCGGAACCGCCGAGCCAGGCCGTCAGGTAGCGCAGGGCGACGGCGACGTTGGAGCGCAGGCCCTGTTCGGTCGGCAGGCCGACGGACAGCCTGTGCACGCCGAGCAGGTCGGCGGCGGTGACCTCGACGTCCTCGCGGGTGCGGTCGAGCTGGTGCGGGCGGGCGTCGAGGACGGTGTCGAAGGCCGTCCGGCAGGTGGCGACGAGGCCGGGGTGGGCGACCCAGGAGCCGTCGAAGCCGTCGCCGGCCTCGCGCTCCTTGTCGGCGCGGACCTTGGTCAGGGCCGCCTCGTTGGCGGCGGGGTCGCGTTGCGGGACGGCGGCGGCCATGCCGCCGATGGCGTGGGCGCCGCGGCGGTGGCAGGTGCGCACCAGCAGGTCGGTGTAGGCGCGCAGGAACGGCTGGGTCATGGTGAGGGTGGCGCGGTCCGGCAGGACGTAGCGGGGGCCGTGCGTGGCGAAGTTCTTGATCAGGCTGAACAGGTAGTCCCAGCGCCCGGCGTTGAGGCCGGCCGCGTGCTCGCGCAGCTCGTACAGGATCTCGTCCATCTCGAACGCGGCGGTGATGGTCTCGATCAGCACGGTGGCGCGGATCGTTCCGTGCGGGATGCCCGACTCGTGCTGGGCGAAGGTGAAGACGTCGTTCCACAGCCGGGCTTCGAGGTGGTTCTCCAGCTTGGGCAGGTAGAAGTACGGGCCGCTGCCGCGCTCGATCTGCCGCCGGCCGCAGTGGAAGAGGTGGAGGCCGAAGTCGACCAGCGCGCCGATCGCCGGGCGGCCGTCGATCAGCAGGTGCTGCTCGTCGAGGTGCCAGCCGCGCGGGCGCACGACGATGGTGGCGGGCGTGTCGCCGATCCGGTACCGCTTGCCCTCCGGGGTGGTGTCGTCGATCCGGCGCTCGATCGCGTCGAGCAGGTTCAGCTGGCCGGTGAGCAGGTTGTGCCAGGTGGGGGAGGTGGCGTCCTCGAAGTCCGCCAGCCACACCTTCGCGCCGGAGTTGAGCGCGTTGACGGCCATCCGGCGTTCGGGCGGGCCGGTGATCTCCACCCGGCGGTCCGCCAGGCCGGGGCCGGCGCCGGCGACCCGCCAGGTCGGGTCCTCGCGGACGGCGCGGGTCTCGGGCAGGAAGTCCAGGGTGCCTCCGGCGGCGAGGAGCGCACCGCGGCGGCGGCGCTCGGCGAGGAGTTCGGCGCGGCGGTCGGCGAAGGCCTCGTGCAGGCGTGCCACGAAGTCCAGGGCGGCAGGGGTGAGGATCTCGTCGAAGCGGTCCTCGTGTTCGCCGAGGACGTCGATGCGGCTGGGCTGGCTCATCCGGTTTCTCCAGGAGCGTGGGCCCGGGGCCTCGTCCCTCAACGAGGCCCCGGGCGGCGGGGTGAAGGGCGGTCTCTCCCCAGGGAGGCCGCCAGGGAGGCTCAGTGGAACTGCTCGGCCTCGGTGGAGCCGGTCAGGGCGAGCGTCTCGGCGTTCGGGTTGAGCGCGGTGGAGACCAGGTCGAAGTAGCCGGTGCCGACCTCGCGCTGGTGCTTCACGGCGGTGTAGCCCTGCGGCACGGCCGCGAACTCGGCCTCCTGGAGGTCGACGTAGGCCGTCATCCCGTGCTCGGCGTAGCCGCGGGCGAGCTGGAACATCGAGTGGTTCAGCGCGTGGAAGCCGGCCAGCGTGATGAACTGGAAGCGGTAGCCCATCGCGCCCAACTCCCTCTGGAACTTGGCGATCTGGTCGTCGTCCAGGGCCGCCTTCCAGTTGAAGGACGGCGAGCAGTTGTAGGCGAGCATCTTGTCCGGGTACTCGGCCTTGAGCGCCTCGGCGAACTCGCGGGCCTGGGCGAGGTCCGGGGTGCCGGTCTCCACCCAGATCAGGTCCGCGTACGGGGCGAACGCGAGGCCGCGCGAGATCACCGGAGCCATGCCCGGCTCGACCCGGTAGAAGCCCTCGGCGGTGCGCTCGCCGGTGCAGAACCGGGCGTCGCGCTCGTCGACGTCGCTGGTCAGCAGGTTGGCGGCGAGCGCGTCCGTGCGGGCCACGATCAGGGTCGGCACGTCGGCGAGGTCGGCGGCCAGGCGGGCGGAGTTGAGGGTGCGGACGTGCTGGGCGGTGGGGACGAGCACCTTGCCGCCGAGGTGGCCGCACTTCTTCTCGGAGGCGAGCTGGTCCTCGTAGTGGATGCCCGCCGCGCCGGCCGCGATCATGCCCTTGGTGAGCTCGAAGGCGTTCAGCGGACCGCCGAACCCGGCCTCCGCGTCGGCGACGATCGGCACCAGCCAGTCCGGCCCGCCGTCCGTCCCCTCCGCCGCGTCGATCTCGTCGGCGCGCAGCAGCGCGTTGTTGATCCGACGCACCACCTGGGGAACGGAGTTGGCCGGGTAGAGGCTCTGGTCCGGGTAGGTCTGCCCGGCCTGGTTGGCATCGGCCGCGACCTGCCACCCGGACAGGTAGATCGCCTGCAGTCCGGCCCTCACCATCTGCACGGCCTGGCCGCCCGTCAGCGCGCCGAGGGCGTGCACGTAGTCCTGCTCGTGCAACTGCCGCCACAGGCGCTCGGCGCCCCGGCGGGCCAGCGTGTGTTCCTCGCGGACGGTGCCGGACAGCCGCACGACCTCGGCCGCCGAGTACGTGCGCTCGATGCCCGCCCACCGCGGGTCGGACGCCCACCGAGCGGCCAGCGCCGCCGCCTGCTGCTCCTGCTGCTGCCGAACCGACTGAGTCATGGGTCTGCTCCCCAGGGGTGCTCGTTGCGAAGGTTGTGAGGTGTCTCACCGCGAGGGCGAGTGGGCGGCCGGGCGGTGCCGGGCGGCGGCGGAACACCGCAGGACGTGGACGCCCGGACAGCCTGCCCGGCCGCGACCGACCTGGTGTTTCGCCGCTGTCCTGCGCACCTCCCGGCCGCACCACCGACTCTGGCACCCGGCGAAGCCGCCGTCACCGATGGACCACTGCCAACTTCTGCGAACGGTCCCCGGCGAATCTGCGAAGGTTGCGACGACGCGACCTCTCGCCGTGCGGCTAGGCTTCCCGCACCAGGTCGGCCGACGGCCGGTGAGGGGAGAACGACACGATGGGAAAGGCCTTCGCCGGCGCCCGGCTGCGCCGCCTGCGCGAGGAACGCGGACTCAGCCAGGCCGCCCTCGCCCGGCTGATCGACCTGTCACCCAGCTACCTCAACCAGCTGGAGCACGACGCCCGCCCGCTCACCGTGCCCGTCCTGCTGCGCCTCACCGAGGCCTTCGGCGTCGAGGCCGGGTACTTCGCCCCGCCCGGCAGCGCCCGGCTCACCGCCGAACTGCGCGACGCGCTCGGCGAGGAGCTCGCGGCCGGACGGGTCACCGCCGGGGACCTCGACGAGGTGGCCGCCCGCCTGCCCGCCGTGGCGCGGCTGCTGATGGACCTCGGCCGCGGCCGACGGGCGGTATCCGAGCAGCTCGCCGTCCTCGCGGGGGACCGCGGCCCGGCGCCCGACACCCTCACCCCGCACGAACAGGTCCGCGAGTTCTTCTACCGCCGCCAGAACTACCTCCACGAACTCGACACCGCAGCCGAGGAGTTGGCCGCAACCATCGGCCTGCGGCGCGGCGAGGTCAGGGCGGTGCTGGCCGACCGGCTCGCCTCCGGCCACGGCGTACGGACCGCCGCCGGAGGCGAGCACCTGCACCGGTACGACCCGCGCAGCAGGATCCTGAGCCTGTCGGACCGGCTGCGCCCGGGCCAGCAGGCGTTCCGGATGGCCACCCAACTCGCCTACCTGGAACACGATCCGCTGCTGTCCGAACTCGCGGCCCAGGACAGCCCGGAAGGCTCCACCGCCTGGTCGCTCACCCGGATCGGCCTGGCCAACTACTTCGCCGCCGCCCTCGTGCTGCCGTACGCCGCCTTCCACGCCGAGGCCGAATCGGCGCGCTACGACATCGAGCACCTCGCCGACCACTTCGGCGTCGGCTACGAGACGGTCTGCCACCGGCTCAGCACCCTCCAGCGGCCCCGGCTGCGCGGCGTACCGTTCTCCTTCGTCCGGGTCGACCGGGCCGGCAACGTCTCCAAGCGCCAGTCCGCGACCGACTTCCACTTCTCCCGCACCGGCGGCACCTGCCCGCTGTGGAACGTCTACGAGTCCTTCGCCGCCCCCGGCCGGGTCCACGTCCAGGTCGCCGCCATGCCCGACGGCCGGCGCTACCTCTGGACCGCCCGCGCCGTCACCCGCTCACCCGGCGGCTGGGGCCGCCCCGGCAAGACCTTCGCCATCGGCCTCGGCTGCGAACTCCGCCACGCCGCACGGCTCGTGTACTCGGCGGGACTGGACCTCGGCGACGTGGCGGCCGCCACCCCGATCGGGCTCGGCTGCAAGGTGTGCGAACGCCCGGCGTGCCCCCAGCGCGCCGCGCCCGCCATCGGCCGGCCGCTGGCGCTCGACGAGCACACCAGCACCTTCGTCCCGTACCCGGCACTACCCGACCCCCGGCGCTGAAGGCCGGGGGCGCAACTCCACTGCCGCGACCGTCTGCGGGCAGACCGCCGGGGGTGTCGACGATCGTCGACACCCCCGGGAACCGCCGGAACCGGGCGGGCGGGTCAGCCGGTCTTCTCGACGCGGGTGGCCCAGCGCTGCTCGACGTTGCTGAAGCGCCAGTAGGCGAGTGCGCAGGCCCAGACGACGACGAACATGCCGACGAGGATGTAGCCGACGTTGTCGAGGCTGATGTCGGCGATCCAGCCGGTGACCGGGTCGGTGAGGTCGAGCTTCTCGTGCAGCACGCCGACCAGTTCGATGGTGCCGATGACGAAGGCGACGGCGATGGACAGGCCGGTGATGGTGAGGTTGTAGTAGACCTTGCGGACCGGGTTGGAGAACGCCCAGTGGTAGGCGAAGTTCATGAAGGTGCCGTCGAGGGTGTCGAACAGACTCATGCCGCAGGCGAAGAGCAACGGCAGGCAGATGATGGCGTACCAGGGCAGACCGGAGGCGGCGCCGGAGCCGGCCATCACCATCAGGGCGACCTCGGTGGCGGTGTCGAAGCCGAGGCCGAAGAGCACGCCGACCGGGTACATCTGGCCGGGGCGGCGGATGGACTTGGTGAGCCTGCCGAGGATGCGGTTCATGAAGCCGCGCTCGTCGAGGTGCTTCTCCAACTGCTTCTCGTCGAACTGGCCGGCCCGCATGGCCTTGTAGACCTTGTAGATGCCGGCCAGGGCGATCAGGTTGAGCGCGGCGATGAGGTAGAGGAAGGTGCCGGAGACGCTGGTGCCGATGACGCCGAGCCACTGGTGGGCGGTGGACTTGTCATCGACCAGGGTGCCGGCGATCTGGGCGCCGCCGGCGACCAGGGCGGCCATCGCCATGACGATGCTGGAGTGGCCGAGGGCGAACCAGAAGCCGACCGAGACCGGGCGCTGGCCGTCGGCCATCAGCTTGCGGGTGGTGTTGTCGATGGCGGCGATGTGGTCGGCGTCGAAGGCGTGCCGCATGCCGAGGGTGTAGGCGGTGATGCCGAGGCCGACGCCGAAGGCCTGGTTGCCGATCGTGTAGTGGTTGGGCGCGACGAGCAGGAACAGCATGCCGAAGGCGACCACGTGCATGGCGAGGATGACGCCGAGCAGGCTGGCGGTGCGGACGGTGTCCTGGCGCCGCCAGCGCGGGGGCAGGGGCAGGGCGGATGACGGGGTGTCGTCGGTGAGGGTCATGACGGGCGGCCTCTCCAGCTCCTCGATGGGGGCACCCCCGGTGAGGTCGGGGGAGTCGTGCGCGCCGTGGCCGGTCTCCTGACTGGGGGATGGACAGTTCTGCCCGCGTCCGGGCAGGGCTGAGCGCACCCCGCGGCTCGTCTTCCCGTGCGCCGTACGGCACCGGTGACTGCCCGCAGTGGCTGCGGGCGCGCCGGGGGCACTTCCCGTTCACAGTGGCGAGGGCCGCGCCGGATTGGGCCCCTGAGGAGCTGTCACCGAACTTCCCGAACACCACGGCGGGGAACACCGTAGGGGCTCGGACAGCCAGTCGACAAGGCTGCGCAGTTGCGCATATGTTGCAATAACGCAAAGTGCTGACAAAGCCGTGACGAGGGGGAAGGGCAGCACATGCCCGAGGCAATCGATGCCCGAGCGGTCCAGGCGGCCGCCGCTGCGGTGGCCGACCGTGACCGGCTGCGCTCCGCGGCCGAGCGGTTCGCGCTGCTGGCCGAGCCCGGCAGACTGGCCCTGCTGGCGGCGATGCACGCTGCCGGACCGATCCCGGTCTCCGACCTCGCCGGCGCCTGCGGCATCAGCCCGACCGCCGTCTCCCAGACCCTCCGCATCCTGAGGGCCTCCGGCGTGGTCTCGGCCGAGCGGGACGGGCGGGTGGTCCGGTACCGGCTCCGTGACCCGGGCATCGCCCGTCTCCTCGACGAGACCCTGCCGAGGCGCGCCTGAGCGCGAGCGCCCGCTGAGCGTGCTGTCCCGGTGAGGTCCGGTCGCCTGGTCGGTGGTGCCGAAGGGCCTCCCCGTCCCCCGGCCGGAACCGGGCCGGGGAGGCCGGGGGGCGTCAGCGCTGGGCGGTCAGGGGCGCGTAGGCGTCGGGGCGGCGGGTGGTGTTGAAGGGGAAGAGTTCGAGCCAGTCGTGGCGCTGGTCGAGGTCGAGGTCGGCGACCAGGACGGCGGCCTCGTCGCGCGGTGCCCGGGCGAGCACGCGGCCGTACGGGTCGACGATGAACGAGCTGCCGTAGAAGGTGAGTTCGCCCTCGGTGCCGATGCGGTTGGGGACGACCATGAAGGTGGCGTTGGCGATGGCGTTGCCGGTGATGACCTGCTGCCACAGCGGCTGGGTGTCGAAGCCGGGGTGGCCCGGCTCGGAGCCGATGGCGGTCGGGTAGACGAGCACGTCGGCGCCGGCGAGGGAGTAGGCGCGGGCGAGCTCGGGGAACCACTGGTCCCAGCAGGTCGGCAGGCCGACGGCGGCGTCGCCCACCTCGGCGAGGGGGAAGGCGTCCTCGCCGGCCGGGCCCTGGCGGAACCAGGTGTCCTCGTAGTAGCCCTCGGTCACGGGGATGTGCAGCTTGCGGGTGCGCTGCACCAGGGTGCCGTCGGGGGCGACGAGGATCGCGGTGTTGTAGCCGAGGCCGTCGGGGCCGTCCGGTCCGTCGGCCTTCTCGAAGAGCGAGGCGTGTACGTGGATGCCGTGCTCGCGGGCGGCGGCCGCGGCGAACGCGAAGGTCGGGCCGGTGCGCAGGTCCTCGGGCTCGACGGCCTGCGGGTGGTCGGACTGGCGCAGCACGGCGAAGTACGGGGAGAGCGTGAGCTCCTGGAGGGCGACGAGGGCGGCGCCCTGCTCGGCGGCGAGGCGGATTCCCTCCAGCAGGCCGGCCCGGTGCTGCTCGGGGTCCGCGTGCCAGCGCTGCTGGACGAGGGCGACCCGCAGGGCGGCGCGCCGGGGCGCGCGGGTGCGGGCCGGGGACGCGGGCGGGTTCAGGGCGGTGATCAGGCGCATGGCGGGTCCTCGGGTCATCTCGGGTCATGGTGCCGGAGCAGCGGCCGAAGCCGTGCCGGAACGTTCCGGCACGGGTGACCCTAAGCTGTGCCGGAACGTTCCGGCAAGGGGGTGCGAGGAGCATCGCAGGCGCCCGGACCACGGGTGGCCGCCGGTACTGCGTCTAGACTTCCGGGCTGTGACCAGCCGATCCGTGACCCTGTTCGACGTGGCCCGGGCGGCCGGGGTGTCCAAGAGCACCGCCTCCGACGCCCTCCTCGGATCCGGCCGGGTGGCCGAGGCGACGCGCGAACGCGTCCAGGCCGCGGCCCGAGAGCTCGGCTACCGGCCGAACTCGGCGGCGCGCAGCCTGCGCCGCTCCAGCACCGGGGCGGTGGGCCTGTACCTGCCGCGCACGGCGACCCGCCTCGACTACTACATGAAGCTGGCGTTCGGCGCCGTCGAGCGGGCCCGCGAGGACGGCCTCGACGTGGTGCTGCTGGCCCCGGGGAAGGCGGCGGAGGGCGGGCTGGCCGCCCGGGTCGACGGGCTGATGGTCATCGACCCGGAGGTCGACGACCCGGCCGTGCCCGGCCTGCTGGCCGCCGGCGTACCCGTGGTCACCGGGGAGCGCTACCTCGGCGGCGGGGCCGCGCCCAGCGGATCGGTGGTGTGCGACAACGCCACCTCGCTCGCCGCCCTGCTGGACCACCTCGCGCAGCGCGGCGCACACCGCCCGGCACTGCTGGCCCCCGGCCCGGGATCCGACTGGGCGGCCGCCCTGCGGGCCGCCGCCGCCGACTGGACCGGGCGCCACGGCGTCGAGGTCGCCGTGCGAACCGTCCCGTTCGCGGCCACGCCGACCGAGGCCGAGGCCGCCACCACCGACCTGCTCGCCGGCACCCCGGGCCTGGACGCCGTGGTCTGCGCCCCCGACGGCGCGGTGCCCGGCGTGCTGGCAGCCGTGGCCCGGGCAGGCCTGCGGGCCGGAACCGAGGTGCTGGTGGCCGCCTGCGTCGACGGCGCCGCGGCACGCGGGTCGAGCCCGCAGGTGACGGCGGTGGACCTGCGCGCGGCGGAGTACGGCCGCGAATGCGCGGCCCTGCTCAGCGACCTGCTGTCGGGCGCGGCGGAACCGGGCGTGGTACGGACCCACGCCTGGGAACTCCACGTCCGGTCCTCCACCGCCGGGCGCGGCTGACACCGACCCGAACGGACACCGGCCGCGACCCCGGACGACGACCGGGCGCCCGCGCGGTTCACCCCCGGGCCCGGACAGGGGCCGGTTCCGGTGCCGGGCCGCCGACCGCCCGCAGCCACCTGCGCGCCGCGCGCGCCGAGGTCAGGTGGACCAGCGTCAGCCCGGGGTGGGCCGCGAGCCGGTCCAACGTGCGCCGGCGGTGGACGGAGTGCCTGGCCCAGGCCCAGCGGATCGGGTGTTCCGGGTCCAGCCAGTCGCGGAAGCGCTCACGGTTGCCGTTCCAGAGTTCGCGGCGGCTGAGCGCGCGGGCGAACGAGCGGCGCAGGACGCGGTACATGACGGTGGCCCGGGGCAGGTCGAGCCAGACGTAGGTGTCGGCCCGAGCAGTCAGCAGGTCACCGAGCAGCCGGGTGTACTGGTCCTCGACGACCCAGCGTGAGGTGCTCGCGAACGCCTCGACGTCGGAGCGGAACTCCGGGCGCGGAGTCCAGTTCGGCCCGTGGTGCAGGGCGTCCAGCTCGTACCGCGGCAGACCGAGCCGCTCGGCCAGCCGTCCGGCCATTGTCGTCTTGCCTGCCCCTGAGATCCCCGCGATCAGCACCCGTTCCACGACCGCCACCCTAGGCCGTGGCGGCGGCCCCGGAGGACGGCCGTCCTCGTGACGGCCGTCCTCGTCCCCGGGGCCGAGGGCGAATACGTTCGTTCGGGTGGATTGGTACCGATAACGGCAGGTGGGGCACGGCCCGGCCGCCATGATGCCGTCACGGAACGACCACCCGTTGGGAGCGCCTCACCATGACGACGCAAGGCCGGGCCACCACCGAGACCGGCGACGAATCACTGGACCTCGCCGATCAGGAGCTGGTCCGCGATCCGTTCACCTCCTACGCGCACATCCGCGAACGCGAGCAACTGGTGCGGGGCCGCGTACGAGGCGTCGACCCCATGTGGGTGGCCACCCGCCACGACGACATCCGCACGATCATGAGCGACCCCGACTTCACCATCGACGCCGCGACCGTCCCCGGCGCGCCGGTGGCCCACCGCACCGAACAGACCTGGCAGGCCCGCGGCATGTACGCGGGCCACGAGAAGTACCTGCGCGCCGGAATCTTCGACTCGGACGGCTCCGACCACCGCCGGCTGCGCGGCCTGGTCGCCGCCGCGTTCTCCCCGCGCCGCGTGGCCGCGCTGCGGCCCCGGATCGAAGCCATCGCCGCCGACCTGCTCGACCGCCTGCCGGACCACGCCGAGGACGGCGTCGTCGACCTGATCGAACACTTCGCCCGGCCGCTGCCCATCACCGTCATCTGCGAACTCATCGCCGTCCCCGAAGCCGACCGCGACCGCTGGCGGAGCCGCAGCGCCACCCTGGCCGCCGGCACCTGCGGCGAGGAACTGGGCGACGCGCTCGCCGGCATGGTCGCCGACGCCCACCTCCTCGTCGGCCTCCACACCGCCGACCCCGGCGACGACCTCATCTCCGAACTGCTCGCGCCCCACCACGACGACCGCCTGAGCACCGACGAACTCGTCTCGCTCATCACCAACCTGGTCGTCGCCGGGCACATCACCACCGTCAACCTCATCGCCAACAGCACCGAAGCGCTCCTCGCCCACCCCGACCAGCTCGCCCTGCTGCGCGAGGACCCCGCCCTCATGCCGCACGCCGTCGACGAACTCATGCGCTACTGCGGGCCCGTCGTGCGTGCGCTGCCCCGTTACGCCACCCGCGACACCACCGTCGGCGCCACCCCGGTGTGCGCCGGAGAAGCCGTCCTCCCGATCGTGTCCGCGGCCAACCGGGACCCGGCCGCCTTCGCCGACCCCGACCGCCTCGACCTCGGCCGCACCCGCCACAGCAAGGAGCCCCACCTCGGCTTCGGACACGGCGCGCACCGCTGCCTGGGCGCGCACCTCGCCCAGGAGGAGACCGCCGTAGCCCTGGCCGCGCTGTTCAGCCGGGTACCCGACCTGCAACTCGCCGTCGACCCGGAGCACCTGCAACGCGGCACCAACCCGCTCAACTGGCACCTGAAGACCCTCCCCGTACGCCTCCAACCCCCGACCCACACGGCGCCGCTCTAGCCGGTGCGGGTCGCGTCTGCCAGTGGACCCGGCCGACACGACGTCGCTGACCGGCGACTTCTCAGCCGTCCTCCCGAACGGTGTGGTAACCCAGCGCGCGGGCCAACGCGGCGACGGTGTCGAAGTTCGCGGTGGGCGAGAGTGTGGAAACCGTCCGGCGGTCGAGCGGGGCGGCAGCCAGCACGGCCGCCACCGCCTCCTGGTCGACGGACCGCTCGTGGTAGTCCTCGGCGTAGTCCACGAACGCCTCCGTACCGTCGGCGGCGGTGAGCAGGTCGAACAGCCAGTCGGCGCCGTCCGTCTCGCCGTCGGCGAACTCGACCGGCCCGCACCGCCAGTCGGTGCCGCCCGTCTCGCGCCAGGCGCACACGGTCGCGTCGAAGAAGCCTTCGAGCTGGAACTCCGGCGCCCGCGCGTAGTGCGCGAGCGGGCCGGGCAGGCCGTCGAGCAGGCCGGGCCAGTGCGCGCGGTCCTCCTCCCGCCACGGCGTGGCGTCGCTCTCGTGGTCGAACCCGTAGAGGAACACCCCGGCCGGGTCGAAGACGATCGCGTACTGGTCACCGGAACCGTTGTCCATGCACGCCAGATCGACGCCCGGACGCCATTCGGCCACGTACGAGTGGTCGGGTGCGTAGGGGACGGAGACGATCGAGTCCAGCAGCGCCAGCGCCCGGCAGCGGGCGCGCAGCTCGTCGGGCCCGGGCAGGGCGGCCAGCAGGTGGTGAACAGTCATGGCGCACACTCAACAGCACGCCACCGACACTCCCGGTCCGCCCGCGCGCCGACGCCGGGGCGCCGGGCGTTCGTGCGTTTGGGGGGCACAGTGCGTGGCGTGTCGTGGAAGCGCCCTGACCGTGCGTCTTACTGGGGAGCGGCTGCTGGGACCGGCGGCCTCTGACCGCCGCCCCCAGCAGAGGAGAGCACAGTGGCGCAGAGCAAGGCAGCCCTCGATCTCATCCCTTCGTGGAGCCACGCTCCGAGGGTTGACGTCGTGCCGGCCCGGGATCCGGAGGCGGTGCGGGATGCGGAGGCGGTGGGGCTGCCGGTGGTCCAAGGGGCGGTGGCGGTGCCGGCGTGGATCGGGCTGGGCCCGGGAGCCGTGGAGGCCGCCGGGATGACGGGGGCGGCGGGCCGGGTGCTGCTGGTGCCCCGGGAGGAGGGGCCGGACGTCGTGCTCTACGGGACGGGGCCGGACGGCGCGGCAGGTCCCGATGTGCTGAGGGACGCCGGGGCGGCCGTGGCGCTCGCGGTGCCGGGCCGTTCGCGGCTGGCCGTCGTGGTGCCGTCCGGGGCGGGTGCGACGCAGGGGGAGGCGGCGCAGGCGTTGGTGGAGGGGGTGCTGCTGGCCCGTTACGCATTCGATCCGCTCAAGCGCGAGCCGTCCGGCACGGCGCTGGAGGCTGTCACGGTCGTGGCGGACTCGGATGCGGATGCGGATGCGGATGCGGACTCGCGCGGGGCCGTCGAGCGGGGCGTGGAGCGCGGGGTGTGGCTGGCCCGCGCGACGATGCTGGCCCGGGACCTGGCCAGCGCGCCGCCCAGCCTGCTGACCGCGCCGGACCTGGCCGAGGTCGCGGTGCGGCTCGGCGCGCAGTGCGGCCTGAAGGTGGAGGTGTTCGGGCAGCGGGAGCTGGAGGAGCTGGGCTGCGGCGGCCTGCTGGGCGTGAACCGGGGCGGCGTGGACGAAGCCCGCATGATCAAGCTCACCTACCTGCCCTCCGGCGCCGGTGACGGGACGCCCCGGCTGGCCCTGGTGGGCAAGGGCATCACCTACGACTCCGGGGGCATCAGCCTCAAGCCCGCCGACGCCGTGCACGCGACGATGAAGAACGACATGTCCGGTGCCGGGGCGATCCTGGCGGCCCTGTGCGTCCTGGCCGGGCTCGGCTGCCGGACGGCCGTGACGGGCTACCTGATGTGCACGGACAACATGCCCTCGGGCTCGGCGCTCAAGCTGGGCGACGTGCTGTGGATGCGCGGCGGCACGAGCGTGGAGGTGGTCAACGCCGACGCGGAGGGCCGCCTGGTCATGGCGGACGCCCTGGTCCTGGCCGGCGAGGAGCCGGGGGACGCGATCGTGGACATCGCCACCCTGACCGGCGCGTGTCTGCGGGCGCTCGGCGCCGAGACCGCGGGCGTGTTCGGCAACGCCCAGCCGCTGGTCGACCAGGTCCTGGACGCCGCCGCCCGCACCGGCGAGCCGGCCTGGCAGCTGCCGCTGTCGCGGCGCTACCGGCCGGAGCTGGACTCGGAGGTGGCGGACCTGAAGAACATGGGCGGCCCCAACGGCGGGGCGATCCATGCCGCGCTGTTCCTGGAGGAGTTCGTCGCCGGCCGACCCTGGGCGCACATCGACATCGCCGGGCCGGCCCAGAACGACAAGCCGAGCGGCTGGCGCACCAAGGGCTGCACCGGCTTCGGCGCGCGCCTGCTCGCAGAGCTCGCGCTGGCCTTCACCCCTCCGTCGACGGCCGCGCGGACCGACTCCACCCGCTCGATCAGTGAGGAGGCCGGCCGGTGAGCGCCCTCGCCCACGCCCAGGCCGACGGCCCGCAGGACAAGAGCGCCACCGCCTCCGGGAGCGGGAAGTCCGGTGGCGGTTCGGGGCGCGTCCTGGACGCCATCGAGAAGATCGGGAACAAGGTCCCGCACCCGGCCATCATCTTCCTGCTGCTGTGCGTCCTGGTGATCGTGCTGTCGGCGGTCCTGGCCGCGTTCGACGTCCACGTCACCAGCGAGACGGTCAAGTCCGTTCCCTACCCGGCGACGCAGGTCCACGAGGGCGGCACCGAGTACCCGGGCACCCACCTGCCGCCGGAGTCGACGTACACCCACCGCTACGAGACCGTCGTCGAGACGACGAAGGTCGAGAGCCTGCTGTCCGGTGACGGCGTCCGGTTCCTGTTCACCTCCGCGGCGCACAACTTCAACGACTTCGGCGTCGTCGCGGTCATCCTCGTCATCATGGTCGGCGTCGGGCTCGCGGAGGAGGCCGGACTGATCGCGGCCCTGATCCGACGCCTGGTCAGGATCTCGCCACCGGAGACCCTGACCGCGATCATCGTCTTCGCCGGCATCCTGTCCAGCATCGCCTCCGATGCCGGCTACCTCGTCCTCATCCCGCTGGGCGCGGTCGCCTTCATCAGCGCCGGACGCCACCCGCTCGCCGGGATCGCCGCGGCCTTCGGCGGGGTCAGCGCGGCCTTCAGCGTCAACCTGCTCATCGCCCCGATCGACGGCATCATGACCGAGATCACCAACCAGGCGATCAGGCTCGTCAACCCCGGGCAGTCCCTCAACCTGACCGCGAACTACTACTTCGCGATCGGCTCCACCCTGTTCCTCACCATCGTCATCACCTTCATCACCGAACGCATCATCGAACCCCGCCTGGGCCCCTGGCAGCCGGGGGACGCCGCCGCCGTCGCGGACAGCGAGGAGCCCTCCGTCGACACGGCGGCCGAGGCCCGGGGGCTGCGCTACACCGGCCTCTCGCTGATCGCGCTCGTGCTGGCCGTCACGCTGCTCGCCTTCATCCCCGGCGCGCCGCTGCGCAACCCGGAGACGGGGAGCCTGTTCGAGGACTCGCCGTTCATGGACGGCCTGATCGTCATCATCATGATCGCGTTCCTGGTGATGGGCCTGGCCTTCGGCGCGGGCGCGAAGACCCTGCGCGGCAGCGCCGCCGCGATGGACGCGATCACCAAGACCTTCGCCGGGCTCGGCGGCCTGATCTTCCTGCTGCTGATCATCGCCCAGTTCATCTCGTACTTCAATTACAGCAATATCGCCACGGTGGTCGCCGTGCAGCTCGCCGACCAGCTGGAGAGCGCGAACATCGGCCCGATCTGGCTCCTGATCGCCTTCATCCTGCTGACCTACGTCATCAACCTGATCATCCCGGGGATCATCCCCAAGTGGGCGATCTTCGCGCCGATCTTCGTGCCCCTGTTCATCCGCCTCGGCGTCGCGCCGCAGACCGTGCTGGCCGCCTACCGGGTCGGCGACTCCCCGACGAACGTCGTCACCCCGCTGATGGTCTACCTGCCGTTCATCGTCCTGCAGTGCCAGAAGTTCAGGAAGCAGGCCGGTGTCGGCACCGTCATCTCCCTGATGCTCCCCTACACGGTCGTCGTGGCGGTGGCCTGGCTGCTGTTCTTCGTCGCGTGGTACGCCATCGGCATCCCGATGGGGCCGGGCGCACCCGTCAGCCAGTGAACCGGCACCTGCCCCTCCCACCAGCAGGGTGAGACGGTGAGCGACTCCGTCCTCTGCCTGCTCGTGCTGGCCGTGGTCATCGCCCTGTTCGTGTGGAACCGGTTGCCCGTCGAGCTCGTCGCGCTCGGCTCCGCCCTGCTGCTGCCGGCCGTCGGGCTGCTGCCCACCGACCGGGTCTTCGCCGGGTTCGGCGATCCGGTGGTCGCCCTCATCGCGGCCCTCTTCGTGGTCAGCACCGCCCTGCAGGCCACGGGCGTCACGACCTGGGCAGGCCGGGCACTGGCGGCGCTCGCCGGCACCGGCGAGCGCCGCCTGCTCGTCCTCACCATGCTCGCGTCCGCCCTGCTCACGGCCCTGATCACGGTCAACGGCGCCGTCGCGGCCCTGCTGCCGATGACCGTGCTGCTCGCCGTCCGCCACCGTCTGCCCGTCTCCAGGCTCGCGATGCCGCTGGCCTTCGCCGCGCACGCCGGCTCGCTGCTGCTCCTCATCGGGTCGCCCATCAACGTGATCGTCTCCGAGAGTGCGGCAGCGGCCGGTGCCAGGCCCTTCGGGTTCTTCGAGTTCGCGGTGGTGGGGCTCCCGGTGCTGGCCGGCACCGTCGCCATCTGCGCCCTCCTCGGACGGGCTCTGCTGCCCGCCCGCACACCCGACGCCCTCCCGGCCGACCTGAGCCGGCACGCCCGCACCCTGATCGACCACTACGCACTGACCCGGGACTCGGCCGCCCGGCAGGTTCCGCAGGGCTCGGACGCGATCGGCGCGTCGGTCGAGCAGCTGGCCGCCACGGCCCAGGACGGGGTGCTGGTGCTCGGAGCCATGACCGCCGACGGCCATGACCCACGGGGCACCGGGCCCCTCGCCGCCGGGGACATCGTCATCCTCCGGGGCACCCCGGACGCCATCGACGGTTTCAGCGACCGCCACCGTCTGGAGCCCCTGCCCCCGCCGTTGGACGACCACCTCGCGAGCGTCCTCCTGGACCAGCACACGGGCCTGCTCGAACTCGTCGTCAGCCCGCGTTCCTCCTTCACGGGCATGACCGCCTTCGCCGGTATGACCGACAGCACCGGCGACCTGGCCGTCCTCGCCGTCCACCGCCAGGACCGACCCGTAGGCCCCCAGCCCCTGACGCTCGCTCCGGGCGACCACCTGCTGCTCCGCGGCCGGTGGGACGAACTCGAGCGTGCCGGCGCCCGCCCCGGTGTGCTGGCCGTCGACCAGCCCTCCGCCATCCGCGGCCAGGCCGCCCCGCCGGGGCGCGCGGCCGTGCGCGCCCTCGCCGTGCTCGGCGGGATGATCGCCCTGCTCGCCTCCGGCGCCACGCCGCCGGCCGTCGCCGCGACCCTCGCGGCGCTGCTCCTGGTCGCCCTTCGCGTGGTGCGCGTCGACCAGGCCTACGGCGGCATCTCCTGGACCACCCTGGTCATCGTCGGCGGCATGTTCCCGCTCTCCGAGGCCATGAAGTCCTCCGGGGCGGCGGAGAAGGTCGCCCACCTCGTCGTCACCGCGGCCTCCGGCAACGGCCGGCTGCTGCTGGTCGCGGTGTTCGTCCTCACCGCCGTACTGGGCCAGTTCATCAGCAACATGGCGACCGCGCTGATCGTCGCCCCGATCGCCGTCAACGCCGCCCGCGATGCCGGGGTCTCCGTCCTGCCCGTCCTGATGTGCGTCGCGGTCCCCGCGGCGGCGGCCCTGCTCACGCCGGTGGCCACCGCCGCGAACCTCATGGTCATGAGCCCCGGCGGCTACCGGTTCGGTGACTACTGGCGGCTCGGCCTGCCGGTCCTGGCCTGGTACCTCGTCGTCGCCACGACCGTGGTTCCCCTGGTCTGGCCGCTGTGAACGGAGCCGGCCGCCGTGATCGGGCTCGTGGAGGGTTACTCGGCCGGGGTGTCGTGCCGGTCTGCGGACGGCCCGCGGACCAGGCTCGCGGGGTCGACGAAGCGCACCGTCGTCCGGTCCCGGAGGCCGGCGGCGCAGTCGGCCAGCAGCCTGCGGGCGATCGGGCGCACGGCGGTGACGTGGGAGAGGTCGACCGTGACCAGCGGGCGGGGTTGGTCGCAGGCCAGGCGGCGGACGCGGTGGACGATCTCCTCGGCGGCGGCGAAACCGAGGTCGCCCAACAGCTCCAGGTGGTGCGCGCCGTGGTCGGTGCGCACCGCCTGGAGCGGTGAGCGCGCGCGCTCGGTGTGCCGCAGGACGTGCAGGCCCAGTTCGGCGGACAGCTCCCGCAGGACGGCGCTCGCGCGGACGCTGTTGCCCTGAGGGTCCAGCGGGGGACTGAACACGCCGACGCCGAACTGGCCGGGGCTCACGGCGCAGACCCCTCCGCCGACACCGCTCTTGGCCGGCAGGCCCACCCTCAGCATCCATTCGCCGCTGTGGTCGTACATGCCGCAGGTGGCCATGACCGACAGCGTCGCGCTCGCCGCGTCGGCGTCCACGACGCGGCGACCGGTCACCGGGTTGCGTCCGCCGTTGGCCAGGGTGGCGCCCATGACGGCCAGGTCGACGGCGGTGACCTCGATCGCGCACTGGCGGAAGTAGACGTCGCAGGCCTGCTCGGCCGGGCGCTCCAGCACGCCCTGGGAGAGGGTGAGGTAGGCCAGCGCCCGGTTGCGGTCCCCGGTGGCGGCTTCGGACCGGTAGACGTCCTCGTCGACCGTCAGCCGGCGGCCGGCGAAGCCCGACAGGGTGTCGCGGATCCGTTCGAACGCGGCCTCGCCGTCGCCGCCGATCAGCGCGGTCGTCACGATCGCCCCGGCGTTGATCAGCGGGTTCGCCGGGCGCCCGGTGCCCGCCTCCAGGCTGATCGCGTTGAACGGCTCGCCGCTCGGTTCGAACCCGACCCTCCTGGCCACCTCCGCCAGGCCCAGCTCCGACAGGGCCAGTGAGTACACGAAGGGCTTCGAGACCGACTGGATCGTGAAGGCGGCCGACGCGTCACCGGCCTGATAGGCGTGGCCTTGGACGCTGACCATGGCGAGGCCGAAGGCGTGCGGGTCGGCGCGGGCGAGTTCGGGGATGTAGCGGGCGACGTCACCGGCGGTGTCGGCGCGGTGCCGTTCGACGAGTTCGGCGAGCACCGCCGTCACGGGCTCCATCACCGCACCACGGCGGCGGAGCGCGCGGGCCCGGTCGGGCCCCGCCCCCGTGCGGGCGCCGTCCGGCGGAGGGGGTTCACGAGGTGAGCAGGCGTTGCTTGGCCGCCGTGAACTCGTCGTCGGTCAGCATCCCGCTCTGCCGCAGTTCGACGAGGCGTTCGAGCCGGGCGAGCGTCGGGTCGTCCGAGGCGGTGCCCGGTGCGGCCTGAGGCGCGGGTGGGGGAGAGGGCGGGGCCGGGGCCGCCTGCGCGGTGGCCTGCTGGTGCCGGGCGGCGACCCTGCTCGACACGGACGTGGCGGTCCCGGCGATGACGGCGGTGCGGGCGGCGGTGCCGATGAGCCCCGGGCGCCCGCCGCGCGACAGACGGCGGCCGATCATGACAGCCTCCTTCTCGGAGTCCGGCTCCCCTTGTGGAGCCCGGTCCTTCAGAGCCCGATCGCGGCGAGGTCGGCCGCCACCACGGTGTGCGGCACGTGCTCGCGCGTGACCAGGATCCCGTCCGCGTCGTCGAGTGCCCGCAGCAGCGGCGCGGCCCAGCGGTGCTCCCAGACGATGATCGCCGCCGAGCACCCCGCCGGGATCTCGTCGCAGATGCTGGCCAGGTCCTCGTCGCTCAGCAGGCCCATGATCTCGCCGTCCAGCTCGGCGAACCCGGCGGCTTCGTCGCTGTCCAGGGCATCGAGTTCGAGCACGCGGACCGCCCCCTGCTCATCCCTCTTGATGAAGGTGAGGTCGAGGATGCGGATGATCCCCTCGGAGGTCAGGCGCTTGAGCTCCGGCAGGATCGCCCCCCGGAACCGGTTGCCCGGGAAGGCCATGACGGCGTATTCGACCGGCCCGACGTCCATGGCGTCACGCCCCTTCCGCGTCGCGTTCCGCCCGTACCCTCATCCTCCGCCGGGCCCGGCGCCGCCGCGACCGCGCGGACGGCTCACCCGTACTGATGACGTACTGAGGGTGCGCTGTTGACCAGTGGAGTCGCATCGCCGGGGGCCGGGCCACCGCCCCGGCGATCCGCCGTACCACCGGGACCTGCGGAAAGCCGCCGCGGACGGGTGAGCACGGGCGGGCGGCCGTGGCGTGGGCGAGGGGCGGGAACGGGCGCCCGGCCGCGACGGCGAGCGGTACCGTCGGGCGGGTGACCCTACCGGCCGGAGAACCCTGCGTCCGGACCTGCCGCGCACCCGCCGCGGCCGTGTGAGAAGGAGTCCCGTGTCATCGCCTTGTGACCCCCGATACGCCGCCGTCGGCGATGTGAGCACCGCGCTCATGATGATCGACTCCCGGCTCAAGGCCGTCTACGACGGCAGGACCGGGACGGACCCCGAACAGCAGCGGCTGGTCGACGAGTTCGCCGCATCCGTGGGCCCCGAAGAGTTCAACGAGCTGCTGGACGGCGCGTGCACGCTCATCTACCTGTTCATGAACTGGCTGCGGTCGGCCTGCGAGGAGCACGACAAGGACGTCATCGAGCACGTGGTGCCCACCCTCGTCGCCACGATGCGGATGATGCCCAGGACCTTTCGCCCCGAGGTCATCCCCACCATGGCCGGCCTGGTGATCGCCGCGGGCAGCGGCCTGAGCCCCAACCTGTGGCGCGCGCAGTACGGACCCTGGACCGACGCCGAGATGAACCCGCTGGAAGCCACGGCCACCCTGCTCGCGGAGCACGTCAACCGGGTGTCCGGCGACGACCACGACTTCGCCACCCGCCTGATCACCGACGCCCTGTCCAAGCTGGACCAGGACTGACGCGCCACCGCGTGCCCTCGACCACGGGGTCGGGGGCCGGCCCTCCGGTGATCGAGGGGAGCCGCCGTCGCGGTGTCACGGCTGCTCCCCCGCCCGCAGTTCGGTGGCGATCTGGCGTCGGCCGGCGACCAGCGTCTCCAGCACCACCCCGAGGCCGACCAGCAGGGCCAGGCCCGCGGTGGGCAGCAGCACCGGCATCAGCGCGGGGGTGACGACCTCCCCGACCCGGGCACCGACCAGGGTCGAGATGTCGAGCGCGCCGCCCAGCAGGGCCACCGCCGCCACCGCGACCAGCCCGCCGCCGACGGCGGCTGCCAGGGTCTGCGGCAGCGCCTCGGCGACGATCAGCGCCAGCCCCTGGCGGGGCCGCAGGCCCATGGTGCGCAGCCACGCGAGCACGGCCGTGCGGTCGGGCGCGGCCCGGAACAGCGTCAGCAGCACCGCGAGCAGGGCGAACCCGGCGCCGGCGGCACCCGAGTACCAGAACAGCCGCCCGGCGGCGTGCTGCAGCGGGTCGTCGCCGAGCTCGGCGACGGTCTCCCGGCTGCTGTGCACCGTGTATCCCGCGGGCAGGCCGCGGACAGCCTTGCCGACGGCCGCGGCGTCGTCCGCGATCATCTTGGCCAGGCCGGTCGGCTGGACCCCGCCGTTGTCCCGCAGCGCCGCCCTGACTCCTTCGGGGTCGATCCCGCCGACGGCGAACCACTGGTTCACCCGCTTGGCGTCCGGCAGCCGCTCCCAGGCGGGGCCGGCGGGAACGACGGCGAACGGCTTGCCCGGGTCCGGCAGGGCGGGGGTGGCGCCGACGGTCCCGGCGACGGCGAGGCGCAGGTCGTTGCCGTTGGGCGTGCGCACCTGGGACGAGCCTGCGGCCAGGCGCTCGGCCAGGTCGCGGCTGACCAGCGCGGGCACCGGGGTGTCCCGGCCGCCGGCCGCCCCGGCCAGCTTCGCCGGATCGAACTCGCCGGCCCCGAGGGTCCGGGCGATCTCGGCGTACGCCGCCGGATCGACCACCATGATCAGGTAGGCCTCGGTGTAGCGCTGGTCGGCGCCGACGACGCGGGCGTTGGGCTCGACCCAGACCGCGGTCGAGGCCCGCACGCCCGGCAGGGCGTCGGCGGCCTTGGTGAACGGCTCGGACAGGGTGGCGTAGCCCGGGAGGGAGACGCCGATGTCCCCGCCCGTGGCGATGCGCGCGGCGCGGGTCCGGGCGTGATCGACGGTGTCGAGCACGGTGGCGCCGAAGCCGGTCGTGGTGACGGCGATCACCAGGGCGAGCAGCGGCAGCGCGGAGGGCCGGCGGCGGCCCGAGTTGTCGCGGGCGGCGCGGGCCAGGCCGAGGAAGCCGATCAGGCCGCGGCCCCGGCCGACGAGGGCGGCCAGCCAGCCGACCACCACCGGCTCGATCCGGGCGAGCAGCAGGCCGCCGGTGACGGCGAGCAGGAGCGGGGCGGCCACCAGCAGTGGATCCAGCCCGGAGCCGGTGCCGACGCCCCGGTGCCGGACCTCTGCCACGGCCGCGGCGGTGACCGCGAGGACGGCGAGTTCGCCGACCAGCCGGCGTCGGCCGCCGGCCGGCCGCCGGCGTGCCCACAGCAGGGCCGCGCGGGCCGGGAAGGCCAGCAGCGCGATCAGGGCCGCGGCCAGGGCCGCCAGCACCGAGCGGTCCCAGCGGGGGGTGGGCAGCAGCACCAGGGCGAGGGCCGTTCCGAGCACGGCGGCCGGCAGGACGGTGACCGCGCCCTCGGCGACCAGCCGTCGCAGCACCCCGGCACGGGAGCCGCCGCGGGCCTGGAGCAGCCTGATCTCGGCGGTGCGCCGGTCGGTGGTGAGGGCGGCGGCCAGGAACAGCACCACGGCGGCGACGCCCGCGACGGCGGCCGGGCCGATCGTGCTGAGCGACAGCGAGGCCTGGTAGCGGTCGTCCGCCCGGCTGAGGATCTCGGGAAGACCCGAGGAGGTGTGCAGGTCGGGACGCCCGGTCGCGGCGGCCAGGGCGGTGGCGTCGCGCCCGGTCAGGAAGGAGTTGAGGATGCCGCGGGTGCGGTCGAGCCGGTCGGCGTGCAGCGAGGCGGCGTCGACGGGCAGCCGCCAGAAGTTCTCGGCGTTCGAACCCCAGCGGGCCATCGCGGGCAGGCTGTCGCCGTCGACGAATCCGCTGGTCATCCAGTGCTCGTGCTCGGGCTCGGCCCTCAGACAGGCGCGGGCCGGGCAGCCGAGCTCCTCCCAGAACGGGTCCTGGGGGTCGTTGACCTGGTAGAGGCCGACCACCACGGTGGTCCGCTTGGCGCCCGAACCCTCGGTGCCGTTGTCGATGACGTCACCGAGCTTGATGTGGATGCTCTCGGCGGCCTTCTTGCTGATCACGATCGGCAGCGGACCGCCGACGGCGCCGGGGGTCGGCCAGGTGCCGTCGGTGAGGGTGGCCCGGGCGGCCAGGTCGTGCAGGTAGAGCAGGCCGAGGACCGGGTCGGTCCTCCTTTCCGCGAACCGGTCGTACTCCGGATTGCCCATGCCGCGGTCGCCCAGGGCGCGGGCACCGTAGGCCTGGCCCGGCTGGGCCAGTGTCAGCTGCCGGCCGACCAGCTCGGTGAGCTGCCGCTGCACCCGGTCGAGTTCGGCGGCCTTGTCGCCGTCCTGCGTCTTGGACGTGGTCTGCAGGCTGGTCTGGTTGAAGCCCCTCTGACCGACGAAGTCCTGGAGCGCCGTGTCCGCGCCCCGGTCCGCGATGCGGGGGAAGGCCGCCGCCAGGAAGACGGCGGCGAACGCCAGGGCCGCCATGAGCAGCGCGGCCAGCGGGTTCGCCCGCAGCCTGGTGTGGACCCAGCGTGCGGGGCGGTGGGCGGTCCCGGGGCTGGGCGCGGTGGTGGGTACGGTGGTGCCGGTCCGGGGGGTCACATCTCCTCCACGTGGCGCGGCCGGGTGGCCACGTCCCGACGGCGGTGATCCGGTCCAGGCGCATCTCGGCCGTGGACGGACACCCGCGGGCGCACCGGCGCAGTGATCACCGACATTCGGTCGCCGGATAGCGGACGATGCTGTCAGATTCGCTCCGGGAACGGAAGGGATTCGGGCGAATCAAGTAAGCAGGGGGAAAATGCCATGCGCACTTCACAATTCCGGTATTGCCGCACTCCGCCGACCAGGGAAATTCCTCTCCCGAATCCTCTGCTCGGGATCGTGAACCCGTGAGCCGCCGCATCCGTGGGCCCGGGCGGCCACCGGCTCGACGGTGGCCGTGACCGCACCCGTTCCGGAGGAGGTTCGACAACGATGTGCTGGCGCACTGTCCGAGAAATCCGGGGTTGCGGCCGGAAAGCGCGGCCATTCGAGATCACCGGCCTGGGCGGATTCCCGGTGTGCCGATCGCAGGCATGAGCCCAGGCGGCGGAGCGAGGAAAGGCTCGGACCAGGTCTCCTGGCGCAGGAGTTCGGTCAGGGTCGTTTCCGCCGGGCCCGCAGCGTGGCGGACCACGGCGATGACGGGCCGGCAGACGGGCGGGGACACCGGGCGCGCTCCAGGGCGCGGATCTGCTGGGACACCGACGGCTGGGCGACGTGCGGCAGCTCCGCCGCGGCCGTCACCGAACCCTCCTCGGCAACGGCCAGGGCGTACTCGAACTGACGAAGACTCATCGACTCCCGTCCCCTCCCGGCGTCGTCCTCGGGCGCACGAGGCGGCGCCTTGTCGAGGGCGTGTCCCAGGGTATGCGCTGGTCGAGGAGACGCCGGTCGCCGACCGCCACCGGCGGGCGGGGCCTATAAGACGAGGGGATCCGGGTCCTTGGCCGCCGGATGGTCCTCCGAGGCCGTGGTGCTCAGCGCGCGGGCCTCGCGGTCGAGGGCGAGGTGGAGACCGACGGCCAGCATGGGAATCGCGGCCAGCACGAACGCCCACTGTATGTCCCAGCCGACCAGCAGGCCCATGGCCGCGATGGAGAGCGGCTCCAGCGTGGCCCGGGGCAGTTCCATCACGCTGCTGACCCGGCCCAGCACGTCCGTCGGGGTCCTGGTCTGGATGAACGTCGGCAGCGCGACGTCGCTGGAGTACGCGACGCCGATCCCCAGCAGGGTGAGCACCACCGCCGCGCTCCACACGCTGGGAAGGAAGCCCAGCAGCACGAAGGCGGTCCCCTCGCAGAGCGTCATCCCGATGATGAGCAGTCCCCAGCGGCGCGGCAGCCCGGTGAAGACCGCGCCGATGGTGCCGATCAGCTGCCCCAGCCCCCAGGCGGACAGCAGGACGCCCAGCGCGAGCGAGCCCTGGGGGAAGGTCTTGGCCAGCGCGGGCAGCCCCACGCTGAAGAGGCCGCTGTAGCTGAGGGCCGCCGCGCCGATCAGCAGGAGGACGGTGCGGATCTCCCGGCTGCGTCCGGCGTAGCGGAGCCCTTCGACGATCTCCCGGCGGATCGCCGTGAACGACTTGGCGCCCTCCTCGGCCTCGCCCGCCTGGTCGGAAGTCTGGTCGCCCGCCTGGTCGGCCGGTTGTCTGCGGGGTGCGCCGAAGACCGTCAGGGCGGCGAAGAAGAAGGTGAAGGCATTGAGCAGGATGGTGGTCGACGTCCCCACCGCGGCCACGAGGGCGCCGCCCAGGATCGGCCCCAGCAGCCGGGCCCCCTGTTCTCCGAAGCCGACGAGCGCGTTGCCCCGGGCGAGGTGCTCGGGCGGCAGGAGGGAGGGGATGATGCTGCCGGCGGCCGGCCAGAAGAACGCCTCGGCGATGCCGGTGAGCGCGCCGAGGGCGTAGAGGTGCCACGTGCTCACGTGGTCCGTCAGGGCGATCAGCCCCAGTGTGGCGACGGCGAGCCCCCTGAGCGTGTGGGAGCAGAACATGACGGCGCGCGGGGAGAGCCGGTCGGTCACCGCGCCGCCCACCAGCATCAGCACGCCCCGGGGGACGGCCTGGACGAGCAGGATCGTGGCCAGTGTGGTCGTCGATCCGGTCTCGTTCAGGATCAGCCAGATGAAGGCGACCTCGAAGCTGTAGTCCCCCACCAGGGAGACGGTCTCGCCCAGCCACACCCGCCGGAAGGGCCGGTGTTTCAGTGGCTGTCGCACCTTGTCGAGCATCGACTACCTCTCTGCTTTTCCACTGTTCCACGATGAGGGACTGCGGGACACTGCGGGGCACCTGCTCTTCGACGCTCTCGGTGGGGCGCGCGCGGCCGGTCTGTGGTGGGGAGCGTTCTCTTCACTGGGGTGCGAACTCCAGGTGGAATCTGTCATGGACGGACGTGATGAGCCGGAGCAGCTCGTCATGGGTGGCGACGGCGCCCCGGACGAACGCCAGGCGCTGCGCGGGGTGGCGCCAGTCGACGGGCTGCCCCGGGGCCGTCGCCACGTCGACCTCGCCGACGCCGGGCAGGGCCCGCACGGCGTCGGCGCCGTCGATCGCCCGGACGGTGCCGACCGTGCGCGGTGGCACGATGAAGTACTCGAAGGTCACCGCCGCCGGCCGGGGGGCCGTGACGGGCTCGACGGTGCGCTCCAGGGCCACCGCGAAGGCGAGGGCGAGCAGATCGATGCCCAGCGCCCGGTCCAGCAGGCCCACGGCACGCCCGCCGACGCGGCCGTTGACCTCGATGACGCGGGGGCCGTCCGGGGTGAGCTTCACCTCCGTGTGGGTCACCCCGGTCGTCACGCCGAGGGCCCGGACCGCGGCCGCCGCGAGTTCGGCGACGTCCTTCTCCACGGCGGCCGTGAGCGTGGCGGGCAGGAACAGTCCGGTCTCCCGCAGCGGGTCGGCCAGGGCGAACTTGCCGGTGACGCAGAGGGTCGTGACCTCGGTGTGCTGCACGACGGCCTCGACGGAGACGTAGTCCCCCCAGTCCGGTCCGGCCACCGCTGGGTCCCCGGGCAGGTATCTCTCCACGACGAAGTCGCGCGGGCCGCCGCCCGGGCCGGCCGGCTCGTCACCGTCACCGGGCCCAGGCTCGGGGGCGAGGCCGACGTCGGCCAGGGCGCGCCGCTGCTGCTCCGCGTCCGCCAGCCGTACGGTGTCCTGGCTGCCTGCCCCGGTACGGGGTTTGAGCACCACGGGGTAGCCCAGGCGGGCCACGGCGGCGTCGACCTCGGCGGCGGAGCGCACCACGACGCTCGGGGTGTGGTCGACCCCCGCCGCCGCGAACGCCGCGCGCTGGTCGGCCTTGTCGGTGAGCAGCCGGACGGTGTCCGGCCGGTGGTAGGGCAGGCCGAGGGCCTCGGCGAGCCGCGCGGTGCCGGCGAGGCAGTACTCGCTGAAGGTGACGATGCCCACCGGGCCGTGCCCGCGCAGCAGTTCGGCGACGGCGGGGGTGTCGTGTCCGCTGATCTCGCAGACGCGTGCCCGCCGGCGCATCCCCGCGAGCAGCGGAGCCACGCCCGGTACGGCCGGGTCGCAGACGAAGACCACGTCGCACAGGCCGCGGGCGGCGCCGAGGATCTCGGCCGGCCCCGCCGACCCCCTGCCGTAGACGACGGCGACCGTGGGAAGCGTGTCGGTCACGGGGACTCCGGGGAGCCGGCCGGGCCCGCGGGGGCCGGTGCGGCGGGGGCCGCCGCGCGCCGGGCGGACTTCGGGGTCATGTCGTCCCACTCCTCCTCGATCCTGCGCAGGCAGCCCTCGCGGGACGCCGGCTCTCCCACCGTCCGCCACCCCTGGGGGACGTCGTGGTAGGTGGGCCAGATCGAGTACTGCTCCTCGTGGTTGACGACGACGTGGTACTGGTCCTCGGTCACGGCGCGTCGTTCTCCTTTGCCTTCGGGGCGAGTTCGGGCAGGCCGTGACGTTCCACAGCGGTCGTGTACAACTCCCGCAGGAGCGGGTCGCGTACGCGGCCCCGTTCGTAGTGGGCGCGGAAGTTCTGATCGTAAATCCTGAACCAGGCGCGGTGCTTGTACAAGAAGAGCACATCGTGGGGCGCCATCCGGCGGATCGCGAACAGGCCGACGGGGGCCACGGAGACGGGGAAGAGCGGGTTGCGCACGGCCCGTTCGTCGCAGTGCGGGTGGAACTGGCCGACCATCAGCCCGTGGGCGACCGCGTTGTTCTTCAGGCCTTCGTACGCCTCGTCGAGGACCCGCCAGCCCTCCGGCCCGGTGGCCGGCAGCACCACGATGCGGCAGTCGAGGGAGGCTCCGGTGTGCGTACGGCTGCGCTCGGTGCCGAGGGCGAACGTGGACATCTCCGCCTCCAGGGCCTCGCGCAGGTGCCGTTCGTCCTTCCCGGTGATGTCGTAGCGGAAGCTGAACTGGGCGTCCTTGCCGCTGAGGGCGGGTGGGATGAAGGGGCAGACCGGCCCGGTGCGGCCGATCTCGTCGTGGGGCCGGCTGATGTACTGGCGCAGCCAGGTGTGGACCCGGGCGAAGTCCCGGGCGTGCCGGGCGGGTGACTGGGGTTCGATCACCCGGATCCACAGGCCGTCCATTCTGGCCAGATCATTGTCCTGATCCTGCATCACCTGCGTCATGCGACGGCCTCCTGGGTTCGGTCGCCGGGGGGTGCCGGGGTGGCGCTCGGGGCGGTCAGCCGGCACAGATCGGCGTACGTGGGAGCGGCGTAGAGCTGGGCGAAGTCGAGGGTCGGTCCGAGCTGGGTGCGCACCTGTTCGACCAGGCGCATCAGCCCCAGGGAGGTGCCGCCGTCGGCGAAGAAGTCGGAGTCGGGCAGCGGGTGGTGCCCCGTCTGGGCCTCCCAGGCCGCGGCGAGTGCGGGGTGGCCCGGGGCGGCGGTGCCGTGTGTCCGGGCGGCGGTGTCGTCCGAGTCGTGCGTCCGGGCGTCCGCGTCGTCCGCGTCGTGCGTGTCGTCCATGTCGTCCGCAAGGCGGGCGAGGGCGGCGCGGTCCACCTTTCCGGTGGGCCCCAGCGGAAGGGCGTCGACCGCGATGATCCGCTCGGCCACCAGATGGCGCGGTGCCCGCTGCCACGCGCCCCGGCGCACCGCGTCGGTGTCGACGGACGCGGGCGTGAGGAAGGCGGTCAGGACGGCGCCGTCGGGCCCGGTGCCGGCGAGGACCACGGCGTCGTCGACGGCGGGGTCGGCGGCGAGGACCGCCGCCGCCTCCGCCGGATCGGTGCGGAAGCCCCTGACCTTCACCTCGTCGTCGGCGCGCCCGAGGAAGTCCAGGGCGCCGTCGGGGAGGTGCCGTACGCGGTCACCGGTGCGGTACATGCGGGCACCGGGCCGCGCGGAGAAGGGGTCGGGCACGAACCGCGCGGCGGTCGCGGCGGGGTCGTGCAGGTAGCCGCGGGCGAGCCGGGGGCCGCCGAGGTAGAGCTCGCCCACCGCGCCCGGGGCGACGGGCCGCAGCCGTTCGTCGAGGACGTGGCACGTCGTACCCGCGATGGCGGAGCCGATCGGGAACGCGGCGGAGTGCTCGCGGTCCCACGCGGCGGCGTCCCCCAGGGTGCTGAAGGTGGTGTTCTCGGTCGGGCCGTAGCCGTTGACCAGCCGGGTGGCGGGGTGGGCGGCGGTGAAGGAGCGCGCGGTGCCGGCCGGGACGGTGTCACCGCCGGTGACGAGGGTGCGCAGGGTGCCCAGCGCCGGGCCGTGGTGGCCGGCCATGAGGCGGAAGAGCGGGGCCGTCAGCCAGGCCGTGGTGATCTGCGGCCGGGCCAGCAGGGCGGCCAGTTCGTGGAGCGCGAGGGGGTGGTGGTCGGCCGCCGTGATCCGGGCCCCGGCCAGCAGCGGGGGCCAGATCTCGAACGTGGACGCGTCGAAGGCGAGGGTGGAGTGCAGGAGCACGCCGTCGCCGGGGCCCAGCCGCAGGGACTCCGCCCCGAGCGCCAGCCCGGTGACCCCCCGGTGGGTGACGCCCACGGCCTTGGGGGCTCCCGTGGTGCCGGAGGTGAACATGACGTAGGCCAGGTCGTCGGGGCCGGCCGGTGCGGACGGCACCGCCGTGCCGGTCCGCTCCGCGAGGAGGGAGGCGATGTCGTGCACGGGGACTCCCAGGTCCGCCACGGTCGCGCTGTCGGCGCCGTCGTCGGCGTGCAGGGCCAGGGCCGCCCGGGCCGTGCCGGCCATGAGCCGGACGCGGTCCGCCGGGTACCGGGGGTCCACCGGCACGTAGCAGCCGCCCGCCATCAGGACGGCCAGCATGGCGAGGACGGTCCGGTGGTCGCCGTGCCCGACGATCAGCACGGCGGTACCGGAGTCGACGCCCTTCGCCCGGAGCGACGCCGCCGCGGTGCGCGCCCGCGTCAGGAGCTCCCCGTAGCGGATCTCGCCGTACCGGTCGGCCAGCGCCACGCGCTCGGGGAACGCCTCGGCGACGGCGGTGAAGCACTGCTCGATCCGGGCGTGCGGCGCGGTCGTCATCGTGCCCCCGAGGGGTGCTTGCGGGCGCTGCCGAGGCCGGTGGTCGCGGGGGCGGTGCCGGTGCCGCGGTCGGTGCCGCGGTCGGTGCCGGTGTCGGTGCCGCGGTCGGGTTCGGGGTCGGTGTCGGGGTGCGGGGTGAACACGGCGCGCGGGCTGGGGTCCGGCGTCAGGGCGATGGCCGGTCGGAGCCCGGTCGCGGCCCGGTCGCCCAGCAGGGTGAACCGGCCGTGCGCGAGGATCGTCGCCGTGGCGAGCTGCGCCTCCAGCAGCGAGAACTGCCGCCCCAGGCACTGGTGGGGGCCCGCCCCGAAGGGGAAGTACTGCTGGACGGGCGGGCGCCGGCCCAGGAAGCGCTCCGGGCGGAACTCCTCGGGCGCCTCCCACAGGGCCGGGGCGCGGTGGATGGCGTAGGTGCTGGCCAGGACGAGGTCGCCGGGCTCCAGCCGTACGCCGGCCGCTTCGACGGGGGTGGCGATGCGGCGGAAGAGCGCCCACGCGGGCGGGTGCAGCCGCAGGGACTCCTCGACCACCGCCAGGGTGTACGGCAAGGCCCCCTGGGGGATCGACGGCGCGGCGCGCAGGGCGCCGAGGTCGGTGGAGCGGACCTCGTCGAGGGCGCGGGCCAGGGCCGGGGGCGAGCCGGCCAGGTTGTGGAAGGTCCAGGTGAGCAGGGTGCCCATGGTCTCCACGCCGGCCACGAAGATCGACATCAGTTCCTCGCGCAGCACGTCCTCGGGACGGTCGCCGAGCGTGTCCCCCCGCTGCTGCAGGGCGGCGACGAGCGACGGCAGGACCCCGTCGGCCGTGGCCGCCGCGGGCACCTGGGCCGCCCGGTGCGCGATGAACTCCTCCAGCACCGCCCTGTCCCGGGCGAACGCCTCGCCGTCCGCTTCGGTGACGGTCTCCGGGGCGAACAGCCGCCGGTCCAGGTAGTGGACGGCCGTGTCCACCGTCGAGGCCAGGGAGGCCAGTTCGGCGCCGGTCAGCTCCGGGTCCACGAGCCGGAGGATGATCTCGATGCTCAGCTGCTGGAGGGTGTGTCCGAGGTCGAACTCGCGGCCCGCCGCGGGCAGCAGCCGACGGCGCACGAAGTCCTCCGCGCTCTCCAGCACCAGGGTGTGCAACTCCGCCACGGCCCGGGCCGAGAACATCGGGCGCAGCAGGGCGCGGCGGTGGCGCCACTGCTCCCCGGAGGCGACCACGAACAGTCCGCTGCCCACCAGGTCGCGCAGCAGCCCGCGGTGGTTGCGGGTGCCGTGGGCGAGGGCTGCGGCGGCGACGGCGGGCTCCGCCGCGACGATCAGCCGCGTGCCGTCGTCCAGCGGGACGGCGCTGACCGTGCCCTCGTCGCGCAGCCGTGTCATCAGCCCCAGGGGGTCGCTGCCGAGCTCCTGGTCGAACTCCTCGTAGCCGACCGGACTCACGGTGATCCTCGCCATGGCTAGCCCCGCCCCTCGGCGGACTTCTCCGCGTCCTCCGCGAGCGTGATGATCTGCTGGGAGTGGTCGTTCATCGTCCAGCCCTCGGCGGTGCGCACGGAGGTGCGCTGCTGCTCCGTGTAGCCCCTGCCCCGGTCGTGGAAGTGCCAGGCGAACGGGGGGCGGAGCAGCCGGCGTTCGACCGGGGTCCACTCCTCGCCCGGGAGGTCCTCGGGTACGGGCGCGGGAGCGGTGTGCTGCACCATGCCCGCGGTGTAGCGGCAGAAGACGACCCGGCGTTCGAAGTCGGCGGCCCAGGGCCAGCTGCCGTGGGTGGCGGTGTCCGCGAAGAGGACCACCGAGCCGGCCCTGACCGGGACGCGGGAGACCCAGTCGCCGACCTTCTGCCAGGTCTGGAAGTCCTCCGGGATCTCGAAGGCCGACTTGTGGCTGCCGGGGACCACCGCGAAGCCGCCCTGGTCGGCGAGGGCGTCGGTGAGGCAGAACGCGACGATCAGGTGTCCGCCGTAGATCCGGCCGTCGCGGACCTGGTAGGTCAGCGGCGGGTACTCCCACGGGGTGTTGCCGTTGTGCAGGATCAGCGCTCCGGCGCCCTTGCGCGCGTAGAGCACCTGGCCCTCGTCGTAGCGCAGGTCGGGGCCGAGCACCTCCTCCAGGTGCGGCAGCACCTTCTGGTGGCTGATCAGGTCGCGCACCGGGCGGGGGGTGGTGTGGAGCGGACCGGCGTTGGCGATGAACGGGTTGTACCGCTTGAGCAGCGGGTAGTCGAGCTTGTTCTCGCCGTCCCACAGGCCGTGGCCGTCGAGGGCGGCGTTGACGGAGGCGAGTTCCCGTGCGGAGAGGATGTCCTCCAGGACCAGGTAGCCGCGCAGGTCGAACAGGTACTTCTGCTCTTCGTCCATGATTTTTCCCCTTGTGTCGGAGAGCGGGCGGTCGGGGTGCGGGTACGACGGGCGTACCGCGCGGGAGGTACGGCCGGGGTGGAGCTCAGCTCCGGTCGGGTTCGAGCTCCGCCAGGGCCCGGGCGAGGTGCCCGCGCAGTTCGGCCTGCGGGAAGAGGTCGACGGCTCCGGTCAGGAGCACCGAACACTTTCCCGAGCGGGCCGGTTGCACGTGGAGGACGAGGTCGAGGTCCGACCAGTGCTCGGGCACGGTGTCGTGGGGCAGGTCGTCCGGCACCACGGCCGGGTTCTCCTCCTGCCCGTGGACGACCAGCCCGGCCGCGCAGACCGGCGGCCGGAGCGCGGGGTCGACCGGATCGGCGAGCTCGGCGATGTGCAGCAGCGGCAGGTCGGCGTGGTCCAGGGCCGACAGCAGCGCCCGGTGGGCGTGGCCGGCCCCGGTGGCGCCGAGCACCACCGGCAGCAGGTCGACGGCGCGGCCGACGAGCGAGTCCTCGGTGGCCGCCGAGCGGTGGGATACCGGCACGCCGATCACCGTGGACGTGCCGCCCGACATCCGGGAGACGATCCGGCCGAGCAGGTCGAGGAAGGCGGCCGTGGTGGTCGTGCCCGCCGTCCGCCCCGCCCGCTGGAGGCGCGCGTACGCGTCGGCGGGGAGGACCTTCCGCACCCCGTGGTTGCGGAAGGTCCTCGGTCCGGTGCGGCGCTCGGCGAACGGGTCCGGGGGAACCGGGCCCAGGCTGGTGCGCCAGTACCGCTCCAGCTCGGCGCGCCGGGCCGTGCGGCGGGCGGCCCTGGCACGGGCGTAGTCGCTGTAGCGCGGGGCCGGCCGCGGCAGGTCGCGTCCGGCGAGCAGGGCGAGGAGCTCGTCGGCGAGGATGCCCACGGAGGCGCCGTCGCCCCGGTGGCGGGCCAGCCTCAGCAGCAGGTGCCGGACGGTGCCGTCCTCCCCGGTCAGCAGGACGACCTCCAGCCCCGGTGATCCTGCGGGCAGCGGACGCTCGATCAGCGCGGTGTCCCAGTGGGCCTGGGCGGGCCGGTCCGGCAGCGGGGCCACGGGGCAGGGCTGCCACGTGTCGTGCTGTCCCGTTCCGGCGGCCCCCGGTGTCGCCTCCGGTGTCGCCCTCGGTGTCGCCTCCGTCGTCCCGGGCGCGGCCTGCGGGGCCGTCGGCCGCAGGGCCTCGTGCCGGGCGACCAGTGCGCGGACCGCCCGCTCCACGTCCCGTGGATCCGCCGGGGCGTCGAGCCTGAGCAGCAGCGGAATCGGGGGAGCGGGGAGTCCGAGGGCCCGCTCCTGCTGGGCCACCAGCAGTTGTTCGGGCGTCTGGGAAGCGTCGGCGTCGGCGTCGGCGTCGGCTTCGGCGTCGGCTGGCGTCGGCGGCGCTGCCGCTGCTGCCGCTGCGAGCAACGTCCTGACCTCGGTGGCGAGTTCGGCGGCCAGCGGATGCGTCAGGACGGTGCGTACGGGGACCTCCACCCCGAGGCGGCGGCTCAGCGCGGAGGCGATCCGGGCCGCCCCCAGCGACGCCCCGCCGAGGTCGTAGAGATGATCGTCCAGGGTGGCCGACGGCCGGTCGAGCGCCGCGGCGAACGCCTCCACCACGGCGGCGGCCACCCGGTCGTGGGCGGTGGCGGGGCCCGCCGCCGTGCGCGCGGAGCGCACCATCGCCAGCAGCGCGCGGCGGTCCGCCTTGCCGTTGGCGGTCACCGGCAGCCGGGGGAGCACCCGGATCTCGCCGGGCACCATGTACGGCGGGAGGGTACGGGCCAGATGGGCGCGCACCGCCGCCGGGTCCGGGGCGGGCTCGCCGGTGACGAAGCCCACCAGGCGGCTGACGCGTTCCCCGACGACGACGGTGGCCGCCTCCCGCACCCCCGGCGCGTCCACGACGTGCCGGTCGACCTCCTCCAGCTCCACCCGCTGGCCGCGCACCTTGACCTGGTTGTCGCTGCGGCCGACGAACTGCACGCTCCCGTCGGCGTTCCACCGCACCCGGTCCCCGGTGCGGTACATCCGCGAGCCCGGGGGCCCGGCCGGGTCGGGCAGGAACCGGGCCGCCGTCTCGGCCGGACGGCCCCGGTAGCCGCGCGCCACCCCGGTGCCGCCGATGTACAGCTCGCCGGTGACCCCGATGGGCACCGGGCGCAGCGCGCCGTCGAGGATGTGCAGCCGCACGCCGGAGACGGGGTGGCCCACGGGGGCGGTGCCGCCCCCGGCCCCCGCCGCGCACCGGTACGAGGTGGCGTCGATGCAGGCCTCGGACGGCCCGTACTGGTTGCGCAGTTCACCGCGGCCGACGCGCAGGTAGCGGTCGGCCTGCGCCGAGGGCAGCGCCTCCCCGCCGCAGAAGACGACCCGGGCCGGCAGCCGGCGCAGATCCTCGTCGTCCAGGGCCGCGAGCAGGGACGGGACGACGTCGACCACGGTCGCGGAGTGTTCCAGGGCGGCCTCCACGAGGGCGGCCGGACGCGCCCCGAGGTCGACGCCGGGGAAGACCACGCCGGCCCCGGCGACGAGCGGTCCGAAGCACTGCCACAGCGACGGGTCGAAGACCAGGGGAATGGTCTGGAGCACCCGGTCGGGGGCGGCGAGGCCGATCGCCTCGCGGCGCCAGGCGAGCTCGTTGGCCAGCGCCCCCAGCGGCACCGGGACGCACTTGGGCGTACCGGTCGTGCCGGAGGTGAACACCGCGTAGGCCAGGTCCTGCGGGCCCGTGCGGGCCACGGGCGGCACCGCCGTGCCGGTGGCCGGGAGCTCTCGCGCGCCCCCTCGGGGGAGCCGGATCGTCCGCAGCGCCCTCCCCGGCGGGCCGCCGTCGGCGTCGTGCGTGTGGGCGTCGTGCGTGTCGGCGTCGTGCCCGGGGGCGTCGGCCGTGCGGACGAGGAAGTCGGCCCGGGCGCTGCGCAGCAGGGCGCGGCGGCGTTCCACGGGGTCGTCGGGGCGCAGCGCGATGATCCAGCCGCCGAGCCGCCAGACCGCCAGGGCCAGCGCCGGGTAGTCGGCGCCCGCCGGTACGTCCAGGGCCACCGCCGAGCCGGGGCCGACCCCGGCCAGGGCGAGGTGGGCCGCCGCGCGCTCGGTGCGCTCGCGCAGTGCCCGGTAGGTGAGGTGACCGTCGGCGGCGTCCCAGACGGCGAATGCCTCGGGGGTGCGCCGCGCCCAGTCCGCGAAGGCGTCGTAGGGCAGGCGGGCCCCGGCCGCGGGCGGCGCCGTCGAGGCGGCCGCGATGGTCGCGCGCTCGGCCGGGTCGCGTGCGTCCAGTGCGGCCAGCGGCGCGTCGGGGGCGGCGAGGACGGAGGCGAGGCAGCGCCGGTAGGCCCGCCCGAGCCGGGCGAGGGCCGCGTCGGTGTAGTGCTGCGGGGAGCCGGTCAGCCGGAGGGCGGCGGTGTCGGCGTGTTCCGTGAGCTGCACGGTCAGCACGCCCTGGTCGCCCTGGACGCGCACCGGCAGGGGGGTGACCGTGAGGGGGCCGGCCGGGCGCGGCCGGTTGTCCTCGTGGGTCAGGACGAAGGCGGCGGCGGGTACGGGCACGGCGGTGTCGTCGGAGGTCAGGGGGAGGGTCGGGTGCTGGGAACCGGTCAGGAGCTGCTCGCCGGTCCGCCGGGCCAGCGCGGCGAAGTCCAGCGCGGGGGGCAGGGGCAGGGCGAGGGGCATCGCGGAGACGAAGGCGCCCACGGTGAGGTCGTAGCGCTCCGCCGCCCGGTTGGCGGTGGGAACGCTCACGGAGGCCGTCCGGGCGCCGGTGACCGCGCTCCAGGTGGCCGCGAACGCGGCGAGCCACACCGCGTGCGCCGTGCAGGCGTGCCGCCGGGCGAACGCGTGGACGCGCCGGGTGAGGCTCGGGGGCAGTGCCAGCTCGGCGTGCGGCATCCGGGCGGCCTGCTGCGAGGCGGTCTGCTCCGGGGTGGCCTGCCGCGAGGTGGCCTGCTGCACGGTGGCCTGCTGCGTGGCGGTCGGGTCGACGGCGAAGGGGAGTTCGGCCCCGTCGTCGGCCCCGTCGTCGGCGCCGCCGCCGGAGCAGGCCCAGTGGGCGGCGTGGGCGGCCAGCGCGGCCCGCCCGTCCGGCGACTGCTCCCAGTGGACGTAGTCGAGGTGCTGGGCGGCCGGCGCGGGACGGGTGGAACCGGGGCCGCCCCCGGCGGCGTACGCGTCCAGCAGGTCGTCGATCAGCACCCCCAGCGACCATCCGTCGCAGATGGCGTGGTGGAAGGTCAGGAGGAGGGTGTGCTGGCGCGGCCCCTGGGCCAGCAGGACGGCACGGACGTACGGGGGCCGGTCCAGGCGGAGCGGGCGCGCCGCCTCGGCGTCGAGGGCCCGGTCCCGCTCCGGTGCTCCCGCAGGCAGTTCCCGGACCTCCAGCGGGATGCGGGCGGGCAGGTCGAACCGCTGCCGGGGCACCCCGTTCTCCTGGCCGAAACGGGTGCGCAGGGCCAGATGGCGGGCGGCGAGGGCGTCCAGGCACGCGCGGAGCCGGTCGACGTCGAGCGGGCCTCCGAGCTGGAGGGCCAGGGGCACGGTGTAGGCCGCCGACGCGGTGGGGGACGCCTGCTCGGCGAGCCACATCCGGTACTGGGTGACGGAGAGGGGGTGGCTGCCGGCCACGGCCTCCGGGTGGGGCGGGAGCGCCGGTCCGGAGTCCGCCGGTGACGGTGCGGCAGCCGCCGGTGGCGCGGCCGCGGGGCTGCGCCCCCGGAGCCGGGCGGCCAGTTCGGCGCGCTGCTCGGGAGTGAGCCGGTCGAGGGGTGAGGCGGTCATCCGAGCCCCTCCCCGGCCTCGTCGAGGATCTGCTGGGCGATCAGCCGCTCCACCAGCGCGTACTGGAGTCCGATGGACCGGGCCTGCAACAGCTCGCCGACGGGGACGTCGACGCCGAACCGGCGGCTCATCCCGCGCGCCAGCCGGGCCACGGTGAGCGAGTCACCGCCCAACTGGAAGAAGTCGGCCGTGTCGGGCACGTCGCTCACCCCCAGTTGTTCGGTCCACAGGGCGCGGAGGATCGCGACGGGGGTGTCCGCGACGGGCTCGGCCGCGTCGGCGACGGGTGGTCCGGGCGGTGGTCCTGGCGGTGGTCCGGGCGTCGGGGCGGCCGGCACCGGGTGGCGCGGGCCGTGGAACGGATAGGTCGGCAGGGGGACGGAGCGCCCCGGGCCCTGGAGCGGGGAGAGGTCCAGGGGGAGGCCGGAGCACCACAGCCGGCCGATCGCCGCCAGCACCGGGCGGGCGGCGGAAGCGGCCGGGGCGTGCGACGGCGAGGAGCCCAGCAGCGGGATCGCGGGCAGCCCGGCGGCTTCCGCGAAGCCGCTCAGCACCCGGCCGGGCCCCACCTCGACCGCGACGGCGTCGGGGAACTTCGCCCGGGCCGTCGCCAGCGCGTCCGCGAAGCGCACCGGCCGGCGGGCGGCCCGGGCGAAGTGGCCGGGGTCGGTGAGCGAGCCCTCGGGCAGCAGCTGCCCTTCCGTGTTCTCGATCCACGGCAGGACGGCGGGGCGCACCTCGGCGGCCGCGGGGGTGCCCCGCAGCGCGTCGGCCGCCGGTTCGATCAGCGGGGAGTGGAAGGCCCGGGAGGACCGCAGCACCCTGGCCGCGTACCGGCCGCCGATCCGCTCCCGGAAGGCCGCCACCGCCTCGGGGAGCCCGGCGAGCACGGTGCTCGTGGCGGCGTTGACCGCCGCGACGCTCAGCTGGGCGCCGGTCTCGGCCAGCAGGGCCCGGGCCTCGGTCTCGCCGCAGGCCAGGGAGACCATCGCGCCCGGGGCGCAGTCCTGCATCAGCAGGGCCCGGCGTGCCACGAGACGGGCCGCGGTGTCGAGGGCGAGCGCGCCGGCCAGCGTCGCCGCCGTGATCTCCCCCAGGCTGTGCCCGAGCAGGGCGCAGGGCACCAGGCCCAGGGCGAGCAGCGCCGTCCCGGCGGCGTACTCGACGGCGAAGAGCGCGGGCTGGGCGAGCGCCGTCCGGGCGAGCCGTTCGGCGGGGAAGGAGGCGTCGTGCAGCGCCTCGTCCACCTCGCGGGCGAGCCCGGGGGAGAAGGCGGCCAGGCAGGCGTCCAGCGCGTCGGCGAACGCGGGCAGGGTGGCGGCGAAGGGCGCCGCCATGCCGGGGAACTGCGTTCCCTGCCCCGGGAAGAGCAGCAGCGCCGGGGCGGGGTGCGCTGCGGGCTCCGGTGCCGGCCCGGCCGGGGCCCGCAGCGCCGCCACGACCTCGGCCACGTTCGCGCCCACCGCCGAGGAGCGGTAAGGGAGTTCCGGCCGCCGGGTGAGGGTCCGGCCGACATCCGCCGGCGAGGGCGCGGATTCGGCGTCCTCCAGGTGCGCGGCGAGCCGCTCCCGCATGCGGGCGAGGGCCCGCGGGTCCTTCGCGGAGAGCACCACCAGCCGTTCCCGCCCGGGCGGCGGGGCGGGCGGAGCGGTGGGCGGCTCCGGAGGCTGCTCCAGCAGCATGTGCACGTTGGTCCCGCCCACGCCGAACGAGCTCACCGCGGCCCGGCGCGGCTGCGGGCCCCGCCACGGCCCGGCCTCGGTGGGCAGGGACAGCGGCGAGTCCTCCCGTTCCAGCAGCGGATTGGCCCGGCTCAGCCCGGGAATCGCGGGCACGTACCCGTGCCGGAGCACCAGCAGCGCCTTCACCAGCCCGGCGAGTCCGGCGGCGGCGTCGAGGTGGCCGATGGTCGCCTTGAGCGCGCCGACCGGGATACTGCCGGGAGCGGCACCCAGCGATCGGTACACCGAAGAGGCCGCGGACCACTCGATGGGGTCGCCGACGCGGGTGCCGGTGCCGTGGCTCTCCAGGTAGCCGACGGACGCGGCGTCGACGTCGGCGGCGGCGAGCGCGGCGCGGATCGCCTGCTCCTGGCCCGCCGCCGACGGCGCGAGGAAGCCCGCCTTGGCGGTGCCGTCGTTGTTGACGGCGGAGCCCAGCAGCACTCCGTGCAGGGGGAGCGGGCCGTCCGCCACGTCCTCGTAGCGGCGCAGGACGACGCCCAGCGCGCCCGAGCCGCCGAGGGTGCCGTCCGCCGAGGCGTCGAAGGGGCGGCAGTGCCCGCTGAGCGACATCACTCCGCCGGCCATGGGCAGGTGCCCCGCCTGGGGGGCGTTGGCCGACGCGGCGAGCACCAGGGCCTGGTCGCACTCCCCGTTGTTCAGCGCCTGGACGGCCAGGTGGGCCGCGACGAGCGAGGAGGAGCAGGCCGTGAGGACGGTGAGCGCGGGCCCGGTCAGCCCCAGTCTGTAGGCGATGCGCGTCGCGAGGAAGTCGCGTTCGTTGACGAGGAGCGCCTCCTCGAACTCCGGGGGCGCCAGCGAGCCGGAGGCCAGGAGCGCCCTCAGATGGCCGCTGCCGCTGGCGGCCGCGTACACCGCCGTCCGCAGCTCGTCGCCGGCTGTGACGCTGTGGCCGGCGTCCTCCAGGGCGGCCCAGGCGCACTCCAGCAGCAGGCGGTGCTGCGGGTCCGTCAGCCCGGCCTCGCGGGGGCTGACGCCGAAGAACGCGTGGTCGAAGCGGTCGGAGTCGTCGAGCGACCCGTGGACGGGGACGTAGTCCGGATCGTCGGCGAGGGACGCGGGGACGCCACGGGCCGACAGCTCCTCCCGGCTCAGGCGCCGGGTCAGCACCCGCCCGTCGCGCAGGGCCTGCCACAGCTGTGCCACATCGGCCGCTCCGGGGAAGCGCCCCGTCATGCCGGTGACGGCGATGTCGAGGGAACGGTCGCGGTTCATCGGTCGGCCTCCTGGGCACGGCGGTCGCGGAGCGTACGGGCCGCGTCGCCGCGTCGGCGACGGGGCGAACCGGCTGAGGGTGAGGTCGGTGGTTCCGTCCCGGGGGCGGGCGGCGGGTCCGTCTTCGCGCGGGCCAGCCGGGCCAGCCGGGCCGCGAGGTCGGCGACGGTGCTGTGGCGGAAGAGGTCGAGGATCGGCAGCCGGACGCCGGTGTGCCGGTGCAAGGCCTCCTGGAGCGCCGGCACCAGCAGCGAATGCCCCCCGAGGTCGAAGAAGTTGACGTCGCCGGGAACGTCGGCGACGCCCAGGACCTCCCGCCACGCCGCGGTGACCGCCGCGTGCCCGGGCGACACGTCCCCGGCGGGCCGGGCGAGCGCCGAGGCCCGGCGCCGGGCCGCCTCCTGCTCCAGGGCCGCCCGGTCGACCTTGCCGTTGGGGGTGACGGGCAGCCGCTCCAGCGCGTGGACCACGGCGGGGACCATGAACTCCGGCAGGAGTTCGGCGACTTCGCGCCGGATGGCCTCCGGCCGCCCGCCGCCGGTGACGAAGCCGACGAGGCGCGCGCCGCCGTCGGCGACCACGGCCGCCTCCCGGACGCCCTCGGCGCCGCGCAGCGCCGCCTCCACCTCGGCGGGCTGCACCCGGTGGCCGCGGACCTTGATCTGGTGGTCCAGCCGGCCGACGAAGGCGAGCGCCTCCGGCCCCTGCCACCGCACCCGGTCGCCCGTGCGGTACATCCGGGCCCCCGGCTCGCCGCCGAACGGGTCGGGCAGGAAGGCGCCGGCCGTCTCGGCGGGCCGGCCGACGTACCCCCGGCCCACCCCCGCGCCGGCGACGTACAGTTCGCCGTCGACCCCCGGGGGGACGGGGCGCAGGGCGTGATCCAGGACGTAGAGGCGGTAGCCCGGTACCGGGCCGCCGATGTCGACGGCCTCCGGCCCGTGGTAGCGGCGGTAGCTCGCCCAGACGGTGGCCTCGGTGGGCCCGTACTCGTTGACCAGCGCCACCCGGGGCAGGACGGCGAAGTGGCGCCGCAGCAGCTCGTCCGGGAGCGGCTCCCCGGCCGTGACGACCTCGCGCAGGCTCCGCACCGCGTCGGGGCCGGCCCGGTCGGCGGCGGTGAGCAGCAGGGCGTGGAGCGAGGGCACGCACAGCAGCCGGGTGACCTGGTGCCGGGCGATCAGGGCGACCAGGGCCTCGGGGTCGCGGACCTCGTCGTCGCCCGCGACGACCAGGCGGCCACCGGCCGACAGCGTTCCCCAGATGCCGGCCGCGGCCGAGTCGAACGCCGCGGGCGAGAGCAAGAGGAAGACCGGCCGCCCCGGATAGACGGTGCGGCGGGCGGCCGTGGAGGCGGCCAGCGTGCCGTGCTCGATCACCACGCCCTTGGGCCGCCCGGTCGTCCCGGAGGTGTAGATGACGTACGCGGGGTCGTGCGGTCCGGGCGGGAGGGGGACGGCGGGCTCGGCACTCCGGTCGGTCGTCGGCCCGGCCGTCGGCCCGGTCGTCGAGGGCAGTGCGCGCAGCGGGACCAGCGGCAGCCCGAACGAGGCCGCCCGCCCGGCCATGGCCGCGTCGGTGACGACGGCGGAGGCCCCGCAGTCGGCCAGGCACGCCGTCATGCGGGAGTCGGGGTGCCGGGGATCGAGCGGGACGTACGCGGCACCGGCGAAGTGCACGCCGAGCAGCGCGGTCAGCAGGCCCGTGGACCGCTCGGTCAGCACCGCCACCCGGGCACCCCGGCCCGCGCCCCGGGCCGTCAGCCGGGCGGCGAGGTCCAGGGCCTCGGCCCGCAGCCGCCCGTACGTGAGCTGCTCGCCCCCGGCGACCACGGCGGTCCGCCCCGGTGCCTCCCGGGCGATCCGGACGATGAGCTCGCTCACCGGGACCACCGGCGCGAACGGCTCCGGGCCCCGCCCCCACTCCAGGGGGAGGCGCCCCGGGTCCAGCGCCACGGGGAGCGCGGCCGGTGCGGAGGGCTCGCCCACCAGCGCGAGCAGCGCCCCGCGGATCCGCTCGGCCAGCTGCCGGGCCTGGTCCGTCGTCCACCGGTCGGTGCGGTGGAGCACGTCCAGCCGGGCGCCGTCAGCGGTCTCCCGGAGCAGGATCTCGACGTCGTACTTCGCGATGGCCGCCGGGATCTCCACCGGGCGGGCACGGAGGCCGGGCGGCGTGGCCGTCGCCGTGGACGGTCGCTCATGGTCGACCAGCACCTGGAACAGGGGGGCCTGCCCCGGACCGGCCCGCAGACCGAGCTCACGGACGAGTTCGTCGAAGGGGTGCGCGCGGTGCGCGTGCGCCCGCAGGAGGGCCGCGTGCGCCTGGGCGATCGCCTCGCCGGCGGTGCCGCCGGGGCGGGGGCGCAGCCGTACCGGGACGGGGTTGACGAAGAGGCCGACGGCCTCGTCGAAACCGGGCGGTCGGACGTCCATGGTGGTGCCGACCAGGACGTCGCCCGCCGCGCCGTACCGGTCGGCCGTCACCGCGAACGCCGACAGGACGAGGACGAGGGCCGTGGTGCGGTGCGTACGCGCCGCCTCGGCCACGCGCCGCCACTGCGCCGCGTCCAGCGGGACGCCGACCGTCGCCGCGGTGCGCCGGTGCGGGCCCGGCCGGGGCCCGCCGAGGGCGACCGGTGAGTGGGCGCAGACGCCGGCGAGCTCCTCGGCCCAGAACCGGCGCAGCCGTTCGGCCTCGGCGGGCGACGGTCCGGGGACGGCGCCCGCCGGGGCGGGCGGCAGCGCCGGGCCGCCGGCCAGCCGGCTCAGCAACTGCTCGGTGATCAGCTCCGTGGAGCGGCGGTCGAGCACGAGGTGGTGGCCGACGAAGACCAGCACGTGCTCCCCGGGGCCGGTGCTGAGCACCCGCAGCTCGACCAAGGGCTCCTCGAACAGGTCGAAGGGCCGGTGGGCCACGCGCCGCAGGTGCTCCGCCAGGGCGTGCCCGGGCACGTCCCGTACGCTCACGGTGAACGCCGTGAGGGGCCACTGCCCGCGCCCGGGGGCCACGTCGTCGTCGATGACCCGCAGCCGCGTCTCGGGGTGGGCGGTGAGCACGTCGTGCCAGGCCGCCTCCAGACGCCCGGGATCCAGCGGACCGCTCAGCCGCAGCGCCCAGTACACGGTGAACTCGTGGCTGTCCGGCTCCGCCCGGTGCAGCAGCCACAGCCGCCGCTGGGCGGCCGACAGACCGGCGGGCGCGGCCGTGGACGGGCCCTCGCCACCGGCGGGCGCGGCCGTGGACGGGCCCTCGCCGCCGGCGGGCGCGGCCCGCGCGACCAGGTGCCGCAACCCCTCCGGTGTGGGGTCGCCGAAGAACGAGGCGAGGTCGACGCGCACCCCGCACTCCTGGTTGACCTCGGCGACGAGCCGGGCCGCGTCCAGTGAACTCCCGCCGCGGAAAAAGAAGTTGTCCCCGTTCGAGGCGGGCGGCCGGCCGAGCGTCAGCGCCCAGAGCCGGACGACGGGGTCCGTGCCGCCGTCCGGCGGCCGCACGGGCGCGGGCACGTGCAGGGCACGCTCGTCGACCTTTCCGCTGAGCGTGAGCGGGAACGCGTCGACGACCTCGATGTGCGCGGGCACCGCGGCGGGCGCCAGCCGCCGGGCCGCGAGGCCGCGCAGCTCCCCCGGCACCGGAACCGGCCCGGGGCGGCGGGGGGTGACCCAGGCGAGGAGCCCCGCCGTCCCGATCGGACCCCGGCGTGCCACGTAGGCGTCCTGGACGCCCGGCGTGCCGCGCAGCACCTCCTCCACCTCGTACGGGTCGACCCGCTGGCCGCGCACCTTCAGCTGGTGGTCGGTCCGACCGTGGTAGATCAGGTGCCCGTCGGCACCGAGGGTGACGCGGTCGCCCGTGCGGTACATCCGGGCTCCGGGTGCCGGGGCGAAGGGGTCCGGGAGGTAGCGCTCGGCCGTGAGCGCGGGGGCGTTGAGGTAGCCGCGGGTGACCAGCGGCCCCGCGAGGTACAGCTCGCCGCGGGAACCGACCGGCACGGGGCGCAGGTCGGCGCCCAGGACGTAGGCCGAGGTGCCGTCGAGGGGCCGGCCGATGCTGGGCGTCCCGTACTCGTCGAAACCGCACCACGTGGTCTGGATCGTGACCTCGGTCGGACCGTAGCCGTTGGACCCCCTGACACCCAGCTCGCGCAGCCTGCTCCAGGTCGTGGCGTCGACCGCCTCGCCGCCGAAGTCCAGCTCCAGGCCCGTGCGTTGGAACATCTCCTCGACGCCGAAGGGGCGCATGGCGGCGAACATCGACGGCGAGGTGCTGAGCAGGCGCACGTCGTTGCGCTCGACCCACTCCACCAGCGCCTGCGGATCGCGGTACGTGGCCTGGTCGGCCACCACCAGGCAGCTGCCCCGGAAGAGGTAGAGGAGCTGCTGGAAGAAGACGTCGAAGGAGACGGCGGCGGTGACGCCGACCCGGGCGGCCCCGGCTCCCGCCGGCTGCGCGTCGACGAGGACGGCGAGACCCCGGTGCTCGACCATGACGCCCTTGGGGCGGCCGGTGGTGCCGGAGGTGTGCAGGACGTACGCCAGATCGTGGGGGCGGGCGTCTTCGGTGTGCGCGTTCTCGGTGTCCGCGTGCGCGTCCTCGTCGACGATCGTGAGCGACGCGTCGAGCCGGTGGCGCGACGCGGGGTTGCACAGCACGAGGCGGGTGCCCGTGTCCGCCACGACGTAGGCGAGACGGGAGTCGGGCTGGGAGGGGTCGAGGGCGACGACGTGGGCTCGCACCCGCCACGCCGCCAGCACGGACGCGACCAGGGCGACGCCCCGCTCGCGCAGGACGCCCACGGCGGTGCCCGGGCCCGCGCCGTGGCGGCGCAGGGCGGCGGCGAGCCGGGCGACCTCGCGGTCCAGGCCGGCGAAGGTGAGGAGGTCGTCGCCGCACCGCACCGCCGGCCGCCGGGGCTGTGTGCGCACCCAGGCGTCGAACCGGTCCATGAGGGGCTGTGCGTGCTCCGACGGATCGGCCGGCGCGACGATCAGGGACGGCGTCGCCGCGCTCGTCGAGCGGGGCAGCGGCGCCCCCGGGTCGCGGACGAGGGCAAGCAGGACCCGGCGGTAGACGGCGAGCAGTTCGGCGGCGGCCGCGTGGGTCGTGCCGCCGCGGATCCGGCGCGTCACCGTCACCGAGGCGTCGTCCGCCCGTAAGGAGAGGTCGAATTCGAGGTCGAAACGCGTGAGGCCGTTCGTCCCGCCGGGGTGCTCGGCCGGGGGATCGGCCGGGGGATCGGCTTCGGCGGCCGCGGGGGCTTCGAAGGCCTCAGGGGTTCCGGGGGCTTCAGTCGCTTCAGTCGCTCCGGGCGCCTCCGGTGCGCCTGCGACGGGTGCCGCCGGCTCACGCGCCGCCTCCATCGCACGGACGGTGAGCCCGCCGAGTGCAGGCCCCGGGAGGGGGTCCCGCAGCTGGAAACTGACGGTGAGTCCGGGCGCCGCGGCGTCGAAGAGGTCCGCGCTCTCGTGGATCGGCTCGTGCGCGTGGGACAGCGCCTCGGCGACGGTGCGCCGCACACCGTCGCAGAGCTCGGCGCCGGAGGCTCCCGAGGGCCACCGCTGGCGCAGCGGGACCATCCGCGCGAAGCAGCCGACCAGCGACACGGTGGCCGGTGTCCGGGAGGCGAACGGTGTGGCGACCATGACGTCGGGGGCGTTGCCCTGCGTGGCGAACGCCGCGTAGAGGGCGGTGAGCCCCAGGAGGTACGGGGTGACGCGCAGGCGGCGGGCCGCCGCGCGCACCGCGTCGGCCTCGTCCGGGGGCAGCGGGAGCACCAGGACGTCGGCTTCGGCCGTCCGGGGGCCCGGGGTGCGCGGCAGGGCCTCCGGCCACTGGGCGTCCGCCAGTTCGAGGGGCCAGAAGCGGGAGGGCTCCGCCGGCGCGGGCCGGTCGGGTGTCGGGGCCGGTGATGGCGAGAAGGGTGGCCCGCCGGCGGTGCGGGCGTTGTAGGCGGCACCGATGTCCGCCAGCACGTTCTCCAACGACGCCCCGTCGCACGCGATGTGGTGCACCAGGAGGGAGAGCACGTGGTGGTCCGGTCGGTGCCGGAACAGGTCGACGCGGACGGGGCAGTCCCGTCTCAGGTCGAACCGGTGGCGCCCGACGGGCGCCCAGGGCGCGGCGTCGGCCGTCGCGGCGGTGTCCACCACGGTCCAACGCGGCTGCGGCGCGCCGGGAACCCAGGAGGGCACGCCGTCCTCGTCGACGAGCCGGCGGGCGAACACGGGGTGCCGGGCGACGGTCTCCTCGACGGCGCCCTTCAGGGCCTGCTTGTCGAGCTGCCCGCGCAGTTCCCAGACGCGGTGGATGTTGAAGGACTCCGGCTGGTCCCGACACGTGAGCCAGATACCGAACTCCGGGGCCGAGAGCGGGAATGCGAATTCGGCATCCGACGCCGGACCCGAATCCGAAACCAGGTCGCTCCTGTTCACTTCGGTTGCCCCTTCCGTACGTGCTGGCGGCACTCGGCCGGTGGCCCGAGTGCGGGGTGTCGAGAGGAAGAATGAAGCTGTGCGGCCATCCGGGTGCGGGGCTCTGCAAACTCGAAGAGTTCGCCCGTGAGCGGGCGGACGCCGGCGACGGCGAATTGGGCGGGGAACCGGGGGCGCGTACGTGAAGGTGCGGTCGGCGCCCTCGGAGATCGGTGCCCCGGGTCGGACCTCCGGCCTGCCGGGGTCCGTTCACGAAACGAGTCTGTATGTGCCCTGGGAATTTTTCAAGAACGCTCAAACGGAATGTCTTATTCTCACAGGTGCGGGGAGGGCGACTTTCTGGACATAGGGCTGCGCCCGTCTCTCCCGACACCGGATCCGGCGCTTCCGCCGGCCCTCCTGCCGCCTCGGGGCCCGTGCAGGGGTGCACTTTGGGGCGAATCGCACCGTTGATTTGGGTGAAACCTGTGGACCTTGCGAAGGTCGGTTAAAGGATGTTATATGGCTCGGTAAACCAGCCTCAGGCCAGGATTGGCGTACTTCTCGAAGGCTTGACCCCTGTGGTACGTTCCAGGCGAAGGTGCACCGGATCCGCGTCATCGAGTGCGTGCGACGAGCGGACACCCCTTATTTCGACGCGGTTCGAAATGGTCCGGCAGGAGCGGGAAATCCTGTGGATCGCGGACCTGAAGTCGGTATTCAGCTGGCTCTCGCCAATTCATCGACCGCCTGCCCGGTAGGCGTCCGTGCCTTGCAGGCAATATCTCGACAGGGAGGTCTCATGGGTCTGCAATTCGGCTTCTGTTTCGGTACCTCGTTGCGCCATGACGTGAAGCGGGACCACTTGTGGAAATTGCTCGACGCGGTGGAGCGGCACGGATTCGATTCGTTCTGGTTCTACAACAACAACGGGGACGACATGCCCCCGCCGCTCGAGCTGGCACGGGAAGTGGCCCGCAGGACGTCGGCCCTGGTGTTCGGTCCGCACGTCCTGGTCGCCGCCGGCCTGGAACCCGCCGCCGTGGTCCGCGAACTGACCGACCTGTACCGGCGGTCGAACGGCCGGTTCGTCGCCCAGCTCGGCATCGGCGGCCCCCGCGAGGCCCTCATCCGGGACCCCGCCGAGGCGGCCGCCGCCCTGGAGGACATCCTGCGCCGCCTGCGCCGCCTCGTGGGGGAGTCCGCCGGGGAATCCAGCGGCTGCGGCCCGACCGGGGTGCCGCCCGTGTGGCTGGGCGGAGGTCGGGAGAGGACCGTACGGCGCGTCGCCGCTCTCGCGGACGGCTGGGTCCCCGCGTTCATCACCCCCGCCGAGTACCGCCGGCGCCTGAAGGTCCTCGACGAGGAGCGGCAGCACCTCGGCCGCACCGAGCACATCACCCGCGCGGTGCAGCTCGTCTACGTGCCGCCCGCCATCGACACCCCCGAGCTCCGGCGCGAGCTGGATGCCGAGGTCTCGGCCCACAAGCAGGGCTGTACCAGCCGCGACGTCTACGCCGTCGGCGGCGACCGGGCGTTGCGCGAGCGCCTGGCCGAGTTCGCGGCCGTCGGCGTCGAACACGTCATCCTGGTCCCCGCCCGCGCGGTCCCCGACTGGGAGGACGAGATCGCCCGGGTCCACCACACCGCCACCACGTCGTTCGGCTAGGCCCTGCACCAACCTCCGTGGTCAGTACACCTGGCACTCCCGCGGCTGCGGGGCTCCCGGTTCTCCTGGAGGATCCGGCCCTGCCGCTTCGGGAGCGCCAACGTGCGGATTCTGGGCCGGAGATGGGCGACAACCCCCCTGTTATGGTGCGCTTATGTCACCGATCAAGAAGTTCCAAGTCACCTTCGACTGCGCGGAACCCCGGCGCGTCGCCCGCTTCTGGTGCGAGGTGCTGGGGTACGAATCGCCGCCGCCGAAGGGGTTCGCCACCTGGGACGAGTACGACCGCTCCCAGCCCGCTGAGGACCGGGGTTCGTGGTCCGCCTGCATCGACCCCTCGGGTGTGGGGCCGAGACTGTTCTTCCAGCGCGTTCCCGAAGGGAAGGTCGCCAAGAACCGGGTGCACCTCGACGTGCGGGTCGGCACCGGGCTCGTGGGCGAGGAGCGCCTCGCCACGCTCGAAGCCGAGTGCACCCGGCTGCTCGCGCTCGGCGCGGTACGCGTGCAACTGCTCTACGACGGCCACGATTCGTGCATCGTGATGCAGGACATCGAGGGCAACGAGTTCTGCGTCGACTGAGCCTCCCCCGAGCCGGCGAGACGGGGAGCCCGTCGGGCCGAGCGCGACACCGGCCTCGCCGGCCTCGACCCGGCGGGCCGGGCCGATGGGCGGCGGCGGTGGTACGGGGCTGGCGGAGTGGAATTCCAGGACGCGTGGCGGGAATGCGCACGACCCTCCAGGGCGGGACGGCACGCTTCCTGGTGACCCACAGCAGGTCTGTGGCCGATCACCCAGGAGGAACCCGCCCATGAGCAGTCACGGACACCCGGATGGGGTGCGAGGCACCTCTTCCGCGGCGAAGACGTCGGCGACCCGCCACGTCGTCGCGTTCTACCAGACCGGCACGACCACGGGTGACCCAGGCAGCCAGTACGTCTCCCCGGTGCCCCTGATCGGTCACGCGGACGTGGTGGAGGTGGCCGCGTTCCACCTCAACAACCCCACCCAGTACCCGATCCTCACCCTGAACGACGACCCGCCCTCCGCGCCCAAGTACGTTCCGATGTGGCGTGACATCGCCTCGGTGCAGGCGAAGGGCGTCAAGGTCACCGCACTCCTCGGCGGCGCCGCGCAGGGGACGTACGGGCTGCTCGACAAGGACTTCGGCATGTACTACCCGCCCGTCCGCGACGCCCTCAGGACGTACCGGCTGGACGGCATCGACCTCGACGTCGAGGAAGCGTTCCACGAGGCGACCGCCGAGAGGCTCATCCGTCAGCTGCGCTCCGACTTCGGGCCGGACTTCCTGATCACTCTTGCCCCGGGGCCCGGCGAGCTCACCATGCCCGAGGGCAGCAACCTCCCCTTCCTCGACTACCGCACGCTCGAGAAGCAGGTCGGCCCCCTGATCCGCTGGTACAACACCCAGTTCTACTGCGGCAACGGCAGCCTCGCCGACACCGCCGACTACGATGCGGTCATCCGGAACCAGTTCCCCGCCTCCAAGGTCGTCGCCGCCGGCATCACCAACGACAACCTGGACTGCGAGGGCTACGTCGACATGCCGGTCCTCCAGCGGACCCTGCGCGCTCTCGCCGAAAAGTACCCGGACTTCGCCGGTGCCGCGGGCTGGGAATACGCGCTCTCCCGGGCCATCGACGGCCCCAACTGCCCTAGCGGCCCCGCCAGTTGGTACTGCGCCGTCCGTCAGGCGCTCGTCGCCCCGGCGGCCAAGGTCTGACGGTGTAGCTCCGCGCAGTCCTCCGGTTCCGTGGCATCCGACCGCGGAGCCTCCACGCCGGCCAGCAGAGCCGTCGTGCAGTCCTCGGTGAGGTCTTCTGCGTGCGGTGGCAGCGGCTGCCCGGCGCGCAGATGGCGGCGGACCACGGACAGCGGCAGGTCGATCAGGGCCAGGGTGACGCGCTCGTGGTCCTGGGGGCCCGCCGCGCCGAGGGCTTCGGCGAGGGAGCCGATGGAGTCGAGGACGCGTCGGCTGCCGAGGTCCGCGCGCTCCTTGTGGTCCTCGGACCAGTCGGCGCGGCCGAACTCCTCGGCGCCGTAGAGGAGGAGCGAGGCTTCCTGCGGGTGGGCGCGGCTCCAGGAGATGACGTGCCGGGCGGCCGCGCGGGCGGTCGGGTGGGGGTCGGGGGCGCTGCCGAGTGCGGCGAAGTACCCCTCCTGGAAACGCTCCACGGTCCGCAGCCACACCTCGGCGAGCAGCGCCGTACGGCCGGGGAAGCGGTGGTACATGGAGCCGCTCGGCGCGCCGATCGCCTGGGCGACGGCGGACATGGTCACGCCTGCGGGCCCGGCGGCGGCCAGCCGGACGGCGGCGTCGAGGATCTGGTCGGTGTCGAAGCGGGGTGGTCTCGCCATGAATCAGAGGGTACCCTCCAGATTATTAGAGGATGGTCTCTAATAATCTGGAGGGGAGGACGCATGGGCGTCTACAACGTGCACGAGCGCCTGCTGGCCGCCAAGGCGAGCGAGGTGGGCGCGCTCATCGACAACCTGTCAGGCGGCCCGGCGGACCGGCTCTGGCCGCGCCCGGACTGGCCCGCGATGGAGTTCGACCGCCCACTGGCGGTCGGCGCGACCGGCGGCCACGGCCCGGTCCGCTACACGGTCACCGCGTACGTGCCCGGGGTCTGGATCCGCTTCACCTTCAGCGGGCCGCGCGGATTCCACGGCTTCCACGAGTTCACGGTGCTGCCCGTCGGCGACGAACGCACCGTGCTGCGGCACACCCTCGCGATGAAGGCCGGCGGCCTGGCTCGCCTGACCTGGCCGGCGGCCTGGCGCCCGATGCACGACGCCTGCCTGGAGGACGGCCTGGACCGCGCCGAGCTCGCCTGCACGGGCACGGTGGCCCGCCCGGCCCGCTGGACCCCGTACGTGCGCCTGCTCCGTGCGTTCGCACACAGGTGAACAGCGACACGGGGCCGCCTGCCGGCGGTTTCGAGCGCGGCCGTCCGGCCGATGATCTCGTCTGATCTCGTCGTCCTCGTCCGGCAGGCGTACGTGCCCCGGAACAGTTGGTCAGCGGGAGCTGTCCGGGCGGTAGACGCTGAGGTTGCCGTAGGCCGGCAGAGCGCCCGCCAGGTCGCCGGGTTTGCCCCGCAGAGTGGCGTCCAGGAAGGCGAGAGTGGCTGCGGCGACGACGCGCGGGCTCTCGGTGCGGCCCAGGGAGCCGACGATCGAGGGCACGGGCGGCAGATACAGGGGGCCGTCCATGAACGTGAGATGCGCGGCGCCGGGGATGGTGAGCCGGTAGCTCGTCGTGGTGCTGGACTTGAGCGCCTCGGTGAGGCGGGGCAGGTAGCGCGGGTCGGTTGCCGGGGTGATGGCCTGGGTGAGCGCGAGCGTCGGCTGGTCGAGGGCGGGGGAGGCGGGGCCGTGGGGGTAGCCGTCCAGGTCGATGACGGCGTGGAAGCGGCGGTCCTGCCGGGCTGCCTGGAGGGCGGCGGCGCCGCCCATGGAGTGTCCGGCCACCGCGGCCCGGCCGGTGTCCAGGTGTCCGCTCAGCGGGTCGGCGGTCTCACCCCGGTCCAGGCCGTCCAGTCGGGTGAGGACGAAGCCGAGGTCGGCGGCCCGAATCGCGGTCCAGTCGGCCGCCAGTTTCTCGTCCTGGTCCGGGTCGCCGGTGGAGGAGGTCTCGGTGGTGATCGTCCGGCCGTCGGAGAGGACGACGGCGGCGGAGTCGTACGGGTGGTCGAGGGCGGCGACCACGTAGCCGTGGCTGGCCAGTTCCTCCGCCCAGGCGGTGTTCTGGGTCCGTACTCCGCCCGACCCGGGAGAGAACAGGACGACGGGGAACCGCCCCCGCCCGCTGTCCACCGGGGCGTCGAAGACGGCATGGGTGTGGGCACGCGGGACACCGTCGACCAGGAAACCCGGCAGGCCGACCTGGCGGGCGAGGGCGTCGGAGACGGTGCGCGCCTCGTGCTCCGTGCGTCCGAGGTACTGGGCCCGCTGCGCGCCGGCGGGGCTCTTCTGCGCGGGGTACCAGAGCTGGACCACGACCGTGCGCCGGTCGTCCGGATCGGCGGTGAAGGTCTCGGGACGGCGCGGGTCGGTCCACTGGACCACGCGGGTGCCGACCGCGAACTCGCCTGTCGGGGTGGGGAACTCGGGTACGGGAAGGGCCCAGGCGGCCGCCGGGCCCGTGGCGATCAGGCCGACGCAGGCCAGCGATCCCGGCAGCGCCAGCCACCAGCGGGCCCGCCACGCGGGCCGGCCGGGACGGCGCCGAAGCGGCCGCAGCAGGGGGGAGAGGGCGAACGGCAGCGCGAAGGCGGCGCCTGCCAGTACCGGCAGCATCTGCCAGCGGATCCCTGTCACGCCCAGCAGGATCGCGGACAGCACGAGAACCGCCCCCGCCGCGATCGTGACGCGTGGACGGGCGGAGGGGGGAAGCCAGCGCGCCACCACCAGTGCGACGGCGCCCAGCAGGGCAAGGATTTCCAGGGGGGACATGTACAGCCCCGTGATGATCTCGGTCACCAGGCCATATTCGGCGCCGGGTACGCGCTGCCACATCGATCCCGGGTCGCCGTCGTGTGCCACCGGGGTCGCAATCCGTGGCAGCTCGCGGTGCGACCGGAGTGGCAATCGGGCACGCCGGATCGGCGGCCGCCCTACGACCACGGGAGGTGGCGGGACTCCTCCTGCGGGCGTATCCGGGCACGGCGCCGTCAGACGGTGGACTCATGTGCTCTGTGGGGCCCGTGGCCTACCGTGACAGGGCCGCGATACGTGCCGGGCGGCGCGAGGCGTACGTTCCCCGTACTCGACTCGGATCCGGCTGTACGCGGTGGTAGCCCCGGCCGGGGCCACCATGACGCTGGATCGACAGGGACGTGTGATGACCGAGGCGGCCGCGGAACCCGGCAGTGCCTACCGGGATCGGGTGCGGGCGTTGCCGCGGGCGCGCTGGGCGAGGACGGCCTCACGGCTGACGAGGTACGCCGACCTGGCCTCCGTGCGAGCCGCGCGACTGGTGACAGCTGCCGGGCGCCGGTGCTCCCGGCTGCCGCCCGTGGTGTGGGACTCGCTGCTGCCGACGCTTCTCCTGCTCAACATCGTCACCACCCGGGCACCGCACGAGCTGCCGGTGGCCGTCGCCCTCACCGCCGCCCTCGCGCTGCCCCTGGTGTGTCGGCGCCGGGCCCCGCTCGCGGTGTTCGGCGCCGTGGCGGCCGCGGCCTTCGTCCAGTGGCTGACGGACATTCAACTTCCGGCGGACGTCTGCCTGTTGGTGGCCCTCTACGCGGCGGCCGCGAACTCGGGCCGGCGCGGCGCGCTTCTCGCCGGTGCCGTCGTGGAGGCGGGGGCCCTGCTGGCCTGCCTGCGCTGGGCGACGGAAGGCGCGTTCCTGACCCCCTTCGTCGCGGTCACCGCGATGGTCGTCGCCGCCGCCGTCCTGGGTGTGAACGTGCGGACCACGCGTGCCTACCTCGCGGCCGTGGAGGAACGGGCCGCACGCCTGGAGCAGCAGCAGGAACAGCAGGCGCGACTGGCCGTCGCCGAGGAGAGGACACGTATCACCCGGGAGATGCACGACATCGTCACCCACAACCTGTCCGTCATGGTCGCGCTCACCGACGCCGCCGTCTACGCGCAGCACCGGTCGCCCGACAAGGCCACCACCGCGATGCTCCAGATCTCCGAGACGGGCCGGCAGGCCCTGACCGACATGCGGCGCTCGCTGGGCGTCCTGCGGACCGACGAACCGGACGCGGAACGCCACCCGTTGCCCGGCATCGCCCAACTGGAGGCCCTCGCCGACCAGATGTGCGCCGCCGGGCTGCCGACCCGCATCGAGGTCCAGGGCGGCCACACCCACATACCCGCCACCGCCCAACTGACCGTCTACCGCCTGGTACAGGAAGCCTTGACCAACACCCTCAAGCACACACCCACCGGCACACGCGCGAAGGTCCGGCTACGGTGCTCGGCCGGGACCGTCACCGTGGACGTCACCGACAGCGGCCCCCGCCCGCCGCTTCCCGGTGCCACACCGTCCGGCCACGGCATCCCCGGCATGCGCGAACGCTCGGCCGCCTACGGAGGGTCGTTGCGGGCCGGACCGCTTCCGGGTGGCGGCTGGGGAGTCCACACCCGCCTCTTCCTCGACAGCGGCGGAGCGGCGTCCGCATGACGATCCGCATCCTGATCGCCGACGACGAAGCACTGCTCCGGATGGCCTTCAGCACGGTCCTGGAGGCCCATCCCGACATGGCACCGGTCGGCGAGGCCGCGGACGGCGCCCAGGCCGTACGCCTCGCCCGGGAGCTGCGCCCCGATGTCGTCCTCATGGACGTCCGGATGCCCGGGATCGACGGGATCGAGGCGACCCGGCAGGTCATCCGGGCCTCCCCGCACAGCAGGGTGCTGATCCTCACCACCTTCGACCTGGACGAATACGCCTTCGCCGGACTCGGCGCCGGAGCCTCGGGTTTCCTGCTGAAGAACACCAGGCCCGAGGAACTGCTCACCGCGATACGCAGCGTCGCCGCGGGCGACGCGGTGGTGTCCCCGCGGATCACCCGCCTCCTGCTGGAGCAGCTGCGCCCGCACATCCCCGACGGCAGCAGCGCCGGCCCCGACCATCGGCTGAGCCGGCTCAGCGCCCGTGAGCGCGAGGTGCTCGTCCAGGTGGGCTGCGGCCTGTCCAACACTGAGATCGCGGCCGCCCTGCACCTCGCGGAGGCGACCGTGAAGTCCCATCTGGGGCGAATCCTGCACAAGCTCGAACTCCGCGACCGGATACAGGCCGTGGTCTTCGCCTACGAGAGCCGCCTCATCCACCCGGCATGACGCCGCAGGGGCCGACGGCGACGTCCTCAGTCCGGGTCCGGGTCCGGGGCCGGTGTCGGGACGGGAACCGCGTCGTCGTCGTCGGCGTCCCCGTTCAAACCAAGTCGTCTACGACCAGGGCTCGCGGCTCCCCGAGTTGCGAGCAGAAGGACAGTGATGACTCAGCACGATCACCCGGCCCTGCCCGCACCCGGGCCGGACGCACCCGGGCAGGCCCCGGGGACCCCGGCCGGAGGGGGCCCCGCGCGGTCGGTACGGCCGTGGCTGCCGGCTCTGCTGTGCGCTCTGGGGTTCGTGGCGGTCTACCTGCTCGCCGTCTGGACCCCGTTCGGGCAGCGGGGGGAGAACTCCCTGATGAACGGGCACGGCGGCGAACCGGCGTGGATCTGGGACTGGTCGGGGTCGGCCTTCGACTCGGCGGCCATGCCGCCGCTGGAGTTCACCGCCCTGCCCACCCTGGTCGTGGGAACGGCCGTGATCGTGGTCGTCGCCCTGGTGCGGCGGTGCTGGTCGCAGGGCGTCGCGGCGATCGGGGTCGTCCTGGGCACGTTCGGCGGCACCGAGGTGTGCAGCAAGATGGTCCTGCCCCGCCCCGACCTGGTGAACGCGCCCGCCATGCTCACCGAGGTGAGCTTCCCCAGCGGGCACGCGGCCGTCCCCATCGGACTGGTCCTCGGCGCCGCCCTGGTCGCCTCCCCTCGCCTGCGCCCCTACGTCACCGCGGTCGGCATGCTGTGGCTCACCGTCACCGCCGCTGCCGTGCAGGCGCTCTACCACCACCGGCCCAGCGACGTGCTGGGGGCCGCGCTGCTGGGCTGCGCCTGCTACGGTCTCGCGCTCCGGCTGCTGCCGTCCTCCGCCGCACCGGGCGTCGCGCGCACTCCTCGCGCTCTGCCGGCCGTCGCCCTCGTCCTGTCGGCGGCCGCCGCGCTCGCCGCCGGCGCGCGGGACGACTCCGTCCAGGGACCGCTGCTCTTCGCGGCCGCGGCCTTCCTGTGCGCGGTCCTGGTCTGGTTCACCGTGGTGGAGGGCCCTGCCCGCGCCGCGCGTCGTACACGGCCTGTGGTCGGCTGACCGTCCGGTGAGCATTTCCCGGTCGGCGGCAGGGCGGAGTGAATCCGGTCGGATGCGGCTGTGGAACAGGCACGGAACAGGCACGGAACAGGCCGACCCGCCGGTGGCACCGGCGGGTCGGCCTGTTGCAGGATGTGCGTTCGCCTAGCGGCGGCTGGTCCGCGCCCGCCGACGGCGGGCCACGAGGGTGGCCGTGGCGCGCAGGGCCAGGCCGATCACCGGTGCGAGGAGCAGGGTGCACCAGGTGCGGGTGGTGGCGTCGGCGGTGAGCCGGTCGGCGAGCAGGTAGGCGGCGAGGAAGGACGGGGCGAGCCAGGCCCCGTTGGTCGCGGCGAGGCGCAGCGGGCTCGCCCGGCGCGCTGCCGGTTCCTCCGCCGACTCCGCCGACTCCGTGGATGTCACACGAACCTCCTGACCACGCCGATCACCTTGTCGACGATCCGCTGGGAGACGCCGCGGTCGAAGACGAAGCCCGCGAGGCAGCCGGCGACGGCCCAGACGATGCGCTGCTTCCAGCCGCCGCTCCCGAACAGTACACCGGCGCAGGCGCCGCCGGCGCAGTTGCCGATGTGGAGCGCCCAGGGTGCCAGGAAGGGGATCCAGGCGGCCACGGCCGCGGTGACGGACAGTTGGACGGCGCGGGCGACGGCGGCCTTGAGCGCGGCCTTCAGCCAGCCGGGCATCCGGCCGTTGAGGTCGGTGCAGTTGACCGGGTCGGCGTTGCAGTAGTCGTAGGCGTTGGCGCTCGCTCCCTGGACCGGGTCGGGGGAGAGGAAGCGGCCGGTGGCCGGGTTGTAGAGGCGCGCTCCCATGAGGGTGAGGGCGCTCGGGGTCTCGTCGGAGCGCTGCTTGTCGCCGAGCCAGGCGTAGCGGGTGCCGGGCTGGCCGGTGCGCGGCTGGCCGTACTCGTCGTAGTCGAGGACGGTGGGCGCGACGGCGGTGTCCAGCGGCAGCCGCAGGGTGATGTCGCCGTGCAGGTTGGCGAGTTGCAGGACGGTGCCGCCGGTCTTCGCGGTGGTGGCGGCGAGGGTGCCGGCGGGGCCGGTGACGTTGCGGGTCAGGGTGCCCGCGGTGTCCTCGGTGATCCAGCGGGGGCTGTCGGTGTCGGAGCCGTAGTGGTTGGTCCGCAGACCGGTCTGGGCCCAGGTGCCGGCGGTGTTGGTCTCGGTGGTCCAGGCGCGGAAGCGCTGGGCCGAGTCGAGGGTCCAGCTCTGCCGGTTGGTGCCGCTGGTCTGCTGCTGCACCAGGTCGGTGTTGTAGTACGCGAGGGTGCTGCCGGGCAGTGCGGTGGTGCGACCGAACGCGTCGTAGGTGTGGCCGGGGCTCACCAGGCGGTCGGCGGTGTCGTAGCTGCCGGTCTGGGTGGTGCCCCCGGTGGTGGTGCAGGTCTGGCCGCGGGCGGCGTCGGCGGTGGCCAGCGCGGTGCGGTTGGTGTCGCGGTCGAAGGTGTAGGTGCGGGTGGTGCAGACGGCGTCGGTCGAGGTGTCCTGGACCTGGAGGAGCCGGCCGGCCCGGTCGTAGGCGTAGGTCTGGGCCGCGGTGACGCCGGGGGTGCCGGTGTGGGTGGCCCGCTGGCCGTGGATGGTCTCGGTGATGCCGTCGGAGACCAGCACGAGGCCGTCGCTGTCGCGGGTGTAGGTGCGGCTGGTGGTGGTGCCGGCCGGGTCCTTGTCGTCGGTCCGGGTGTAGCCGCCGGGCAGGCCCTGGGTGAGCGGTGCGCCGTCGGCGTCGTAGCGGGCGGTGAGGGTGCCGGCGACGGAGTCCGTCACCGAGGTCGCCAGGCCGCGCGGGTCGACGGCGGTGTCGTAGGTGTAGGTGGTGGTGGAGGGGGAGGTGTCGGTGACCTTGGTGGGGCGGTTGAGGGCGTCGTACTCCGTGGTGGTGACGGCGCCGTCGGCGTCGGTGTAGGAGATCAGGCGGCCGAGTTCGTCGTAGCCCTTGGTGATGGTGCCGCCGGTGGCGGACGTCTGGCGGGTGACGGCGCCGGTGCCCGGGTGGTACGTGGTGGTGGCGGCGGGGGCCGGGGTGCCGAGGCCGTCGGTGACGGTGACGGTGGTGGGGCGCCCTGCGGCGTCGGTGTCGGTCACGGTGGTGCGGGTGACGCCGTTGGCCGTCTCGGTGGTGCGGACGGCCTGGCCGAACTGCCCGTACTGGGTTGTTCTGGTGGGCAGTTGTGCGGGGTTGGCGCCGCCGCCGGTGATGGCCGCGGCGGGCCCGGTCTGGCAGACGAGGTCGGCCCACTCGGGGCGGTTGCCGCAGGTGCCGGTGCCGCCGGCGGTGTAGTAGGTGGTCCAGCCGGCCGCCGCGTCGGAGCCGGTGGAGGCCGGCTGCTGGGTCGAGACGACCCGGCCCTGGCCGTCGTAGCCGGTGGTGGTGGTCAGGGCGAGGCCGCCGCTGTCCTTGATCTGGGCGGTGGGCACGCCGAGCGCCCAGTTGTAGGCGGTGCGGTCCTGGCGGGCGTCGACCAGCAGGTCGGGCCAGGCGCGGAGCCGGGCGCCGGTGGAGGTGAGGGTGATTTGGTTCTTGATCTTGGCGGTGCCGTCGGTCGGCCGGCCCTCGTCGTAGGTCTTCACGGTGTGCTGGCGGGCGGGCAGTTGGGTGCCGGCCTTCGCCAGGACGGTCGCACCGGAGGTGGCGTCGGTGGCGAGGGTGATGCGGTGGAGCGGGTCGTAGACGTCGGTCTCCTGCTGGCCGTCCGCGCTGTAGGCGCTGCTGCTCGACAGGAGCCGGGCGCGTTCGGCGGAGGGCAGGGTGTCGATGCCGAGGTCGGCCAGTTGGGCCTTGGTCGCGGTGGTGGCCCCGAGGGCGAGCTCGCGGTTGCCCGCGGTCAGGCTGCGGACCTGGTGGCCCTGGTTGTCGTACTCGGTGGTGGTGACGTGGTGGCCCGGGGTGGCCTGGTTGACCTGGCGGCCGGAGGCGTTCAGGTAGGTGACGCTCGCCCGGGTGTAGTCGCCGGCGCCGAGGTCGGTGCCGTTGTTGGAGGCGGGGGCCTGGTCCGGCGGGAACACCGCGGTGGCGTCGGTCGGCAGGTCGCTCTGGCCCCACGCGGAGGCGGCCGGCGCGGAGAGGTCCTCCGGCGCCTTCGCGCCGGAGAGCGGGACGCCGTAGACGACCGTGGTGGTGGCGGTGCCGTTCACCGTGCCCGTGGTGCCGGGGGCGAGGGTGTCGTGCCAGGTCTTCGTCAGCATGCCCGGGCCCGCGGCCGGGTTGGCGTCGACGGTGCCGTACGCCAGCGAGGTGGCGCGGGTGCCGCTGAGCTGGACGGAGGAGAGCAGGCCGTCGTCGGCACCCTGGGTGTAGTAGGTGTACTGGTTCTGACTGCTCTGGCCGAGCCGCGGGTCCCAGGTCTGGCGCAGCCGCCCGGCCGAGTCGTAGCGGTAGACGGCGACGTCGGTGGCGGTGGCCGCGGCGGCCCCGGGCGCGGTGCTCCAGAGCCGGATCGCGCTGACCTGCCCGGCGACGTCACCGAACTCGGTGTCGGCGGTGACGCCGGTGGCGGTGGTCGCGGTGGCGTAGACGAACTGGAGGACGCGGCAGCCCTTGGCGGCGACGTTCGCCGCGCACACCGCCGGGGTGGCCGCGGTGGTCGGCGCGATGACGAGCTTCGGCCGGGCCAGCGTCCTGCCGCCGACCACGGTCGTCTCCGACACCACGCTGGTGGTGGTGTTGGCCAGCCCGCCCTGGAGCGTGGAGGTCACCGTCCAGGTGGCGGCGGCCGGATCGGCCTTGGCGAAGGTGGTGACGGTGCCCTCGGTGCCGGAGAGCGTGAAGTCGGCGCCGAAGGAGCCGCTCAGGGTGAGGTCCTCGCTGCCCGGCTCGGGCGTCCAGCCGTTGCCGGCCGCGTTCGAGGTGAAGGAGACGGCGGAGCCGTCGGCGGACATCACGCTGAGCGAGGTGCCGGAGGTCCTGCGGATCTCCGTGTACTCCGAGGCGGACAGGCTCGACGACACGCTGGACACCCAGTTGGGGCCGAAGACCGCCGCCTGGCCGTCCTGGCCGGCGGCGGCCCGCGGGTCACGCGAGGAGTGCGTGCGGCCGACCGTCATGCCGAACAGCGACACGTCGGTGGCCGGGACCCTGAGGTCGCCGGTGAGCAGGTTCAGCGCACCGGGGCCGACGTTCTCCGTCGCCGCGCCGTCGGCCTTGCGGTCGACGACGACCCGCACCGGCTCCGAGGAGACGGCGGCGGCGCCCGGGCCGGTGAAGTCCGCGCGGAGCTGGACGGTGCCGTCCGGGCTCACCGTGGAGGTGGCGTTCCAGGTGAGCGCCGGGCTCTTACCGGCGGTGAGGGGCACGGGCCAGGCCGCCGGCGCGGCACCGCCGTTGGTGATGTCGCCGGCGGGGATCCGCGTCCAGGCGTCGGCGTCGGAGCGCCGCCAGGAGAAGGCCACCTGGTCGTACCGGGCGGCGTCGGCCTCGGCGGTGAGCGGCAGGCGCGCCGCCGTGCGGGTGCCGTCGTTCGGGGAGGTGACACCGCCCGCGCCGACCTGGAAGGTGTGGGTACGGGCCTCGGACTTGTTCTCCGCCCGGTCCACCGCCCGCACCTGGAGGGTGTTGGTGCCGGCCTTGGCCGGGGTCACGGTGAAGGTCACGGGCGCGGCGGAGCCGTTCGTCGCGACCTTCGTCCAGGTCGCGCCGTCGAGCGTCCACTCCAGCGCGTTCTGGTCACCGGCCGGCGGGGTCGCGGTGAAGGAACCGGCCTGGCCGGGGCCCTTGACCCACTGGCCCGACGGGTAGTCGGTGGAGGAGAGCGCGGCGGGCGCCGAGGGGGCGGAGGTGTCGACCGTGAAGGTGGCCCACGCCGACCAGTTGTTGTTGTAGTGCAGCCCGTCGTACGGGGAGGTGCGGAACTTGTACGTTTTGCCGTTGGTCAGCACACCGGCCGGGACCTTGACGGAGGCCGGGGCCCCGCTCGGCACGTACGGGGAGACCAGGACGTTGCCCACCTGGGTGTCGGTGGCGGTGTCGAAGATCTGGAAGGTGCCGTCGACCTTGTCGTTGTTCGGGTCGACGAAGGTGTCGCGCAGCGTCGGGGTGGTGGAGTTGACCCACCAGGTGCCGGCGGTGTCCTTGTAGAACGGGGAGCCGGCCTGCTGGTCCGTCCCGGTCCGGGGGCGGTAGTTGTACGTCACCGTCAGCTTCGGGACGTTGGTCGCGGCGTTGGCGGAGTTCACCTCCTTCCAGTACTTGGTGTTGGTCTCGTCCGGGGCGCGCAGCCCCATGCCCGAGGTGGTGTTCTTCGCCGACGTCCAGGTCTGCACCAGGTTGGTGACGTCCGCGGTGATCCAGCCGTCGCCGCCGCAGGCGTCCCGGCCCTTGGTCTCGGTGCCGGTGGCCTTCTTGGCGTTCCAGGAGGGCTGCGCCGTCCAGCGCGAGGCGGTCGAGGCGAGGCCGGTGTCCCAGATGTCCCACGCGTAGGGCTGGCAGTCGCTGTTGCCGGAGTGGAAGTTGTACAGCGACAGGCTGGCGTTGGTGATCAGCGCGTCCGCGATCGGCGCGGTGTTCCAGTTGATGAACGACCGGGCCTGGCGGGAGGAGCCGTCCGCGTTCTTGGTGCCGGAGTTGCCCCAGTAGATCTCGGTGTCGGCCGACCAGTCGACCGTCTCGCCCTGCTGCACCCGGGTGTCGAAGGCGTTGCCGAGGGCCGTGGTGGAGGGGTCGACCGTCACCGGGTACTGCGTCTTCGGGTCCGCGAGGAACGCGGCGTCCGGCGTGAACACCAGGTCGATGCCGTCGCCGCGCTGAACGACCTTCAGGCCGACCTTCGCCTGCCGGGCGTGCTCGCCGGAGCCCTCGGCGGCGGCCGTCGCGTCCCACATCACCGGCGCCGGGAGCACGGCCCGCCGCTCGCCGGTGCGCTTGTCGGTGAACAGCACGCCGCCGTCCGGCTGGACCTCGGCCTTCAGGCCGTCGGCCTTCAGCGGCATCGTGTACGAGAACCCGGCGGCGCTCGGGCGCTGCTTGAGCACCGTGTACTGCTCGAAGCCGGTCCGGGTGGCCTCCACGACCAGGTCGGCCGCGCCGTCCGCGATCGCGTCCCGGTAGGTGGCCTTCGTGCCGTCCAGGGCGGGCTTGGGCAGGCCGCCCCGCCACTGGAGCTCGACCTGCTGGTCGCCCTGTCCGAGGGTCACCAGGGTGCGGGCGTCGTCCGGGGCCGCCGCCTGCGCGTGGAGCAGCGACTTCGCCCGGGTGCCGCCGGCACCGGCGAGCCGCAGCGCGTTCGGGTGGGCCTTCGGTGCCACCGACCCGTCCGCGCCGGCCTGGAGGCCGAGGTCGACGTCCACCCACTGGCCGTCACGCTGGAAACGGACCGGGCCCGCGAACAGCTCGGTGGTGAGCGAACCGTCCTTGTTCACCCACGTCGTCGACGTCTCCGTACGCTCGGAGAGCGCCTCCACCCGCTGCCCGGACAGCCGCGCCGCGACCCTCGCCGACGGTACGTCGGCGGCGGACGTGGCCCACTGCCCGGCTCCCTTGCCCGCCTTCGCCGCCGCGCTCGGCGACGCGGCGAGGGCCGTCTCGGACCCGGCCAGCAGCGACACCGCCACGGCCAGGGCCAGCGACCCGCTCAGCGTCCGCATGCCAACAGGCCTGCCGGGTCTGCGTCGTGTGGTCATCCGTCTGTTCATATCGACTCCTTGGGACACCGTCGCTCGACGGCGCTCTCGGAGCATAGGAGTGGGCGGCAAGATCAAAGATGGGGTCAAACAACACCAAAGGATCATCAAATAATGATCTTGTTTCGACAAGATTCACGTGACCGTGATCATGGCGTAGGCAACCGCGCCCGCGCCCTGCGCGTTACGTCAGCGGCGCCGGCCGCTTACCGGCCGCCACCGCCGGTAGGGCGGGGCCGTTCCGGCTGACCGACCGGACGCTCGCCTGGCAGACCGCCGAGTTGCTCGCCCGGGAGACCGGGTGGGACGCCCGGGCGGTGCCGGTCCGGCCGGAACTGGTCGTCGAGGTCGCCTTCGACGGCCTCCGGCGCAGCCCCCACCACCCCGCCGGGCCGGCCCTGCGGTTCGCCCGGGTGGTGCGCTACCGGCCGGACAAGAGCGCCGCCGAGGCCGACACGGTGGCCTCCGTACGGGAGTTGGCCACCGCCGAAGGCTTGCGAGGCCGTCCGCGTGCCCGGGTCCGCCGACCCGTCCGGCGAAGTACCGCGGGTTGAAACGCATTGCGCCGCCATGGGAGTTCACGCACAGGGGTCGAATCAGCCATTCTCGATCCGGCCACCGTACCCCTCCGTGAACGGACTGGCGACGGCTAGGTTGACCGTGACAACGAGCGGCGGCCGCCGGGCAGCCGGCGCCGCCCTGGCGAAAGGTGCCAGACATGCAGGTGAGCGTCGACCGGGACCGTTGCTGCAGCTCCGGCTTGTGCGTGATGAACGCCCCCGCGGTCTTCGACCAGGACGACCGGGACAGTCTCGTGAGGCTCCGTCAGACCGTCGTGCTGCCCGAGCAGTTCGACGACGTCAGACTCGCCTCCGAGCTCTGCCCGGGCCGGGCGATCACCGTCACCGGGGACGAGCCCGCGCGGACCGGGGCCTGACGGACCCCCGCCGCCGGCCCCGCAGGCCGCGCCGGGAACCTTCCCGGGCCCCGAACCCCACGAGAACACCCGCGACGTGAGGAGACCCCCGCCTTGACCACCGCACCCACCACCCCCATCCTCCCGCTGCCGGCCCGGCACTCCGGCGGCTGCCCGTTCGGCCCGCCGCCCGCGTACGCCGAGGCCGCCGCCACCGGGCCGGTGACCAGGGCCGAGCTGCCCGACGGCGACCTCTGCTGGCTGGTCACCGGCTTCGCCGAGGTCCGCACCGTGCTGTCCGACCGCCGGTTCAGTGCCGACATACGCCACCCGGCCTTCCCGCTGCTGGTCGCCGGCGCTCGCGAGCTGATCACCGACAATCCGGACTTCCTGCGGCTCGACGACCCCGAGCACGCCCGCCAGCGCCGCGTGATCACCGGGGAATTCCTGGTCAAGCGGGTGGAGGCGCTGCGCCCGGAGATCCAGCGGATCGTGGACGGGGCACTGGACCGGATGACCGCGGGCCGGACCACGGCCGACCTGGTCACCGACTTCGCGCTGCCGGTGCCCTCGCTGGTGATCTGCCTGCTGCTCGGCGTGCCGTACGAGGACCACGACCGCTTCCAGAGCCTGAGCCGCACGATGCTCAGCCAGGAGAGCACCGTGGAGCAGCTCCGGGAGGCCCAGGAGGAGGTCCTGGACTACCTGCGCGACCTGACGGCCCGCAAGCGCGCACAGCCGGAGGACGACGTCCTCAGCCGACTCGCGGCGCGGGACGACCTGACCCCGGACGACGTGGCCGCCACGGGCGTGCTGCTGCTGATCGCCGGGCACGAGACGACCGCGAACATGATCGCGCTGTCGACCGCGCTGCTGCTGGAGCACCCCGAGCAGATCCCCGGCCTGGCCGACCCGGCCACCCTGCCGGGCGCGGTGGAGGAGCTGTTGCGGCTGCTGACCATCGTGCACACCGGCCTGCCCCGGGTGGCGCTGGAGGACGTGGAGCTGGGCGGCGTCACCGTCCGGGCCGGGGAGGGCGTGATCGCGATGCTCTCCACCGCCAACCGGGACGAGGCGGTGTTCGGCGGCGCCGGCCATCGGGCGACGGACGAGCTGGACCTGCACCGGGACGCCCGGCGGCACCTGGCGTTCGGCTTCGGCGTGCACCAGTGCCTGGGCCAGCCGCTGGCCCGCGCCGAACTCCAGATCGCCCTGGAGACGCTGTTCCGCCGGCTGCCGGGGCTGCGGCTGACCGGCGAGCGCGAGTTCCGTACCGAGTCGTTCATCTACGGGATGCGGTCACTGCCCGTGACCTGGTGAGCGGGGCTCAACGGAGAACTCTCACCGGAGTACCAGGCGGACCTGGGCGGAGCTGTCCGGGCGATCATGTGCGGAGCCGGATGACGAGAGCGGCTGCGGTGACGGTGCCGGCGGGAGTGCCGGTGGTGACGCCGTGGTGTTCTCCCTCGGGGCGTCCCCGAGCGGTTGCCGCGCCCGCGCCCGGTTCTCGGCCCGTGCTGCGCGCGTCCGGTTCTCGTTCCATGCTGGAAGAGAGAGGGGGTACGGCGGCAGAGGAAGTGGTGGGGATGCGGACCGTTGTGGACCTCACGCGTTGCCAGGGCTACGCACAGTGCGTGTTTCTCGCGCCGAGGGTGTTCCAGCTGCACGGCGAGGAGGGACTGCTGTATGCCCCGGCTGTCCCCGAAGACCAGGTCGAGCGCGTGCGCCAGGCCGCGGCGGCGTGCCCGGTCCAGGCCATCCTCCTCGGTGAGGAGGTGAGCGCTGATGGCCGGTGACCAGGAAGCGGGCCGGATCGTCGTCGTCGGCGCGTCGCTGGCCGGGTTGCGGGCCGCGGAGGCGCTGCGGGAGGAGGGCTTCACCGGCTCACTGACCGTGGTCGGCGACGAGCCCCATCCGCCCTACGACCGGCCGCCGCTGTCCAAGCAGGTGCTGCTGGGCCACGCTGCGGCGGACTCCACCGGGCTGCCGATGCGCCGGGATCCGGACGCCGAGTGGCGGCTGGGTGTACGCGCCACCGGCCTGGACCCCCTGGGGAAGCGGGTGATGCTGGCCGATGGCGAGTCGCTGCCGTACGACCGGTTGCTGATCGCCACCGGGACCCGGGCGCGTCCCTGGCCCCATCCGCAGGAGGCCGCCCTGGACGGGGTGTTCACCCTGCGTACCCGCGAGGACGCCGGCGGCTTGGCCCTGCGGTTGGCCGCCGGGCCACGGCGGGTGCTGGTGATCGGCGGCGGCTTCACCGGTTCGGAGATCGCCTCGGCCTGCCGGGAACGCGGACTGGACGTCACCGTCGCCGAACGCGGTCCCGCACCTCTGGTGGGCGCGCTCGGCGGCACCCTGGCGAAACTCGCGGCCGCCATGCAGCGCAACCACGGTGTGGACCTGCGCACCGGCGTGACGGTCACCGCCCTGCGCGGGGACGGCGGCGGCCGCTTCACCGGCGCGGAGCTGTCCGACGGCAGCCGCGTCGAGGCGGACGTGTGCGTCGTGGCGTTGGGGGCGGTCCGCAACGTCGAGTGGTTGGCGGATTCCGGCCTGGCGGCGGGCCCGCGCGGAATCGCCTGCGACGCCGGGTGCCGCGCCTTCACCATGTACGGAATCGTCACGGACGACGTCTTCGTCGCCGGCGACGTCTCCCGCTTCCCCCACCCGCTGTTCGGTTACCAGATGCTCTCCCTCGAACACTGGGGGAACGCGGTCGAACAGGCCGGGGTGGCGGCCCACAACATGGTCAGTCCAGGTCCCCTGCGGCGCCCGCACCTCGCCCTCCCGACGTTCTGGTCGACCCAGTTCGGGCTCAACATCAAGTCGGTGGGCGTGCCCACCTTCTCCGACCACGTGGTCATCGCCCAGGGTTCTCTGGAGGCGCGCCGTCTGGCGATGGTCTACGGCTACCAGGGGCGGGTCACCGCGGCGGTCACCGTCGACATGGCCAAGTCGCTCGACTACTACCGGCACCTGATCGAGACGGCCGCGCCGTTCCCGCCCCCGCCCGGCGCGGCGGACCGCGCGCTCGCGGCGGACATCCCGATTCCGTCCGACGTGCCGGATCCGAAGGGGCTGTCCCACGGCCCCACCGTGGCGCTCACCGGATACCTGCCCGACCGTCGACTGACCGTGGTGCGGCCCACCGGCTGACCCACGTCCCGCCCAACGACGAGGAGCCACCATGGACTCCGACACCTTGCTGGCACGGATCACCGACTACGCGAACCGCCCCAACCCCTACCCGCTGTACGCGGAACTCCGCGAGGCCGGTCCCGTCGTGCGGCAGGCAGACGGCAGCTACCTGATCGGCACCTACCACGAGGTCGCCGCCCTGCTCCACGATCCACGGATGAGTGTCGACCCCCGCATCTGTGGCGAGACGACGCACAAGCCGCCGTTCCTGCGGCTCGACGACCCGGAGCACCACAGACTGCGCACCTTGGCCATGCGGCCGTTCGGCCCCCCGCACAGCCCGTGCCGGGTCGATGCCATGCGCGGCGAGATCGTCCGGCTCACCGGGGAACTGATGGAGCCGTTCCAGGCGGGCGGTCGGATCGACATCGTCGACGACCTCGCCTACCCGCTGCCCGTCACGGTGATCTGCCGCCTGCTCGGCGTGCCGCGTGAGGACGAGCCGCTCTTCCGGGCGTGGTCCGACGCGATCGTCGCGTCCGCCGACGTCCGGCCCGAAGAGGACTCCTCCGAGCGGGACGAGGCGGGCGACCAAGCGGGCGAACAGGCGCGTGGCGAGATGGGCCGGTACCTGGCGGGCCTCGCCGAGAAGCGCCGCGGCAATCCGAGCGACGACATGCTCTCCGCCTTCGTCAACGAACCGGACCCGGCCCTGCGGCTCACCCAGGAAGAACTCGCGGAAACCGCCGTGCTGCTGCTCATCGCCGGACACGAGACCACGGTGAACCTGATCACCAACGGGGTGCTCACCCTGCTGCGCCAGCCCGAGCAGCTGGACCGGCTGCGTCGCGAACCGGACCTGATGCCGCGAGCGGTGGAGGAACTGCTGCGCTACGAACCCCCGGTTCACATGCGCGAGCGCATCCCCCTCGCCGACATCGACGTCGGCGGCACCACCATCCCCCAAGGCGCCACCGTCGTGCTCGCGCTGGCCTCGGGCAACCGCGACCCCAAGCGGTTCCACGCGCCGGACCGGTTCGACCCCACCCGCCCGGACAACCAGCACCTCGGCTTCGGCAGCGGTATCCACCTGTGCTACGGCGCACCACTCGCCCGCATCGAAGCCGAGGCCGCGCTCGGCGCGCTGATCCCCCGCCTCGGCGCGGCACGCCTGGTCCAGGATCCGCCCCCCTACCGGCAGAACGCCATGCTCCGCGGACCCCGCCACCTGCCCGTCCACCTCTGAAGCCAGCGGGCCGGGGCGGCGTCGTCCTATGCGGGGCCGATCGCGTCCGCCGCGGTGGGCCCAGAAGCTGCCGCCGGCGTGCGGAGAACCCGGCGGACGGTGTCGCGGAGCCAGCGGTGGGCCCCGTCGGCCGTGTGCCGGGGGTGCCAGGCCATGCCGATGGTCAGGGGCGGCAGGGCCAGGGGGATGTCGAGGAGGTGCAGTCCGAGGGCGCCGGCGTCGTGGGTGAGGGGCGAGGGGGCGGCGCCGGGGAGTGCGGCGGGTACGAGGCAGACGAGGTCGCTGCGGGTGGCGAGGGTCATCGCGGCCAGGTGGCTGGGGAGGACGATGCTGACCCGCCGGTGGAGGTCCTGCTCGGCCAGGGCGGCGTCGAGGGGGCCGGTGAACCGGCCGCGGCGGCTGACCGCGGCGTGGTGGGCGGCCGCGAGCCGGGCCAAGGTCAGCGGTCCTTCGGTGAGCGGATGGCCGGGCCGGACGGCCGCGACCATGCGGAGGCTGACCAGTTCCTCGACCTGGGTTTCGGGGTCCACGTGGTCGATGGACCCGACCTCCAGGTCGATCCGGCCGTCGCGCAGGGCGGGCCCGGCCTCCAGTTCCTCGGCCCGGATCCGGAACGAGACCCCCGGCGCCTCCCGCCGGGCCAGTCGCAGCAGCCCGGGCGCCAAGGCCGCGCCGACCAGGTCGGCGGCCTGGAGGGTGAAGGTGTTGCGGAGGCCGGCGGGGTCGACGCTCGTGCCGGGACCGAGCAGCGCGCCGAGGCTGCGCACCACTGCGGCGGCTTCCTCGCGCAAGGCCTGGGCGCGCGGGGTGGGAACCATGGTCTGTCCGGCCCGGACCAGGAGGGGGTCCTGGAGGATGCGGCGCAGCCGGGCCAGGGTGCGGCTCATGGCGGCGGGCGAGGTGTGCAGTCGTGCGGCGGCGCGGGTCACGCTGTGCTCGGCCAGCAAGGCATCCAGAGCGATGGCGAGATTGGCGTCGATGACCGGATCCGGGCTGCTCACCAGCATCATTCCATTTCAGTCAATGATTCCGTGCTGAAGTTCCCATTGTGGCAGCACGGTGGGCCTCAGCAGGATGAGGGCATACCGAAACCAGCACCAGCTACGAGGTTTTCATGATCGTCATCACTGGTCCCACCGGGAACATCGGCCGCCACCTGCTCTCCCGGCTCCTGGAGTCCGCCCCCGCCGCGGGCGAGGAACTGCGCGTGATCGTGCGCGATCCCGCCCGGCTTCCGGACGCGGCGCGCGGACGCGTCGAGGTGGTCACCGGCTCGCACGCGGACGCCGAGGTCCTCGACCGGTCCTTCGAGGGCGCGGACGCGGTCTTCTGGCTCGTCCCCCCGGACGCCTCCCTGACCCCGTACGACGCCTACAGCGGTTTCACCCGCCCCGCCACCGAGGCGCTCGTCGCCCACGGCGTCGGCCACGTCGTCGGCGTCTCCGCGCTCGGCCGCGGCACCCCGCTCGCCGACCGAGCGGGCCTCGTCACCGCCTCCCTCGCCATGGACGACCTCATCGCCGGCACCGGCGTCGCCTACCGGGCCCTGGCCAACCCGTCCTTCTTCGAGAACCTCCTGGAGGAAGCCGACTCGATCCGTGAGAAGGGCGTCTTCACCGACTCCGTCGACGCCGACCGCAAGGCCCCGTTCGTGGCCGTCGCCGACATCGCGGCGGCCGCGGTCGGCCTGTTGCTGGACCGCTCGTGGACCGGCACCGGCAGCGTCCCGGTCCTGGGCCCGCGGGACCTGTCCCCGAACGACCTGGCCCGCATCATGACCGAGCAGCTCGGCCGCCCCGTCCGCTACGAACGCCAGTCGTTCGACGAGCTGTACACCACCCTCGTCGGCTACGGCCTCGACGAGGCGTTCGCCCGGGGCGTGGTCGACATGAAGCGGGCCAAGGACGAGGGCCTCGACGCCGGCGTCGTCCGCACCCCGGACACCGCCTCCGCCACCGGCTTCGAGCAGTGGTGCGCCCGGACCCTCAAGCCCGCGGTCCTCTCCTGAAGTCCATCGCCCGGCGCCGGGGCGGCACAGAGCCCGGCGAACCACGACCACGACCCATCTGCCGCTTCGGAGGCCCCCCGATGTCCGCTGAAAAGTCCGAACCGCCGGTCACGGCGTTCATGCTGGTCAAGACCACGCCCGAGTGGCTCGCACTGACCGTCGAGGAACGCGTGGACGCCTTCACCACCCAGGTCCTGCCGGCCATCGAGGCCAGGACCACCGGCGTCCGGTCACGCTTCTACGACACGGAGTTCTACTCCGCTCGTGTCACCGACGTCTGGGTGTGGGAGGCCGACGACCACCACGCCTACCGGCTCCTCGTCGACGCACTGCGCGAAACCCCCTTCTGGGACCGCTACTTCGAGGTCGTCGACCTCCTCGTCGGCACCGAGAACGGCTACGCGCGAACCTACGGCCTCGAACCCGTCGCCACCATCGCCACCTGACACACCGCCCGCCCACCTGCGCACGAGCGCCGATGCCCCCTGACCGCTCGCGGTCAGGCGGGCCCGCGGCCCGCAGCGGCGCACCGGTGGGCTGGCGTCGAGTCAGAACCTGACGCCGGAGAGCAGTTTCGCCGTCTCCTCGGGGGCCTCGACCGGGAAGTGGTGGCTGCCGAGGTCGATGAGCACGATGTCGAGGCGGTCCCGGTACCGGTCGATCGCTTCCCGTGTCACCAGGTCGCGTATCGCGAACACGGTGATCGGCTGCCTCGTCTCGCGCAGGGCCGCGTCCATGTCCCAGCGCACCAGGCCCTCGATGGCCCGCAGGCCCGCGGGCTGGCGCACCGCGGTCATCCTCTCGGCGTACGCGTCCTTGAGCGCCGGGTCCGTCCCGGCGGGTGAACCCCCCTCGACGAGGCCCCGAACGGCGGCGGCGAAGGACCATCGAGGCGATCCAGCGCGAGCTGTCCACCGAGGACGGCTTCGTGCTGCGCTACCCGACCCACGACGAGAGCGGCAACAACGTCGACGGCCTGTCCGGCCACGAGGGCGCCTTCCTGGCCTGCTCGTTCTGGCTGGCCGACGACCTCGCCATGATCGGCCGGGTGCAGGAGGCGCGCGAGCTGTTCGACCGGCTGCTGGCGCTGCGCAGCGACCTGGGCCTGCTCGCCGAGGAGTGGGACCCGCGGCTGGGGCGCCAGGTCGGCAACTTCCCGCGGCCGTGGTCCTGGTCCACGACCTGTGGCGGCTCTTCCACCGCCTGCGGCGCACCGACCTGAGCGTCCCCTGCCACAAGCTCGGCTTCGCCCGGCTCTGGGGCCACCGCCTGGCCATCTACGAGATGACCACCACCCTGGCCATCTCGCACAAGCGCACCGGAGCCCACGAGGAGGCGCTGCGGCTCTACGAGGAGGGCCGCACCCTCGCCACCGAGGACCAGGACGCCAGCCGCATCGCGGCAGTGCACGGCCGGCATCGGCGCCACCCTCTACGACGTCGAGCAGTACGCCGCCGCCGAGCCCGAACTCACCCGTGCGATCACGCTCTACGCCGACCTCGGCGACCGGCGCGGCACCGGCCTCGCCGAGATCCTCCTCGGCTCCGCCGCCGCCCGTCAGGGCAACACGGACCTCGCGCTCCCACTGCTCCAGCAGGCCCTCACCGACCTCGAATCGCTCACCCCGCCCGACCCACTGAACGTGGCCAGGGCGCGGGTGTTCCTGGGAGAAGCCCAGTCCCTCGCCAGTCAGCACGACCCCGCGAACTGGACCATCAGCATCGCCGTGCAGGAGTTCGCGCACCTCGGCCACCGCCACTGGTCGGCCCACGCCATCGAGTACCTCGGACAGGCCGCCGAACGCGCCGGACAGGCCGAAGCCGCCGTCAACTGGTACACCGCCAGCCAGGACCAGTACCGGAACCTGGGCGCCACCCGCGACGAGGAACTCCTCCACAACCGGCTCCTCGCCCTGCTGCACCAGTGACCCGCGCTCACCGGCCCCGCGGCCCGCCGGGCTCGGCGCAGCCCCGGCGCAGTGTCCGAGGCGATCAACAACATCCCAATCAGTCCTGCGAGTTGGGGTCGTTCACCAGATCGTGTGTCATCCGACGCGACACGCCGACACGGCCCCGCCCAGCCGCCTATGGTGGAACACCTGCCGACGCACTCACATACGACAATCGATCACATGCCCGATCACGGCTTCGCCGCGCCCTGGTCCGGCCGGGCGACCCTTCATATCCGCTCTCCGCCGCTTCGAGAGGAAGAAATCCGATGGCTCACAGGCTGGTTGTGAAAGTCCACTTGGTCGGCCGGCCGACATGAGCACCCCGAGCCACCCGGCACCTGCTGCCGGCCGCGTGATGGCGGGAGGCGAGGAGACCCGCCTCGTTGTCGTCCGGGGAAACTCCGCCAGCGGCAAGTCGTCGGTGGCCGCCGGGGTCCGGCAGCGGTTCGGTCGCGGCCTGGCCCTGGTCGCGCAGGACAACCTCCGCCGGACCGTGCTGCGCGAACGCGACCGGCCCGGCGGCGCGAACATCGGCCTGATCGACACCGTGGCACGCTACGCGCTCGATGCCGGCTACCACGTCATCATCGAAGGCATCCTGTACGCCGACCACTACGGCGACATGCTCGCGGGCCTGGTGGGCGACCACCGCGGTGTCTCCCGCTGCTACTACCTCGACGTCCCGTTCCACGAGACCCTCGCGCGGCATGCCTCGAAGACCGATGCCGAGTACCTCACGCGGGTCACCGAGCGGGAGCTGCGGGACTGGTACCGCGAGCACGACCTCCTGTCCGGCGGCATCGAGACCGTCATCGGCAGCGACAGCCCCCTCCACGACACGGTCGACCGCATGATGCACGACACCGGTCTCACGGGTCTGCCCACGCTGGACGACTGAGGCCAGCGCCCGGCCGCCGCCTACCGCTCCTGCTGGCAGCTCCTGGTCGGCGAACTCCTCTCCGAACACCCTGTCGACCGCCCGCGCCGGCCCAGCCCGCGGACCGACTCGCTGGCCGCAGCCGACGCCCGGGCCCTCCCCGCCCTGGCGCTCGCCCGGACGACGGCCCCCTACCTGGGCCCGGGCGCCCACTGCGCCGAGCTGCGCACCGCTCTGGCGGTGCTGATCGACGGTCTGGTGGCCGCGGGCCGGGAGTGAGCCCTTCCGGGGGCGGCGTGTGACGGCCGTCCGGCCGCGCGGCGGCGACCGCTCGGAGCGTTCGGGAAGCGATGTCCGGGGTGAACCCTCGACGTGAGGACACAAGGTGTCCTAAAGTGAATCGCGTGTCCTCACCGTCGGGCTTCCGCCGTGTGCCCGTGCGCCCCTGCGCCCGTGCCCACCGCTCGACGCCCCGGCAGGACCGCCGCGACCTCGCGACCTCCGCGACCTCCGCGACCGACGAGCGAAGGAGAACCACGGCCATGGCCGACACGTTCGAGACGGGCAAGTCCGACCTGGTGAACCTGGCCCACCACCGCATGCAGAGCGCGATCCCCGACAACGACTGGACGGTGCGCCAGAAGCTCGCCCTGACCTGCCGCATCCTGTTCGACGCCGGCCACGACTCCGGGCTGGCCGGCCAGATCACCGCCCGGGCCGAACGCCCCGGCACTTACTACACCCAGCGCCTCGGCCTCGGCTTCGACGAGATCACCGAGGACAACCTGCTGCTCGTCGACGAGAACCTCGACGTCCTGGAGGGCGACGGGATGGCCAACCCGGCCAACCGGTTCCACAGTTGGGTCTACCGGGCCCGCCCGGACGTCAACTGCATCATCCACACCCACCCGCTGCACGTCTCCGCGCTGTCGATGCTGGAGACCCCGCTGGTCGTCTCGCACATGGACATGTGCCCGCTCTACGACGACTGCGCGTTCCTGGAGAAGTGGCCCGGCATCCCGGTCGGCAACGAGGAGGGCGAGATCATCTCCGCCGCCCTCGGCGACAAGCGCGCGCTCCTGCTCGCCCACCACGGCCAGCTGGTCGCCACCGGCACGGTGGAGGAGGCGTGCACGCTGGCCCTGCTCTTCGAGCGGGCCGCCAGGCTCCAACTGCTCGCGAGCGCTGCCGGGAAGATCCAGGAGATCCCCGAGCTGCTGGCCAAGGAGGCGCACGACTGGATCTCCACCCCCAGGCGCGGCCAGGCGAACTTCGCCTACTACGCCCGCCGCGCCCTGCGGGCGGGCCACGGCGATGCCCTGCGCGCCGGCCACGGCGACGCCCCGACCACCCGTACGGAGGCCTGAGATGGGCGCCACCACCCTGGAGGGGATCATCGCCTACCCGGTGACCCCGTTCTCACCCATCGACAGCAGCCCGGACCTCGACCGGCTCACCGAGCTGATCGACCGACTGGTCCGCTCCGGCTGCCACGCCGTCGCCCCGCTGGGCTCCACCGGCGAGAGCGCCTACCTCGACGACCGGGAGTGGCACGCCGTCGCCGAGGCCTCGGTGTCGGCCGTCGCGGGCCGGGTGCCCACCGTCGTCGGCATCGCCGACCTCACCACCCGCAGCGCCGTACGCCGCGCCAGGTTCGCCGAACAGGCCGGCGCCGACGTGGTGATGGTGCTGCCGCTCTCGTACTGGCGGCTGGACGAGCGCGAGATCACCCGGCACTACACCGAGATCGCCGACGCGGTCGGCATCCCGCTGATGATCTACAACAACCCCGCCACCGCCGGCGTCGACCTCAGCCCGGAACTCATGCACCGGCTGGTCGAGCGGGTGGAGAACATCACGATGGTCAAGGAGAGCAGCGGCGACATCCAGCGGATGCACCGGCTCACCCAACTCTCCGACGGCGCGCTGCCGTTCTACAACGGCTCCAACCCGCTGGCGCTGGAGGCGTTCGCCGCCGGGGCGGCCGGCTGGTGCACGGCCGCGCCCTGCGTCATCCCCGACCTCACCCTCGGCCTGTACCGGGCGGTGCGCGACGGCGACCTGGACGCGGCCCGCGAGGTGTTCTACCGGCAGCTTCCGGTGCTCCGGTTCCTGCTCGACGGCGGCCTGCCGACCACCGTGAAGGCGGGCCTGGTGCTGGGCGGCCTGGACGTCGGCGATCCCCGGCGCCCGCTGCTGCCGCTGGACGAGGCGGGGACGGCACGCCTGGCCGAGCTGCTCGCGGCCGCCGGGATCCGTACCTTCGTCTGAGGGGCGTCAGGGCAGGGTGGGCACCCGGTCCGAGGGGCCGGCCGGGTCGTCGTGGATGACCACGAGGATCTCGGCCGGCTCCGGCCCGGTGCTCCGACAGCGGTGCGGCAGCGCCGAGTTGAAGTACACGCTGTCCCCGGGGCCGAGTTCGACGCTGCGCTCGGGGAACTCCAGCACGGCGGTGCCCGCGTGGACGAAGAAGAACTCCTCGCCCGCGTGCGACTTGTACGGCGAGTCCACCGGCCCGGACGGCGGGTGCATCACGAACGGCACCATCCGCTTGCCGCTGAGGCCCGTCGCGATGCCCTCGTAGCGGGAGGCGCCGGCGCCGCCCCTGTCGCCCATCGGCGTTCGCTCGCCGGCCCGTACGACGGTCACCAGCTCCGGCTCCACCTCGTCGGAGAAGAGCCGGCCGACGTCGACCTTCAGCGCGTGGGCCAGCTTGAGCGCCGTCGAGATCGACGGCTCGCTGATCCCGCGCTCCACCTTGGACAGGTAGCTCTTGGTCACCCCGACCTGCTCGGCGAGCGCCTCCAGGCTGAGCCGGTTCTGCTGCCTCAGCACCCGCAACCTGCTGGTCATGCGTCACCTCTCGCCACGTCTCACCACGTCCCGCCCACGGAACCGTCCGGTCCATTATCGGCCCGGCCCCTGCCCCGGCCGGGCCCGGGGGTCCGGTCGGGGCAGGGGCTCGTCTGGGACTTCTCGTCGACCGACAGCACCACGGCACCCTGGGGCGGGTTGAAGTGCAGACCGACCACGTCGTAGACCTTCTCAACGAACAGGGGGTCGGTGGAGAGCTTGAACGTGCTGGTCAGGTGGGGCTTGAGCTGGAACTTCCTCCAGATTCGCCCGATGGTGGACTTGGACAGGCCGCTGCGGTCCGCCATCGAACTGCGGGACCAGTGTGTGGCGTTCTTCGGGATCTCCTCCAGGGTTGCCACGATCACGGCCTCCACCTCCTCCGCGGCGATGGTGGGTGGCCGGCCCGGTCGTGGTTCGTCGACGAGGCCGTCCAGCCGTTCGGCCAGGAAGCGCCGCCGCCATTTGCGCACGGTGTCGGCGGCGATCCCCAACTCCCGTGCAACAACGACGATCGCGGGCACCTCGGGACCCGCACATGCCAGCACGATCCGCGACCGCAACGCGAGCGCCTGGGCCGATGTCGCCCGCCGGATCCATCGCTCCAACTCCGCCCGCTCGTCGACGGAGAGGAGCAGCGGCTCCAACTTGGGACCTCGACGACGCAGCGCCACCCACAAGGCGCGGTGAGCGACAGGAATGGTCGCGTCCGAGAGCAGTTCGTTGAATCGCCGAGGGGTGATGGTGTCGATGTGCAAGGTCAGCTCCTTGGTTACGTTCCGTGATAGTTGGGTTGGGTGAGGGGGCGCTGCCACTCGCAGGTTCGCAGTGATGTCCAGCCCTGCTCGGTGCCCGCGAGGGAGCGGTGGGCCTGCGATACTTGTAGGGCCGCCGAGCGGCCGAGCGGAGAGGCGTGGGCGGCGGCCAGGAGGACAGCGGACCGCTGCGCAGCACGGAATCGGCACACATGAGGCCGAGAAACGCGGAGAGATCGCGAGAGTCCCAGAGAGGCATTTTCGCAGGTCAGTGGCCAACTGGTCAGCGTTTCCGCAGGTCAGAGGACTACCCGGGGAAAACTTAAAAAGCAGTGATCGATGCGATACTGGCCGCGTGACCGCTACGACGCCCCCTCCGTCCGGCAACGGCAGCCGGCCCGGCGGCCGCTCCGCGAAAGTCCGAGCGGCTGTGCACCGGGCCGTCCAGGAAGTGGTGACCGAAGGCTCCCCCGACGTGCTGACGATCCCGGTGGTGGCCGCCCGCGCGGGCGTGCACGCCACCACGGTCTACCGCCGGTGGGGCTCCGTCGGCGAACTGCTCGCCGACGTCGCGACCAGCCGCTTCACCGGAGACATCGTGGTGCCGGACACCGGGAGCCTCCGTGGGGACCTGGAGCGCTACGCGTCCGACCTCGCCAAGGACCTCGGCGACCCGGACACCCTCGCCCTGGTGCGGGCCACCATCGGCACGGGCGGAGAACAGGGTGCCGCGGCGTGCCGCGGAGAGCGCGAGCAAGGGCTCGAAGCCATCCTCGGACGGGAACGGGCCCGGGGCGAACAGCCCCCGACCCTCGAACACGCCGCGGACGCCGTACTCGCGCCCCTCTACTACCGCGCCGTCTTCACCGCCCTGCCCCTGACCGCCGAATGGACCCGCACCCTCGTGTCGCGCCTGCTGTCGCCCGGTCCGATCAGCCAGCAGGCCTCCTGAAGTTCGCAGGAGGCCCGAAGAACCTGTTCGGTTTTCTTGGGCGAGGACCGAACGGAACTCGATCGTCGCAGGTCGGGGGAGTGGCTTCGGCACCGTTGCTTCGGCCCCGTTGCTTCAGGTGTTGAGCAGGCGGTTGAAGAACGAGCGGTAGCGCCGGAGCGCGACGCGCAGTTCTTCGGTCGGCACCTCGTCGCCGCGGTGCCACTGGCCTTCGAGGTCCTGCTTGTGCGCGGAGAAGGTGGTGGCGAGTGCCTGCATCGCTTCGGCGACCAGATTGTCGGCCGCGGACACGGCACTGCGCGGGTCGTCGACGAATTCGCCCTGGATCTTCTGCCACCGGGAGCGGAACTCCTCCTGCTGCCCGCCCAGCAGCGGTTCGTTCTCGGCGGCTTCCGGGTCCTTGGTGCGCTCGGACGGTTCGGACGGTTCGGACGGCTCGGATGCCTGGGTGTAGCCCCTTTCCTGATCCTCTTCCTGTCCGCGTTCCTGCCCGTAGCTCTGCTCGCGGTCGCGGCCTTCGAGCGTGAACTCCTGCTCACCGCTCCGCTGTTCGGTGGTGGCTTCCCCGGGGAACGCCGGTGGCGAATCCGCCCCGGAGGTATCGCTCCGTTCGTCGGTGTCCTGTCGGGCGCCGGCCAGATCCTCCGTGGACAGGCCGCCCTCGCGCGGTTCGGATGTTGCTCGGCTGTGCATCTCTTCACTTCCCTCTCGGCGGTTCCGGTCGGCGGCCGTCGCCGGGTGCGTCCCGTCGGCTCGACTCGCCGGTCCGGGGCTCACGCACGGCTGCCCTGCGGACGGTCACCGTTGTGGAGCAGTTCCTCGAACAGGGTGCGGTAGTGCACCATGGCGCCCCGCAGTTCTTCCGTGGTCGCCTGGTGGCGGCTGCTGCGGTCGTTGACCTCGTGAGCGGACCGGAAGTGCGTCAGCACGCTCCCGTGTGCGACCGAGAGGTCCTTGAGCTGCTGCTCGTACCCCTCGGTCGGGTATCCGCGCTCGCTCATGAGCGTGGTGACGAGCCGGTCCGCCTCGTGCACCGTGTCGTCGGGCCGGTCGACGAACTGTTCCTGCACCCGTGCCCAGTCCTTGGCGTACCGGTCACGGGTACCCGGTGACAGCGGTTTGATGTTCAGCGAGTCGTGGCGCGACTCGCGTTTGCGCAGCTCCCGGTCGGCGGCGAAACGGCCGTCCTTCGCCTCCGCGGTCCGGTCGTACTCCGGGCCGAACCGCTCCCGCAGATGGCGGCGGCGGATGGCGAACGTCGCCACCAGCGCGCACGCGACCAGAATGACGATGACTGCGATGAGGGTCCCTGTCGACATTTGGGTCCTCCGCTTGTAGATCCGGACCTCCCTGACCGGCACGTGCCCTGCTGCCCGGAGCCAAAACACGGACGAACCGAAGAAGTCGAACGATGTGCCACGCGGACGTGCCCGAGACGCAGCGCCGGCCCCTGACCGTCGACGTGCGGGCCCTGCCCGGGGCGGGCGCGGCGCTGCGGCCGGGGTGCGCCCGGACCAGGGCCAGGGCGACTACCGCCCTGACCACCGGTGCACTTCGTACGGTGCGGCCCTCGGTCAGCCCGCGGCGTGGTTGGCCCAGAGCGACGGGTCGTCGACGTTCTCCTTGGTGACCAGGGGAGCGGGGAGCTGGTCCTCCAGGCCGTTGGGCAGGGTGATGATGGTCGACTGGTGGTCGGTGGGCCCGGGTTGGAACTTCCTGCCTTCGGCCGCGGCCTTGGCGTAGTACAGGGCGTACTTGGCGTAGAGGTCGGCGGGCTGGGAGACGGTCGCGTCGATGTCGCCCTTGCGGATCGCGTCGAACTCCTGCGGGATGCCGTCGTTGGAGACGATGGTGATGTGGCCGGGCTGGCCGGCGGGCTTGAGCAGGCCTTTCTGGCGCAGGAGGTCGAGGGTGGGCTGGAGGAAGACGCCGCCGGCCTGCAGGTAGATGCCGTTCAGGTCCCGGTTGGCGGCGAGGGTGGACTGGAGCTTGGCGGAGGCGACGTCGCCCTTCCAGTCGGTGGGCAGCGCGATCACCTGGATACCGGGGTAGTTGCGTTTCATGCAGGCGGCGAACCCCTCGGAGCGTTCGTATCCGTTGATGGAGGTCAGTGCGCCCTGGAGCTCGGCCACCTTGCCCTTGCCGCCGAGCTGCTTGCCGAGGAACTCGCAGGCCTTGGTGCCGTACGTCTTGTTGTCGGTGCGGACCACCATGTAGACGCTGCCGTGCTCCGGTTCGGTGTCCACGCTGATCGTGTGGATGTTGGCACGGAACAACTCGGAGAGTGTCGAATCGGTGGTCATGGTGTTCTGCGGCGCCATGACGATGGACTTGGGATGTCGGGCGGCCAGCGACTGGACGTTGGCGGTGAACGTCGCGTCGTCGCCGTTCGAACGGGTCGGGGGCAGGACACTCAGCTGCTGGTCGTTGATCTCCTGCTGGAGGTACTTCGCGTACGCCTTCCAGAAGTCGGAGTCGGCGCGGGGGATGTCGATGCCGATCTGGGGGCGGGCGCCGGGGTCATCAGTGCCACCGCAGGCGGTGAGGCAGCCGGCGAGCAACACGGCGATGCAGCCCGTGCAGGTGGTCCGGATGGTTCGGCTCTTCATGTGTCAGACCGTCCTGGGTCGTGGGGGTCTTGCGCGCTGAGGGGGAGGGGAACGGATGTGCGGGATTCGGCACGCCGCCGTCAGGCGATGGCGTCGAGGTCCGGGGGGTCGGTGCCGGCGGCCAGCCAGTCCTCGACGGCGGCGACGTGCACGGTGCTGGCACTGGCGGCGAGGACGGCGTCGTGGTCGACCAGGGCCCGCCAGATGGCCTCGTGTTCGCGGTGTGCCTGCTCGCGGGCAGGGGCGTCGTGCGTACCGCGCACGATGCGCAGCCGCTGGGTGTGGGTGGAGAGGATGCCGAGCAGGGTGGACAGCACGGGGTTGCCGACGGCATCGGCGATGGTGCGGTGGAACTCGATGTCGAGCTCGATGAACTCCTCGATGCCGGCAGCCGCGGCGCTCTGGTCGAGGACGGCCCGCAGCGTTCGCAGGTGGTCGTCGGTGAGCAGGCCGGCGGCGAGGGCGGTGACCTGCGGCTCCAGCAGGCGCCGTACCTGGAGGAGCTGCCGGGCCGTGTGCCCGCGGGAGACGTCGGAGGCGAAGGCCATGGCTTCCAGCAGGAGGTGCGGCTCCAGGCCGGAGACGTAGGTGCCGTCGCCCTGCCGGGGGACGAGGATCCGCATCGCGGTGAGCGCCCGGACGGCCTCGCGCAGCGAGTTGCGGGACAGCCCGAGCTGGTCGGCGAGGTCGGCTTCGTTGGGGAGTCGCGCGCCGGGCAGCAGGGCGCCGGAGACGATCATTTCCTTGATCTTCTCGATGGCCTGGTCGGTCACCGCCATGGTGTTCGCCTCCTGCGTGCGGGCCTGGGAGTGCTGGTCGGTCGAGGGGGCGGGGTGGGGGAGGCCGAAACGGCGCGACCGGTTCCCGCGGGGCTGGTCGCGCCGCTTCGGTGGCTCTCGGGCCGGGGGACCCCGTCACTCCTGTTTCTCGCCCGAGGCGAAGCGGGAGATGATCAGCGCGACGATGATGATCGCGCCGTTGAGGAACTGGTTCCACAGCGGCGGCACGCCCGCGAGGGTCATGACGTTGACCACGAGCTGGAGGGTCAGCACACCGGTCAGGGCGCCGAAGAGGGTGCCGCGGCCGCCGTTGAGGCTGACGCCGCCGATGACGGTGGCGGCGAAGACCTGGAAGATCCACCCGTTGCCCTGGTCGGCGGAGATGGAGCCGTAGTGGCCGGTGTAGAGGACGCCGGCGAAGGCGGCCAGCAGGCCGCCGAGGACCAGCACGATCCAGGTGATCCGGTCGACCCGGATGCCGGCGGCGCGAGCGGCCTCGGGGTTGCCGCCGATCGCGTACAGGGCGCGGCCGTGGCGGAGCCAGGCGAGGGCACAGCCGCCGGCCAGGAAGAGCAGGGCGCAGATCCAGATCGCCGCGGGGACGCCGAGCCAGCTGGTGCTGCCGAGGTAGGTGAAGGAGCCGGGCAGGTTGACGATCGACTGGCCCTCGGAGATCGCGACCTGGAGGCCGCGGAGCAGGGTGAGCGCGCCGAGGGTGACGATGAAGCCGTTGAGGCGCAGCTTGAGGATCAGGAACCCGTTGATCGCCCCGATGAGCGCGCCGACGGCCAGGCACAGCGGGATGGCCGTCCAGGAGGGCAGGAGCCCGAGGCCGTTGAAGCGCGCGCCGTGGTCGGGGAGGACCAGCCAGACGGCGATGACGGGGGCCACGCCGATCGTGGATTCCAGGGACAGGTCCATCCGGCCGACGACCAGGATCAGCGCCTCGGCCAGCACCAGCAGGCTCAGTTCGGTGGCCTGCTGGCCGACGCCCAGGAGGTTGTCGGAGGTGAGGAAGGCGGGTGAGACGACGAAGCCGATGACGCCGAGGACGAGCAGGACCGGTACGAGCGAGAGGTCGCGGTAGCGGGCGAGGTCGAAGCGCCGGCCGGCCGGTGCGGTGCCGGCGGTGGCCGCGCGCGGGTGGACCTCAGTGGTGGGAGACATTGCGTTCCTTCGTGTCGGTCGGGCCGGACATGCCCTCCATGGCTGCGACCAGCTGTTCGTCGCTCCAGCCGTGCTCGAACTCGGCGACGACGCGGCCGTGGAACATGGCCAGGACGCGGTCGCAGACCCGCAGGTCGTCGAGTTCGTCGGACACGATCAGAGCGCTCCTCCCGGCGTCGGCGACCTCGCGGACGGTGCCGAGCAGGGACTCCTTGGATTTGACGTCGACGCCGTTGGTGGGCCGGATGGCCACCAGGACGTGCGGCTCGGTGGCCAGGGCCCGCGCGATGACCACCTTCTGCTGGTTGCCGCCGGACAGCGCGGACACCGGGGCCGAGGGGCCGGGTGTCTTGATGTCGAGGTCGCCGATCATCCGTTCGGCGAAGGCCCGGGTACGGGAGGGCAGCACCGTGCCGAAGGGCCCGAGCTGGTCGGTGACGGTCAGGGTGGCGTTCTCGGCGACACTGCGCTGCGGGATGAGGCCCTGGATGTGCCGGTCCTCGGGCACGAACCCGATGCCGGCCGCGAGAGCGGCGGGAACGCGCCCGGTGCGCACCGGGCGGCCCGCGACGGTGATCGTGCCGGCCTGCGGGCGGTGCAGACCGGCAATGGTCTCGCCGAGCCGGACGTTGCCGCTGGCGGCCGCGCCGGCCAGGCCCACGACCTCGCCGGCGTGCGCGGTCAGGGAGAAGTCCTGGTAGGCGCCGGCCAGGCTCAGGCCCGAGACGTCCAGCAGCGGGGCACCGTCGGGGCGCGTCCGGCCGGTCACCGACCAGGCAGGCCCGCTGTCCCGGGAGCTCTCGCCGGTCATCGCCTCCACCAGGGCCTGCTGGTCGAGTTCGGCGACTGGCGCGGTGATGACGTGCCGGGCGTCGCGGTAGACCGTGACGGTGGTGCAGAGGTCGTAGACCTCTTGCAGGTGATGGGAGATGAACAGGAAGGCGACGCCCTGTTCCTGCAGTGAGCGCAGCTTGTCGAAGAGCCGCTCGATGCCGCGCGCGTCGAGCTTGGCGGTGGGCTCGTCCAGGATGATGAAGCGGGCCCCGAAGGACAGCGCCCGGGCGATCTCGACGAACTGGCGCTGCTCGACACTCAGGTCCTCGGCGCGCGCGGTCGGGGCGACGTCCACGCCGTACTCGGCGAGCAGCTCGGTTGCGCGGCCGCGCAGCTGCTTCCAGCTGATCGGGCGCAGGGCGCCTCTGCTCTGCCTGTCCAGGAAGAGGTTCTCGGCGACGGTCAGCGCGGGGATGATGGTGGAGCGCTGGTAGACGCAGGCGACCCGGGACCGCCAGGCGTCGGTGTCACCGGGGGCCGGGGCCTGCTCGCCGTTGAAGCGCAGGGTGCCGGTGTCGGGGTGCTGCAGGCCGGTGAGGATCGAGACGAGCGTGGACTTGCCCGCGCCGTTGCGGCCTACCAGGGCGTGCGACTCGCCGGGCGCGACCGAGATGCGGGCGTCGCTGAGGGCGACGGTGGCGCCGAAGCGCTTGCTGATCCCGTCGGCCTCGACGACGGGGCCCCGGACGGGGCTGGGGTCCGCCATGGCGGGGATGTCCTTTCCGCGGGATCCGCGAGTGGCGGCCCGGGAAGGGGGGGCCGGGCCGCCACGCACGAGGGGTCGGTGGGCTACTTGCCTACGCCGTTGCCCCAGAGGGACTTGTCGTCGACGTTCTCCTTGGTGACCAGGGGAGCGGGGAGCTGGTCCTCCAGGCCGTTGGGCAGGGAGATGATGGTCGACTGGTGGTCGGTGGCACCGGGTTGGAAGGTCTTGCCCTCGGCCGCGGCCTGCGCGTAGAACAGCGCGTACTTGGCGTAGAGGTCGGCGGGCTGGGAGACGGTCGCGTCGATGTCGCCCTTGCGGATCGCGTCGAACTCCTGCGGGATGCCGTCGTTGGAGACGATGGCGATGTGACCGGGCTGGCCGGCGGGCTTGAGCAGGCCCTTCTGCTGGAGCAGGGCGATGGTGGGCTGCAGGAAGACGCCGCCGGCCTGGAGGTAGACGCCGCCCAGGTCCGGGTTGGCGGCGAGGGTGGACTGGAGCTTGGCGGAGGCGACGTCGCCCTTCCAGTCGGTGGCCAGCTCGATCACCTGGATGTCGGGGAACTTCTCCTTCATGCAGGCGGCGAAGGCCTCGGAGCGGTCGCGGCCGTTGACGGAGCTCAGCGCGCCCTGGAGTTCGGCGACCTTGCCCTTGCCGCCGAGCTGCTGGCCGAGGAACTCGCAGGCCTTGGTGCCGTACGCCTTGTTGTCGGCGCGCACCACCATGTAGACGTTCCCCTTGTCGGGGCGGGTGTCGATGCTGACCACGGGGATCTTCTTGGCGGTCAGCTGGTCGAGGGTGGAGGCGATCGCGCCGGTGTCCTGCGGGGCCATGACGACGGCCTTGGCGCCGGTGTTCTGGAAGACCTGGACGTTGGCGACCAGCTTGGTGACGTCGTTCTGCGAGTTGCTCACCGGCAGGGTGTTGAGGCCCTGGGCGGAGGCGTCCTGCTTGATGTACTGCGCGTAGGAGTTCCAGAAGTCGGAGTCCGCACGCGGCAGGTCGATGCCGAGCGCCGGCTTGCCGCCGGCGGCGGAGTCCGTCGTGCTGCCGCGGTTGCAGGCCGTGGCGGCCCCCGCCAGGACGACTACGGCGGCGGCCGTGGCCGCGATTCTGGAGGAGCGAGGCTTCATGGTGCTGATCTCCTTGGCTGGGATGTCCGGGCTCCCCTGCGAGGGCGGGGAGCCGGTGTGGTGGGAGGCGGAGAGGCCTGTCCCCCCGGGAGGTGGAGCGGGGGCGGTTGGGCCGGACCTCCCTTCCCGGTCGTCATCCAGGAGGGAGGCCGTGGATGCGGCGGGTCGTGGCAGGCGCGCTGGATCGTGCTCTCCGCAGTCATCGGATGGCTTGCGATCACGAGGACCATACGAGCTTGGCACCTGACTGACAATAGGGAAACCTCGGGCGAATCTCAACCGTAACGTCCGGGCCTCCATGTTGGATGATAACGAGCTGTCATCTCCTTTCTGAGCTGGAGATTTGATGAACGGTTAGGAGAGGTTCGGCTCCTGGCCCCGACGGGCGCCGACAGACATCGGAGGACTTCTTGCGGTGCGTGGCCGACACTCGTATGGTCAGGGCGTCGAGGATTCATCCGATGTGTCGGCCCGGTGAAGAGCCCCGGCCCGCAGACCTATGACAGGAGCCATGGCATGAAGCTCATGCGGATCGGACCGGCGGGAGAAGAGGCTCCGGCAGCCCTCGGCGACGACGGCCGGGTCTTCGCGCTCTCGGGCCTGACCGGTGACATCGACGGGGCGTTCCTCGCCTCGGACGGGATCGACCGCGTTCGCGCCGCCCTGGCCGCCGGAGAGCTCCCTCCGATCGACCCGGTCGGCCTGCGGATCGGCGCCCCCGTCGCCCGGCCGGGCAAGGTCGTCTGCATCGGCCTCAACTACCGCGACCACGCCGAGGAGACCGGCGCCGCCGTCCCCGCCCGGCCGGTGGTCTTCATGAAGGACCCGTCCGCCGTGGTCGGTCCCTGCGACCAGGTGCTGATCCCGCGCGGCTCGGCCAAGACCGACTGGGAGGTCGAACTCGCGGTCGTGATCGGCCGCGAGGCCCGCTACCTGGACTCGCCCCGACAGGCCCTCGCCCATGTCGCGGGCTACGCGATCAGCAACGACGTGTCCGAGCGGGAGTTCCAGCTCGAGTACTCCGGGCAGTGGGACCTCGGCAAGTCCTGCGAGACCTTCAACCCGCTCGGCCCCTGGCTGGTCACCCCGGACGAGGCCGGCGACGTGCGGGCCCTCGGCCTCCGTCTGGCCGTCAACGGCGAGCAGCGGCAGAGCGGCAGCACCAAGAACATGATCTTCGACGTCCCGTACCTGGTCTGGTACCTCAGCCAGTACATGGTGCTGCGGCCCGGAGACGTCATCAACACCGGCACCCCGGCCGGCGTGGCCCTGGGGCTGCCCGGCACCCCCTACCTGCGCGCGGGCGACACCGTCGAACTGGCCATCGACGGCCTCGGCACCCAGCGCCAGACCTTCTCCAACGCCTGAAAGGCACCACGTTGTCCGCAACCACAGCGCGGATCACCGCCGTCGACACCTTCGACATCCGCTTCCCCACCTCGCGGGAGCTGGACGGGTCCGACGCCATGAATCCCGACCCCGACTACTCCGCCGCCTACGTCGTCCTGCGCGCCTCCGCGGGCGGCCACGAGGGCCACGGGTTCACCTTCACCATCGGTCGCGGCAACGACGTCCAGGTCGCCGCCATCGACGCGCTGCGCCCGCACGTCGTCGGACGGTCCGTCGCCCAGCTGTGCGCCGACCCCGGCTCCCTGTACCGCGACCTGATCGGTGACAGCCAGCTGCGCTGGCTCGGACCCGAGAAGGGCGTGATGCACATGGCGATCGGAGCCGTCGTCAACGCCGTCTGGGACCTCGCCGCCAAGCGCGAGGGCAAGCCGCTGTGGCAGCTGCTGGCCGACGCCGACCCCGCATGGCTGGTGTCCCAGGTCGACTTCCGCTACATCGCCGACGCGCTGACGCCCGATGAGGCCCTCGAACTGCTGCGCAAGGGCAGACAGGGCGCACCCGGGCGGGCCGCCGAACTCCTGCGCCGCGGCTACCCCGCCTACACCACCTCGCCCGGCTGGCTCGGCTACAGCGACGAGAAGCTCACCCGCCTCGCCAAGGAGGCGGTGGCCGACGGCTTCACCCAGATCAAGCTGAAGGTCGGCGCGGACCTGGAGGACGACATCCGCCGCTGCCGCGCCGCCCGCGAGGCCGTCGGTCCGGACATCCGGATGGCGATCGACGCCAACCAGCGCTGGAACGTCGCCGAGGCGATCGAGTGGACGAACGAGCTCGCCGAGTTCGACCCCTACTGGATCGAGGAGCCGACCAGCCCGGACGACGTGCTCGGCCACGCCGCCGTCCGGCGCGGTGTCCACCCCGTCAAGGTCGCCACCGGCGAGCACGTGCAGAACCGCATCGTCTTCAAGCAGCTGCTCCAGGCCGGCGCCATCGACATCCTCCAACTGGACTCGGCCCGGGTGGCCGGCGTGAACGAGAACCTCGCCATCCTGCTGCTCGCCGCCAGGTTCGGCGTCCCCGTGTGCCCGCACGCCGGCGGCGTGGGCCTGTGCGAACTCGTCCAGCACCTGTCGATGTTCGACTACGTCGCGCTCTCCGGCACCACCGAGGACCGCGTCATCGAGTACGTCGACCACCTCCACCAGCACTTCCTCGACCCCGTGGTCATCGACGGCGGCCGCTACCGGGCACCCACCGCGCCCGGGTTCTCCGCCACCATGCACCAGGTGGCCATCGACACCTACACCTACCCCGACGGCACGTTCTGGGCAGCCGACCTGGCCGGCGGCGACAAGGAGGAGCGCTCATGACGACCGACCTCGACGGGCTCACCGCCCTGGTCACCGGCGGTGCCTCCGGCATCGGACTGGCCACCGCCCGGTTGCTCGGCGCACGCGGAGCGGACGTCGCCGTCCTCGACCTCGACCCGAGCGGCGTCCGCGCCCCGCTGCGCGGCTTCACCGCCGACGTCGCCGACGACCGCTCCGTACGCGAGGCCGTCCGGGCGGCGGCCGAGGCGCTCGGCGGGATCGACATCCTGGTCAACAACGCTGGCATCGGCGCCGCCGGAACCGTGGAGGACAACTCGGACGAGCAGTGGCACCACGTCCTGGACGTCAACGTGCTCGGCATCGTCCGCACCACCCGCGCCGCCCTGCCCCACCTGCGCCGCTCCGCCGCCGCCTCGGTGGTCAACACCTGCTCCATCGCCGCCACGGCCGGACTGCCCCGGCGCGCGCTGTACGCGGCGAGCAAGGGCGCCGTCCACTCGCTCACCCTGGCCATGGCAGCCGACCACGTCCGCGAAGGCATCCGGGTCAACTGCGTCAACCCGGGCACCGTCGACACCCCGTGGGTCGGCCGGCTGCTCGACGCGGCCGACGACCCGGCCGCCGAGCGCTCCGCACTGAACGCCCGCCAGCCCACCGGCCGGCTGGTCACCGCCGAGGAGGTCGCCGCCGCCATCGCCTACCTCGCCTCCCCGGCCGCCGCCAGCGTCACGGGCACCGCGCTCGCCGTCGACGGCGGCATGGCCGGCCTGCGCCTGCGACCGGAGCCACGCCCGTGAAGCCGCGCCACCACCCCCTCGGCCGCAGCAGGGCCCAGGTGACCGAACTCGCCTTCGGCGCCGCCGGCATCGGCAACCTGTTCACCCCGGTCACCGACGAGCAGGCCGAACAGGCCGTCACCGCCGCCTGGGAGTCCGGCGTACGGTACTTCGACACCGCCCCGCACTACGGCCTGGGCCTGTCCGAGCGGCGACTCGGCGCCGCCCTGCGCGCGTTCCCCCGGGACCAGTACACGATCTCCACGAAGGTCGGACGCCTGCTGGAGCCGGCCCCCTCCGGCGACGGCGACGACCTGGCCGACGACCTGACCGACGGCTTCGCCGTGCCCGCCACCCACCACCGCGTCTGGGACTTCAGCGCCCGGGGCGTGCGCCGCTCCATCGAGGACAGCCTGGACCGGCTCGGCCTCGACCGGATCGACATCGCGTACCTGCACGACCCCGACGACCACGCCGAACAGGCGCTCGCCGAGGCCTACCCGGAACTCGAACGCCTGCGCGCCGAAGGCGTCCTGGGAGCGATCGGCGTCGGCATGAACCAGGCCGGGCTGCCCGCCCGGTTCATCCGCGAGACCGACCTCGACGCCGTCCTGCTCGCCGGCCGCTACAGCCTCCTCGACCAGCAGGGCCTTGCGGAACTGCTGCCCCTGGCCCACCGGCGCGGCGTCGGCGTCGTGATCGGCGGCGTCTTCAACTCCGGCCTGCTCGCCGACCCGCGGCCCGGCGCCACCTTCGACTACGCCGCGGCCCCCGCAGACCTGCTCACCAGGGCCACCGACCTCAAGGCCGTCTGCGAGCGGCACGGTGTCCCGCTGCGCGCCGCCGCCCTGAAGTTCCCGTTCGGGCACCCGGCGGTGGCGAGCGTGCTGGTCGGCACCCGCAGCGCCGGCGAGGCCCGGGACGCCGCCGCCATGCTCGACCACCCCGTTCCGGCGGCGCTCTGGGCCGAGCTCAAGCACCGCGGACTGCTTCCCGCGGACGTCCCGACCCCCGGGGAGGCGGGCTGATGCGCATCGCCCTGTTCATCACCTGCTTCAACGACACCCTCTTCCCCGACACCGGCCGCGCGGTGGTGACGGTGCTGGAGCGGCTCGGCCACCGTGTCGAGTTCCCCCGGGAACAGACCTGCTGCGGCCAGATGCACTTCAACACCGGCTACCGCCCCGACGCCGTCCCGCTGGTGACCCGCTTCGCCCGGGCCTTCGCCGACTACGACGCCGTGGTCACGCCGTCCGCCTCCTGCGCCGGGATGGTCCGTGACAACCACCCCCTGCTCGCCGAACGGCACGGCACCGCCCCGCTCCTCCGACAGGTCACCGAACTGGTGCCCCGGGTGCACGAGTTCACCGAGTTCCTGACCGACGTGCTCGGCGTCACGGACGTCGGTGCCCGCTTCCCGCACCGCGTCGTCTACCACCCCACCTGCCACTCCCTGCGCGGCCTGCGTCTCGGCGATCGCCCGGACCGGCTGCTGCGCGCCGTCGAGGACATCGACCTGGTCGACCTGCCCGCGGCCGACTCCTGCTGCGGCTTCGGCGGCACCTTCGCCGTGAAGAACGCCGACACCTCCGCCGCGATGCTCGCCGACAAGAACGCCGCCGTCCTGGACAGCGGAGCCGAGGTCCTGTGCGCCGCCGACAACTCCTGCCTGATGCACATCGGCGGCGGGCTGTCCCGCCGGGGCGCGAGGGTGCGGACCCTGCACCTGGCCGAGATCCTCGCCGCCACCGAAGGAACCGCACGATGAGCAAGCCCGGCGGCCGCGGCGTCGTCTGGCTCGGTTCCCCGTCCTTTCCCGACGCCGCCCGCGAGGCGCTCGGCAATACCCGGCTGCGCGCCAATCTGAAACGCGCCACCACCACCATCCGCGACAAGCGGCTCGCCGTCGCCTCCGAGTTGGACGACTGGGAGCACCTGCGCGACGCCGCCGCCGCGATCAAGAACCGCACCTCACGCCACCTCGACCGCTACCTCGTCCGGCTGGAGGCCGCCGTCACCGCCGCGGGCGGCACCGTGCACTGGGCCTCGGACGCCGCCGAGGCCAACCGCATCGTCACCGAACTCGTGCGGGCCACCGGCGAACGCGAGGTCGTGAAGATCAAGTCCATGGCGACTCAGGAGATCGGCCTCAACGAGGCCCTCGCCGAAGCCGGCATCACCGCCTACGAGACGGACCTCGCCGAACTCATCGTCCAACTCGGCGACGACCGCCCGTCCCACATCCTCGTCCCCGCGATCCACCGCAACCGGACCGAGATCCGCGACCTCTTCCTCGCCGAGATGGCCCACTGGGGGCAGCCCGCACCGGAGAACCTCGGCGACGACCCGCGTGAACTCGCCGAAGCCGCCCGCCTGCACCTGAGGGAGAAGTTCCTCACCGCCAAGGTGGCCGTCTCGGGCGCCAACTTCGCCGTCGCCGACACCGGTACGGTCGTCGTCGTGGAGTCCGAGGGCAACGGCCGGATGTGCCTCACCCTGCCCGAAACCCTCATCACCGTCATGGGCATCGAGAAGACCGTCCCGACCTGGCAGGACCTGGAGGTCTTCCTCCAACTGCTGCCCCGCTCCTCCACCGGTGAGCGGATGAACCCCTACACCTCCACCTGGACCGGAACCACCGACGGTGACGGCCCCAGGGAGTTCCACCTGGTGCTGCTCGACAACGGCCGCACCGACACCCTCGCCGACGAGGTCGGACGGCAGGTACTCGGCTGCATCCGCTGCTCGGCCTGCCTCAACGTCTGCCCCGTCTTCGAGCGCACCGGCGGCCACGCCTACGGCTCGGTCTACCCAGGACCGATCGGCGCCGTCCTCACCCCGCAACTGGTCGGCGTGGAGAACGCGGCGTCCCTTCCGTTCGCCTCCACCCTGTGCGGCGCCTGCTACGACGCCTGCCCGGTGAAGATCGACATCCCGGAGGTGCTGGCCCACCTGCGGGCCAAGACCGTCGAGAGCGGGCCGAGGGGAGCCGAGGCGCTGGCCATGAAGGCCGCCGCCACCGTCCTCGACTCCCCGCGCCTGCTCTCCGCGGCCCAGAAGGCCGCCGCGCTCGGCGGCAGGGCGCTCGCCAGGGAGGGGCGGATCGGCCGGCTGCCGGGCCCGCTGCACGGCTGGTCCGACACCCGCGACACCCCCGCACCTCCGGCAGAGTCCTTCCGCACCTGGTGGCGCAAGAACAGGGAAGGTGAACGATGAGCAGCCGTGAGGCGGTTCTCGGCCGCATCCGGGCGGCGCTCGCCGACGTCCCCGCCGACGAACGGCCCGACGACGTCCCCGTACCCCGGACCTACCGCCGCAGCCACACCGAGCCGGGCGAGGACACCGTCGCCCTGTTCGCCGAGCGGGTCGCCGACTACCGGGCGAACGTCACCCGCACCGACCGGGCGGGCCTGCCGGCCGCCATCGCCGCCGCGCTCACCGCATCCGGGGCGAGCAACCTGGCACTGCCCAGCGGCTTTCCCGTCGAGCTGCTGCCGCCCGGCGACTGGCAGTGGCACCCGGAACCGCTGGACGTCCAGGCCCTGAACGCCCTGGACGGCGTCTGCACCCTTGCCGCCGCCGGCATCGCCGTCACCGGGACCATCGTCCTCGACACCGGCCCGGGCCAGGGCCGCCGCGCCCTCACCCTCGTCCCCGACTACCATCTGTGCGTCATCCGCGCCGGACAGATCGCCGCCGACGTCCCCGACGCCCTCGCCCGCCTCGACCCCGCGCTGCCGCTGACCTTCATCTCGGGACCGTCCGCCACCAGCGACATCGAACTCGACCGCGTCGAGGGCGTGCACGGCCCCCGCACCCTGCACGTCGTCATCGTCGACCACCCCACCCACCCGGAGCAGCCATGAGAGTCGCCCTGCACACCCGCCTCCGCCCGGACCGGATCGCCGAGTACGAGGCCGCCCACCGGGACGTGCCCGCCGAACTCGTCGCAGCCATCCGGGCTGCCGGCGCCACCTCGTGGACGATCTGGCGCAGCGGTTGCGAGCTGTTCCACCTGCTGGAGTGCGAGGACTACGCCCGGCTCCTCGCCGAACTGGAGCACCTCCCGGCCAACACCGCCTGGCAGGAGAGGATGGGCGAACTGCTCGACATCAGCCACGACTACTCGGACGCCGGCGCCGGGGCCGGGCTCCCGGCCGTGTGGGAACTGTGACCAGGCGTCAGATCGTCGACGCGCACCACCACGTCTGGGACCTCGGCACGCGGCCGCAGCCCTGGATCAGCGGCGAGGCCCTCGCTCCCCTGGCCCGCTCCTTCACCGCCGTCGACCTCGCCCCCGAAGCCGCGGAGGCCGGAGTGGTCGCCACGGTCGTCGTCCAGACCGTCTGCGTCCCCGAGGAGACCGCCGAACTGCTGGCGCTGGCCGACGGCAGCGACCTGATCGCCGGCGTCGTCGGCTGGACCGACCTCACCGCCCCCGGCGTTGCCGACGCGATCGCCGCCCTGCGTGAACTCCCCGGCGGGGAACGGCTGGTGGGCATCAGGCACCAGGTCCAGGAGGAGCCCGACCCCGAGTGGCTGCTGCGCCCCGACGTCCAGCGCGGCCTGCTCGCCGTCGCCGAGGCCGGTCTCGCCTACGACCTCGTCGTCAAGCCGCACCAGCTGCCCGCCGCCGCCCTCGCGGCCGCCCGGCTCGCCGGCCTGACGTTCGTCCTCGACCACCTCGGCAAGCCCCCGATCGCCGACGGCGCGCTCGACCCCTGGGCCGCGGACCTGCGTCGCCTGGCCGCGCTGCCCAACACCGTGGGAAAGCTTTCCGGCCTGGTGACCGAGGCCGCCCCCGGCCGGTGGCGGACGGCGGACCTCAGGCCCTACGCCGACATCGCCCTGGAGGCCTTCGGCCTGCAGCGGCTCCTCTTCGGTTCCGACTGGCCGGTGTGCACCCTGGAGGCCGGCTACGCCGAGGTCGCCCGGATCACCCGGCACCTCGCGGACGGGCTCAGCGCGGGGGAGGAGGACGCGGTGTTCCGGCACAACGCGGTCCGCGTGTACGGGCTCGGCGCCCCGCGCCGGCCTGCGGAGGGACGTGCCGGATGGTCTTGACCTGTCGCGATCAAGGCCAGCTCCGGGTGGGTGCCGGGGAGACTATGCTGCAGGGATCAGGACCAGGGAGGCATCGGCGTGCCAGTCACCGACTCGGCGATCGAGAAGATCAAAGCCATGATCGTCAGTGGTGAGCTGCGCCCCGGTTCGCGACTCCCCAAGGAGGCCGACCTGGCCGAGCGGCTCGGTCTGTCGCGCAACTCCCTGCGTGAGGCGGTGAAAGCCCTCTCGCTCATCCGGGTGCTCGACGTGCGCCAGGGAGACGGCACGTACGTGACGAGTCTGGAGCCCAACCTGCTGCTGGACGCGCTGGGTTTCGTCGTCGACTTTCACCAGGACGACTCGGTGCTGGAGTTCCTGGAGGTCCGCCGCATCCTGGAGCCCGCCGCCGCGGCCATGGCCGCCCGCGTGATGCCGGACGAGGACATCGCCGCGCTCGGAGAGGTCCTGGAGAGCCTGCGTGACGACGCCCCCCTGCAAGAGCTGATCGACAACGACCTCGAGTTCCACCACAGGATCGCGGCCGGTTCGGGCAACACCGTCCTGTGCTCGCTCGTCGACGGCCTGTCCGGCCCGACCGCCCGGGCGAGGATCTGGCGCGGGCTGACCGAGGAAGGCGCGGTCGACCGGACCCGCCAGCAGCACCGCGCCATCCTCGACGCCATCGCCCACCGCCGCCCCGACCTCGCGCACGCCTGGGCGACGGTGCACGTGGCAGGCGTCGAGCAGTGGTTGCGGGACACCCTCGGCGCAGCCGGATCCTCGCTCGGCTGACCCGGGGCGGGTGCTTCGAGGGGCGAACGCGATCCTGTCCGCGCAGATGTACAACCGCCGCTTCCCGCTCCTCGGCGCCACCGTCACCGCCGATGGATATCTGTTCGATTCGGGCGTCTTGTTCGCGGGGGGTGGCACAGGACCGCCGGGCGCCGTTGGGCCTGGCGGTCCTGCTGCCGTTGCGGCGAAGGGGCATCGCAGGTCTCCGTCATGGTCGGAGACCCGTGCGTGACCGACGTCCGCCAGTTCTACAGCTGGGGCGGGTCAGAGGTAGACGTTCTTCAGCACGCCCTGGCCGGACTCGGCGGCTTGCCGGAAGAATGCGGTGAGCTCCGCCATCCGGTAGAGCATCTCGTCCAGCAGCCCGGGCGGCAGTTCGCCGTTGACGTTCTCGGCGAGCACCTCGCCGATCCGGGTGCGCAGGACGTCCTGGTCCAGCGCCGCGAGTGCGGCGGAGGCGGTGGCGGTGCGCTCCGGGGTGACGAAGACCAGCGTGGTCCCGTCCTCGGGGAACTCCTTCAGCAGGTCCCCGCCGGTGACGACCTCGGCGAGGTCGGCCCCGGGGCAGCGGCGCAGGGACTTGTCCAGGAAGAGCCACGACTCCTCCAGCTCGCAGAGCTCGCCGCTCTCCTCGCCCTCGCGGTACTGCTCGATGGAGAGCCGGCTGGGGAAGCGCGCCAGCACGTCGTCGGGGTCGAGGCGAGTGACGTCACGGTCGACCCGTCGCATCAGGAGGTTCATGGTTGTCCGTTCATTTCGTGCTGTTCATACGGTTCGTGCTGTTCATGCTGTTCATACGGTGCGTGCGGTGCGGGCGTCCTGCCGCATGCTACGAGGTGTGCCCGGGTGGTGTCGGCCCGGGGGCGGGCCACCGGCGTGCCGGTGGCCCGCCCCCGCCGCCCGCCTACTCGGTGGCGGCGCCGCCGGTGGCGACGGTGGCGAGGAAGCCGACGACGAGCATGGTGCTGTACTCCACCGTCTGCATGCTGGGGTGCGGGATGTTGAAGCTGAGGTCGGGCCAGCTGAGGCTGGGCGCGGGCGGGTCGAGGACCGTCCCCTGGGGCTCCGGGTTCGGGTTCGGGGCCGGGCCGGGGGACGGGTTGGGGACGGGGTGGGCGTTCGGCGCCGGTACCGGGTTGGGCACGGGCTTCGGCTGGAGCTCCAGCGGCCCCTTGGGGGTTTCGTAGATCTTGTAGGCGAGGACGCCCTGGCTCACGGTCGAGGACCTGGCCACGACGAACTCCGTGGGCCGGTAGGGGTTGAGGCCCGCGAAGGAGCCCAGGTCGAACCCGGCTTCGACGTCCCGGTGGTCACCGGCGGCCTCCAGCTTCATCTTGAGGTACTTGACGTAGTTGGCGACCTCCTTCCCGCCGTCCTTCTCCGCCGGGCCGCCCCCGTTCTTGGTGTCCCAGACGTAGACCTTGCTGTCCGTCCAGTAGATGAGGTCGGCCTTGCCGTTGACCTTCAGGTTGCCCGCGTTCTTTCCCTTCGCGGCACCGGGGATGTAGTTCTCGGAGTCGATCCCCTTCCCGATGTACGAGAGGTCGGTGGTGACCTTGCCGCCCCCGTGCGGCTGCGACATCCGCAGCTTCAGTGCGTAGCCCTCGGTGACGAAGTCATGGGCCGGGGTGTACTTGGTGGCGACCTCGTTCTTGAACGACCAGACCTCCGAGATCACCCGCTCGATGAGCTTGGGCAGGGCGTTGAACCAGTTCAGGCCGGTCGGGTCGGTCTTGTTGACCGGGTCGTTGTCGGAGTAGGCGTAGCCGTTCCACTGCTGCGGCACGTCGAGCTTGAGCAGTGGATCGGGGTTGAGGAACCGGCCGGTGGACGGCTGGTACTCGCGTGCCCCGAGGTTCACCAGCCCGGTGGCCGGATCCAGTTCGCCACCGACGAAGGCCCGTGCGCCCAGCCAGCTGCCCGGCGCGGGCTGGGTGCCGCGCTGGTTGCCGAAGGGGTCGGTCGGCCGGCGGACGACCGCCTGGCCGGGGTCGGTGCCGATCTGGACGCCGGCGGTGCCGTGCGGGTCGGAGGCTTGGTAGACCAGGACACCCCCGCCGGTGGTGGCGGTGAGCCGGGTGATCGTCAGACCGCCGGGCGAGGGGTAGTAGCGGACGTCGGACATGGCCTTGGTGCCGGTGTCGAGCGTGAGCTCGTCCATCCCCAGCAGCAGCGTGGTCGACCCCCGGTTGTAGCGGAGCAGCAGGTTGCCGTCCGCGTCGTAGAGGTAGGTCGCGCCGTTGGCCGAGCCCTTCTGGGCCGGGGTCACCGCGGCGAGCTTGCCCTCGCCGGTCCAGGCCAGGTTCGCGGTCCCGGCGGGGCCGGAGATCCCGGTGGTGTTGCCGGACTTGTCGTACTGGTAGGAGGTGGTGGCCGTCCCGGTGCTCGGCGAGCCGCTGGTGGCGGAGAGCAGGGCGTGCGGACCGCCGGTGCCGGTGTTGGGCTGGCCCTGGGCGCCGAAGGTCTGCGTCGTGGTGACGTCGTTGGAGGTGTTGCCGGTGACGTCGTGCTGCACCAGCTGGGTGCGGTTGCCGGTGGCGTCGTACCCGTAGGACTGCCAGTACGGGGTAGGGCCGCCGACGCTCGGCGAACCACCGTTCACCGCTGGGCCGTTGGCGTTGGCGCAGCCGCCGATGCCGGGCACCGAGGTGGCTCCGCCGGAGCCGTAGCCGGTGCCGGAGGAGTCGCTCCACGCCCCGGTGGGCTTGGTGGTGACGCCGCCGGTGTCGGTCCACGCCTGGGTCAGTCGGCCCAGGTAGTCGTAGCTGAAGCACTGGCGGTCGCTCGCCGAGGCGTTCTGCAGGTCGGTGACCGAGGTGAGCTTGCCGGCCGGGTTGTAGGTGTAGGTGGTCTGGTCGAGCGAGGTGGTGCCGACCTGGCGGTCCAGGAACGAGGACACCACGTGGCCGGTGGCCACGTCGTAGACCTGGGTGGAGACGACCTGGGTGCCGTAGTCGCCCAGCGTGGTGCGCACGGTGTTGCCGAACGCGTCGTACTGGACGTCGTGGACCAGGGTGTCGTTGCCCGCGGTGTTCTGCAGGTTGCCCGCGGTGTCGTAGACGTTGGTGACGGTCTCGGCGGGCAGGCCGCCGAGCGCCGGCAGGGTGGTGGTCGCCAGCGTGCCCAGGACGTTGTTGTAGGTGTTGCCGGTGGTGTAGGTGCCGCCCAGCGCGCCCTCGGCGGAGGGGACGGTGACCGTCGTGCCCTGCGGGCGGTAGGCGGTGTCGTAGCCGGTCACCGCCTTGGTGTAGGCGGTGCCGCCGGCGCCGCCGACGTAGCGGGTCGAGCCGGTGGGCTTGCCCTTGGCCAGTGTGTCGTAGCTCCAGGAGGCCAGCTGGTTGGCGGGCGCCACCGGGCCGTTGTAGCTGCCGGTCTTTCGGCCCAGCAGGTCGTAGGTGTAGGAGAGGGTGTTGCCGACGGCGTCGGTGGTGTGGTCCACCCGCGAGTTGACGTCGTAGGAGGTGTGGGTGGTGCCGGTGTCCGGGTCCGTCGCGGTGGTCTGGCGACCCATCAGGTCATAGCCGTAGGACCAGGTGTTGCCCGCCGAGTCGGTCCGCGTCGCGGGCTGGCCGCCCGGCGTGTAGCCGTAGCCGGTGACGTCCGCGTCGGCGGCGTTGCCGGTCGGGGTCGGGCCGCGGTACTGCCACAGCGCGCTGACGTGCTTGCGCGCGTCGGTGAACGTGGAGGTGGCCGTGCCGCCCTGGGGCGGGACGACGTCGGTGCGGTCCACCCCCGGGTAACTGGTGGTCGTCGACCACTGCGGCTGCGCGTAGGAGACGAACGCCGAGGTGGTGACCCGGCCCTGGCCGTCGTAGCTCAGCCAGGTCTGGGACGGGACCTGCGCGTCCTGCGGGACGAAGACGGTGCCGTTGGGGAAGGTGCTCTTCTCGTAGTACGGCGCGGACTTCTTGATCGCCCAGCCGTGCGAGTCGTAGACGGTGTCGGTGATCAGCCGGCCGGTGGCGGCGGTCGGCGAGGTGGCCTGGGTCTGACGCAGCCGGCCGATGCCGTCGTACAGCTCGGTCTTGTAGGAGTAGGTGTTGTCCTCGCGCAGCGCCTGGCTGGTCACGACCGAGGGCCCGGTGAGGCCGTTGACCGCGTAGGAGTACTTGTAGGTCGGGTTGCCCTTGACCGGCTGCTGCGGCAGCCAGACGGCGGTCTGGCGCCCGAGGCCGTCGTACTGCTGCGTGGTGACCCGGCCGTTGACGTCGGTGGAGGTCAACGGCAGCCCGCGGCCCGGGTCCTGGACCACGGTGGTGCTCCAGGCGGTGCCCATCGGGCCGGTCGAGGTGACCGTGGTCGGCAGCGCGCCGGTCGCCGGGGAGTAGGCGACCGTCGTGGTGGCCGCCGGAGCCGCCGGGTCGGGGGCGGAGAGCTGGTTGCCCCGGTCGTCGTAGCTGGAGCCGTCGTTCGCGCTGGAGGAGGCCGGGCGCCCGTAGACGTCGAAGCCGGAGTGGCCCGCGTTGACGAACACCGGCTTGCCGGCGGCGTCGTAGTGGTCCAGCTGCTGCGCGCCGGTGGGCTCCGCCAGCACGCCCGCCTGGCCGAACGGCAGGTTGTCGTAGAGGGTGCGGACGTCGGTGACCACGGTGGTCGCCGTCGCCGGGGTGCCGCAGGGGCCGGTGGCCGCCCGCTTCTCGCTCGACAGGTTCAGCAGCATCGGGTTGGCGCTGCTGACGGCGTAGGAGGTGGTGGTGCAGATCTCGGGGGTGCCGGCGGTGCCGTCGCCCTGGTCGTCGACCTGGATCTCCCGGTTGCCCTGCGCGGGGTCGGAGGTGGAGATCTTCGTCTGGGTCCGCCAGCCGCCGCCGGAGAGCTTCTCCTTGGTGACGGCGGTGACCTGGGAGGCCGGGTAGCGGGCGATCAGGTCGGGCAGGCCGTCGGACTGCTTGTGGGTGGCGGTGGTCTGCTGGCCGTTGGTGGTGCTGCCGGTGAGCGAGACCACCGAGCCGCCGGCCTGGTCGTAGACCTGGGTGGCGAGCTTGCCGCCGGCCAGCCAGTCGGCGTCGGTGACCTGGTTGCCCAGCGGGCTGGTGACGGTCACGCTCCGCCTGGTGCCGTCGGACTTGACGTCGCCGTCCATGCCCCGCAGGTAGGTGACCGTCTGCTGGGTCCTGGGCGCCTCCCCGGTGTAGCCGCTGCCGGTCACGGTGTCGACCGACTGGTAGCCGCGGAAGGAGTCCCAGGTGCGGGTCTTGGGGTCGATGTGCTCGGAGTCGTTGCGGTGCCAGGCGGCGCCGCCGTGGTAGCTGTAGGCGATCGCGGAGATCACCGAACCGGTCACGGCGTCCTGCTCGCTGACCGAGGTGACCAGGTACGTGTTGAACCAGTCGTTGACCGGGGTGGTCGACGAGGAACCGGGCAGGTACCACTTGACCGGGCGGCAGGCCATGGTGTTGCCGTCCTCGGACGGCGGCATGGTGTTGTTGACCCGGGAGCACTCCGGCTGGCTGTACCGGACGTCGATCTGGCCGCCGGTCTCGCCGGTGATCTGCTGGATGCGCGGCCGGTTGAAGATCGGCGCGGCCGGCACCAGGCCGTCCACCCGGTTCGGCAGCTCCCGCGCCGTGAAGGTCACGGCGGGGGTCGTCACGTTCGCCTGGCCGTTGGAGCCGGTGCGCTGGACCGAGGCCAGCCACAGTGCGGGCTTGGTGCCGTCGCCGGGGTCGGGGAAGGAGTGGGTCAGCGCCCAGCTGTCCACGGTGCGGTAGGCCGAACCGGCCAGCACCTGCGTGGTGATGCCGGTCAGCCGCTTGGTGCTGAAGAAGGACGGGCCGTTGCCGGTGCAGGCCGACGATCCGTCACAGGCCTGGTCCAGCGGGACGTCCGGCCAGGAGGCGGCGTTGGCGGTGGTGCGCTGCGCCTCGGCGCAGGTGATGGTGCCCGAGGGCAGGCAGCGCTCGGCGGTCGAGAAGAGCACCTGGGCGGCGGGCTGCTTCGAGCCGTGCGCCGCGACCTGCTCCGGCAGGCGCTGGCCCCAGGCGATCTGGCGCGGGTAGCCGCCGCGCACGTACGCGGTCGCGGTGCCCTTGCCGTTGTTCTGGCCGCCGCCGCGGTTGTAGCTGTTGGTCTCGGTCGCGTAGGAGTAGCTGACCAGGTTCTGGTGGGTGTCCACCACGTAGTCGAGGTTCCAGCGCCACCCCATGGTGCACCAGGAGCCCTGGCCCGCCGTGGAGTTGCACGGGTCGCCGGCGTTCGGCGCGTAGACCGGCTCGCCCCAGGCGGAGTTGCTGGCCGGGTCGGTGCCGTCGCCGCCCGGCAGGTGGTTCTGGCCGAACCAGTACTGGGTGCCGTCACCCGTGGTGATCCGCCAGTACTCGCCGTTGTCGAGGCCGTTGGGCGCGCCCGTCAGCTGCTCGACCTTGGTGCCGTCGTCGCCCTGGAGGCGCCAGGCGCCGGTGGCGTCGTCGCGCACCAAGGCGCCGGTGTGGCCGGCCAGCGAGACGCTGGCGTTCTGCCCGCCCCAGCAGAGGTCGCGCGAGTTTGCGATCCCGGCGTTGGCACAGGACTTGTAGGAACGCTCGACGAAACCGGGCGCGTAGTTCCAGCCGTCTCCGATCCAGGAGGCCTGCGCGTTGGTGGACGAGGTCAGCCCGTCCACCGTGGCGGAGTCGTAGGAGAGCGCGACCGTCGGGGGCTTGGCGCCCAGCCCGGCCGGCAGCTGGATCGGGTACGTGTAGGTGAAGTTGCCCAGGTTGGACCCTCCGCTCCAGGCCATCGAGGGCGAGAGCGAGGTGGCGGCGTACGAGCCGCCGGCCCCGGCGGAGTCGGTGGTGGCGGCCAGCACCATCGGCGCGGCGCCGGCGGCGGAGGCCCGGACGATGCCCGGTCCCTCGCGCAGCGAGGCCTGGACGACGGCCCCGGTGTGCGCGGGTGCGGTGGCGGGGACGGTCGCGGTGGGGCCCCGGGGGAGTGCGACGTCGGCGGTGAGCTTGCCGGCGGGCGCGTCCGTGGTGGTGGGGACCGGCGTCTGGGTGCGGCACTCGGGCAGGTCCGGAGTGGTCAGCGCGCAGGCCGGGAGGGCGACGAGCCGGGTGCGGTCGACGGACAGCCCCTGGCCGAGGGCCTTGAGGTCGACGTCGACGGTCACCTTGCGGTCGCCGGTGGAGCCGGTGGCGTCGGGGGCCGCGCCCTCGGTCAGCGAGATCAGCGGACCGTTCACCCCGGCCGCCGCGCCCTTGGCCGGGGCGACGACCTGCACCGTCACCGGGTGTGCGGTGCCGGGGTCGTCGGCGGTGGGCGACAGGGCCACCGGGAGGTCGCCGGCCCGGACCGGCGTGCGTCCGCCGGAGGCCGCCGCAGACCCGCCGGTGGCGCGCTGGGCCGCCCGGGCCTCGGGGGAGTCGGCCCCGATGGTGACCTCGGCGGTACCGGTCGGTGTCGCGGTGGCGGCGGGCCGCCATTCGTCGGGCACCGGGAATGCCGGTGCCTTGGGTGTTCCCGGGCCCTGGTCCGTCCCGGAAACGGAGTTCGTCCGCGCACCCAGGGGGGTGTGCGGGGGTATCCAGGTCTTGCCGTGCGGCCGGTGTGCCGCCCAGGCCTCGGTGGGGGGTGCGCTGAGCAGCGTGACCGCCACGACCAGCACCGACAGCAGCCCCAGCCAGGGGTGGTCCTGTCTCATCATCCAGCGCCCGAACCGTATTCGGGCACGCCAAACACCCACGTGACTCTCCAAGTGAGATCCGTATCGAATGATTGATCACGAATGAGATCGAGTGATCGTCCAGGACCCTAGGCGCGTGACGGAGGGTCAAGCTGAACGAGCCTCGTCGAGCCCTCATATTTTGCCGAGCATTTACCTGGGCACGGGTGACAAAGCGGACAACTGCACACAAGATCACATGCGGTTTGACCTGCGGCTTTTCACTCGCGATCGTTCATCCTCGATCGCCCGCACGAAACCGGCGCGGGCCCTTCGGAGGGACCTCCCGAACCAGCATGAGAACCACCCCAGCCCCGCCGGTCATCACGACCCGTCGGCGGGGCAGACGCCTGCTCGCCCTGACCACCAGCGCGCTCCTCGGCCTCGGCCTGGCCGCCGTCCCCGCCGCCGGTGCCGATGCCCCGGGCGGGGCGCCCGCGCCCGCCGCCCAACCCGTCGCCGGGCCCGCCCCGGACCCGCAGGTCCGGGCCCTGCTCGACGCCCGGGCCAAGGCCAAGGCGAGCGGACAGCCCGTCACCGTGGACGCGCTGACCACCGAGGCCACCGAGACCACCGTCGCCCCCGACGGCCGGCTCGCCACCACCAGCTACGCGGAGCCCGTCCGGGTCAAGCGCGACGCCGGCTGGGCCGCCGTCGACACCACGCTGCACGCCAACGCGGACGGCACGGTCAGCCCGGCCGTCACCCCGAACGCGCTCGCGCTCTCCGGGGGCGGCGGTGGCATGCTGGCCACCCTGACCACCGGGGACGGCAAGAAGCTGGCGATCGGCAGCCCGTTCACGCTGCCCAGGCCGGAGCTGGCCGGCTCCACCGCGACCTACCGCGGCGTGCTCGGCCCGGACGTCGACCTCCAGGTCACCGCGCGGCCGGACGGCGGCTGGCGGGACGTCATCGTGGTGCGCACGGCCGCCGCCGCGGCCGACCCGGCACTGGCCAAACTGCACTTCCCGCTGAGCGCGGACGGCCTGAGCGCCCACCAGGACGAGGCGGGGAACCTGTCGTTCACCGACGCCGCCGGGGCGGTCCGGTTCCACGCCCCGACCGCCTTCCAGTGGGACTCCACCACCCAGCCGGCCCCGGCCGCTCCGACGGCCGCCCAGTCCGGCGCTGCCGCTCCGGCGGCCGCCCCGGCGAGCCTGCGGACCGTCGCGGCGTCGCGCTCGCTGACCCGCGCCGCCGCCCCGGCCGAGGCACCCGCCGCGCCGCCGGCGCCGGCCGCCCCGTCCACCGCGGAGGCACCGGGCGGGGCCGCCGTGGTCGCGCCGATCGCCACGGCCGTCACGGCGGACGGCATCGACCTGACGCCCGATCCGGCCACCTTCGGCCAGGGCACCGGCCCGTGGTACCTGGACCCGACGATCAGCGCCGACAGCCCCTCCCAGGCCTCCGTCCAGGTCCAGGAGAACTTCCCGAAGACCAAGAACTACAACGCGCTCGGCCAGCTCGGCACCGGGTACTGCGGCTACTCCGACTGCAACGGGTACGGCCGCTACCGCGCCTACTACCAGCTCGGCATCAACGCCGCGATCTGGACCCAGCCCGGCGGCGCCCCGGCCGCCCCCACGGTCTACAACTCGACGCTGTACACCAACGTCACCAGCCAGGCCGCCCCGGGCACCCAGACGCCGCTGGGCGTCTACTGGACCCCGCCGATCGACGGCAACACCACCTGGGAACAGCAGCCCTGCTGGGACAACCTGGGCAACTGCAACAAGGTGGCGGGCGCGACGGTCACCGGCACCGGCGGACTGAACTTCGACGTCACCACCTCGATGCAGCAGCTGGCCGCCGGCCACGCCGGCAACTGGACCATCGCGCTGATCCCGGACGACGAGCGGAACAAGCTCTACCGCGTCCACCTCGGCAACAACCCGCACATCACCACCTGGTACGACATCGCGCCCAGCACCTGGGGCCCGGCGACCTCGCCGACCCCCGGCTTCGCGTCCAACCCCTCGCTGAACGCCGCCTGCCAGACCCCGAACACCGGGCGCCCCTGGGACAACCCGGGCTGGATCGGCGCCAACCAGAACATCACCCTGTCGGCGAACAGCTGGTCGCCGTCCGGGCAGAACCTCCAGTCGAACTTCCACGTGTGGGACGACAACGACAAGGGCTGGCAGCTGGTGCAGGGCTCCGCGTGGGCGGGCGCCTGGAACACCCTGAGCGTCCCGGTCGGCTCGCTGACCGACGGCCACCAGTACGGCTGGCTGGCCAACTCCACCGACGGCGGCCTGACCTCGCCCGACACCAACTGGTGCTACTTCCGGGTCGACAAGACCCCGCCGACCGTCTCGCTGGGCTCGGCCGACTTCCCGCCGTCCGGCACACCGAACCCGAGCCCGAAGTTCTTCGCGAGCGACCCCGGCAACCCGGGTACCTTCACCCTGACCGGCACCGACCCGGCCCCCGCCGGCGGCAACTCCTCCGGTGTGGCGTGCATCCGCTGGACCACCGTCCCCACCCACGCCAACCAGACCGGCTGGGGCTGCGGGGGCGGCAGCGGCAACGGAGAGGGCGTCGTCGCCGGCGGCAACGGCACCTTCCGCTACAGCCCGGGGACCTGGGGCACCAACACCGTCTGGTTCCAGGCCCAGGACAACGCCGGCAACTACAGCCAGGTCGGCTCGTACACCTTCTACGCGCCCTGGAACAAGAACGCCACCCCGGTGTTCGGCAACGTCACCGGCAGCCGCCGCCCCGACGTGCTCACCCCGGACGCCAACGGCAACCTGCGGGTGATGGAGGCCAACACCGATCCCGGCAACGTCCCGGCCGCCCCGGCCGCGGCCGCGCCCGGCGCCCAGGACCCGGCCTTCCGGGGCACCAACTGGTCCAACTACCAAGTGACGCACCGCGGCAGCCTCCAGCGCGGCAGCTTCGTCGACGACGTCCTGGCGCACAACACCACCGGCGGCGGCGAGCTGGCCAAGCACCTGTACAAGGTGAAGAACGACGGCAACGGCCACTTCGACGGCATCCCGACCGACCTCGCCAAGCCCACCGCCTGCTACGGCACCGACAACGTGCTCGCGTCCGACTGCGGCACGCTGAACTACCCGGGCGACTGGGCGCAGGCGAGCCAGGTCCTGGCGCTGGGCACACCGACCGGTGAGGTCACCAAGCCGGTCACCCTGCCGGACCCGCAGAACCCCGGGCAGACCGTCACGAAGTACACGATCTCCCAGACCGTGCTGCTGAGCGTCGAGAACGGCGCGCTCTGGCTGTACAGCCCCACCGCGGCGGGCACCCTCCAGAACGCCCGCAAGCTGTCCGCCGACAACGTGTGGAACGGCTACGACCTGATCAACCCCGGCCCGGCGGCCGGCACCGCGCAGGCCACCCTGTGGGCCCGCAACCAGGCCACCGGCCAGATCCGCTCGTACGCCGTCACCGGCGGCGCCACACCCGACTACGGCGCGCTGGCCGGCCCGGCCGGCGGCGCGGTGATCCTGGACGGCAGGGGCACCACCGCGGCCAACTACCCGAGGATCGGCTCCTCCGGCGACCTCGACGGGGACGGCCTGCCGGACCTGTGGACCGTCGACGGCAGCGGCCGGTTCGCGATCTGGAAGGGCGCCACGACCAACGGCACCGCCGGGACCAACCAGGTCACCGGTTTCCAGGACGCCGCGGTCATGGGCTACGCCAACGGCTCCGTCGCGGTGCAGAACGCCTGGTCGCCCGGCCCCTGCCTGGACGCCTACGGCGGCCCGGCGGCCGGCAACATCGTCGACGTCTGGAGCTGCTGGGGCGGTACCAACCAGCGCTTCACCTTCGCCTTCGACGGCACCCTCCAGACGGGCGGCGTCTGCGTGACGCTGGCCCAGAACGCGACCGGCAACGGCACCAAGGTGGTGCTCGCCCCATGCGTGTCGGGTGACACGGACAAGCCGACCGCCGCGGCCCAGCAGTGGCGCTACGACCCGGCCAGCGGCCGGATCACCAGCCTGGCGGCCACCGACGCCCCCTCCGGGCGCTGCCTGGAGGAACCCGGCTGGAACGGCACCAACGGCACCCAGATGGGCATCTGGGACTGCAACGGCGGCGCGAACCAGTCCTGGAAGCTGATCCCGCTGACCTGACGGCCAGGCGGGCAGCACCCCCGACGCCGGCCTCCGCGAACACCCGCGGAGGCCGGCGTCGGGCGTTTCGGCGCCCGGCGGTCAGGGCGAACGCCGCCGCGTCCGCCCGGTCACTCCCGCCACCTGGGCGGCCTCCTGACGAGCCGTGCCACACCTCGTCCGCATGGGACGGCGGTCATCGCCGCACCCGCCTCGAAGGGCCCGCCTTGTGGGAGGTGGGGCGTTGCGGTCGCTTTCCGGAGAGGAGTTGACGCACCAACTGGTGCAGCGAAACCACCCCGGTGATCGGTGGCAGGCCTGCGACGATCACATCGGGGACGGTCGGTGAGGCGTCGGCCACGCACAGACCGGCCGCCGTGGCGGAGAAGGCGACCACCACGACCCACGAGTGCACGGGCCGACGTCCGTCCAGTGCGGCGTGCAGTACCGACAGGCAGCCCACCAGCCACGGCCCGTAGATGACCAGCGGCCACAGGTGAGGAAGTCCGCCCGGCGCTCGGTCGAGCGCCAGGTTGCGCAGTGGGTCGTAGGCGAGTAACCAGCCCAGCACGCACACCGCGATGACGGTCATGGTGCTGAGTACCAGGAACAGCGAGCCGAGGACCTGTGACCAGGTGGCCTCGGCGGGGGGCGTGCGCCGTCGGTGTCGGGAGATCGGGCGTCCGGGGCCGGCGCCGGACAGGCCTGGATCGCTGACGGGAGCGCGGGGGTGCGGGACGAAGGGACTCCCCGGGTCCCAGGTGCCCAAGGCTTCGATGGTCGGGTACGTGGGCAAGTCCTCTGGTTCGAACTGGGTGGCACCACCGTGCGGGGGGAGGAAAGCGGCTCTCGGGTCATACACGGCGCCCTCCATGTCCTTGCCGTCTCCGCCGGGCGACGGTTGCCCGTTCGGCGCGCATCTCGGTCGTCATGCGCCGGTCGGGACCGGCTCCGCGCCACAGCGTCGGCCGAAGTCCTCCTCGAGCTGACGGAGCGTCCGCAGGAAGTCGGCCAGGTAGCTGGAGCAGTGGTGCAGGACGACCCGTTCGCCGTTGCATGACAAGTAGCCGATCCGTACGTCACCCGCAGGGTTCCGCCGATCCGGGACGAAGAACCACTCGCCGAGCCTGGTCGCCGGCTCCTTCGGCGGGCGGTGCGGCAGAGTCATTGGTTGGCACATTGAACTCATGCCCCATCAACGAAATGGCTGCCGGGACGCGTATCCGGCATCCGGGCGTCGTTCCATATTCAGCATTCCGGCGCTCTCCGAAAATACCCGGACTGGTTCGGGCCCGGCCGCGCTCCGGGGCCCGCCCGGGCTGTCGCAAATTCCCGTGCCGGTGCAGACGGGCCCTCGGGGGATGTCCAGGCGGTCGAGCGGGCGGGTGAAGGGCCAGTGGGAGGTGTGCCGGCACCGGTGGTGAAGGCGGTGTCGTGGCCGGAGTGGACCCGGTTCTCGATGTTCGACCGGAGCCGTGCCGCGTTCGTGACGGCCTGGCCCGCGCCCTTGGTGCCGCCGCTACCTGCGGACTCACATGACCGGCCCTTTACTTTCGGTGCCGGAAAATGGATTTCCGGTGAATCCTGATTTCCACCTGCCTCCCGGGTGGCGAATGGTCGATCCTGTGAGCCGCTGCCCGCCGGCCGATTACCGTGGAATATGGGCGTCGTCCCATATGAGTTTCCGGCGCGGCTCGTCAAACCTCCCCGGGGATACGGGCCGTGACGTAATTCATCTCGATGGCGGCGCTCTCTGAAATTCCCCAGGGCGCACGCCCGGCGCTCGATCCTCCCCCTATTCGTCCGGAGTGGTCGTGTAGCATTTGCGGCCGTACGGGGACCGCTCGAATTCGGAGCCCCGTCTGCTGGTGAAGTCCAGGTTGTGAGGAGCAGTGGATGCTCACCAAGGAGGAATACGAGAATGTGCGGGACCTGCACCTGCAGGGGTGGTCCATCTCGGCCATCGCCCGGCACCTGGGGCACGACCGCAAGACGGTAAGGCTCTACCTCCGCGGGGAGCGGACCGTGGGGATCCGCAGCTCGGCCCAGGACCAGCTCTCCGCTTTCCTCCCGTACTGCCGCCAGCGACTCGCGGACGATCCGCACCTGCCGGCATCCACGCTGTTCGACGAGGTCTCGGCGTTGGGCTATCCGGGTGGATACTCGACCTTCACCCGGGCCCTGCGCAAGCACCGGGTCCGGCCGGCCTGCGAGCTCTGCGGCTCAGCCGGGTTCGGTGCCGGCGCCGTCGCCCCGCGTCCGGCGGACGAGAAGGTCCGGTTCGAGTGGCTGGAGCTTCCCGGGCCACCGGCGGATTGGGACGGCAGGAGCCCGGCCCGGCTGCTACTGGGCTCGGTCACCCGGCCGGATCGTTGGCGCGCCGTGATCGTCGAAGGCGGAGAACTCCCGCAGCTCGTCGAGGGGATCGACCAGGTGCTGCGGCGGCTGGGCGGTACCACCGGATGCTGGCGGTTCCGCCGGTCGCCGACCGTGTGGTGCGTGGACACCGGTCGGGTGACGCCGGCCTTCGCACGGGTGGCCAAGTACTACGGCGTGACGGTCAAGGTCTGCCGGTCCGACCGGGTCAGTGCCATGGACGCGGCCCATCGCGCCACCGTCCAGAACTGGTGGCTCACCGTTCCGGACGGTCGCTCCCTCTGGAGTGCCCAGGAGATCCTCGACCGGTACGCGTCCGCCCTGGACGACCGCGGCCGCACGGTCGGCGACCCGGACCAGTCGGCTCCGGCGACGGCGCTGCTGGACCTGCCGGGCACCCCGTACCCGCTCCAGAGCTGCGTCGACCGCACGGTCATGCCGCAGGGCCTGGTGCCCTATCGCGGGAACTTCTACGCGGTCTCGGCCGATCTGACCGGCGCGGAAGTGCACGTCCAGCGACGCCTCGGGGAATCGTTCCTGTCGATCACCGCCGCGAGCGGAGCGGTCATCGCCTGCTACGCACTGGCGCCGCCGGGTGCTGGGCTGAGGCTGGTCGACCGCGACAGGGCCATCGTGTTGCAACGCCCGGTCCGCCCGCCCCGTGTCGAGGCCCCACCCTGCCCGCGCGGCAAGGACCACCTCCCGCTCTCCCCGGCGGCCCAGGCCGAGGCCGAGGCCCTGTACAGGAACGGTTCGGCGCCAGGGCGCGTGTTCGATCGTGAGCAATCCGCGGGAGTCGCCCCCCACCGCGGGGTCTGATCCGCCGGCCGGTCTCACGTGACACGAGCACCGGCACCGAGGGCCCCGCAACCGGACGAACGGCCGGACGAACGGGTGCGCGGCCCCGGGCCAGGGCGGGTCGGCCGCCGCCTCGGCCGGTGCGCGGGCTAGGTTCGGGTCCGTGACCGGCAACGACGCGGTCCTGGCGCTGATGGTCGCCACGGCGCTGGGCTTCGACTTCACCAACGGCTTCCACGACACCGGCAACGCGATGGCGACCTCGATCGTCACCGGCGCCCTGCCCCCGCGCGTCGCGGTCGCGGTGTCGGCGGTGCTGAACCTGGTGGGCGCGTTCCTGTCGACCGCCGTGGCGGCGACCATCGCCAACGGCCTGGTCGCCACGGGAGAGGTCACCCTGACGGTCGTCTGCGCCGGTCTGGTCGGCAGCATCCTGTGGAACCTGGCCACCTGGTTCCTCGGGATCCCCTCCAGTTCCTCGCACGCGCTGATCGGCGGGGTGGTCGGGGCGACGGTGGCGGCCGCCGGGGCCTCGGCCGTCAAGTGGCAGGGGCTGGTCTCCAAGGTGGTCGTGCCCGCGGCGCTGTCGCCGTTCATCGCCGGTGGGGTGGCCGCGGTCGGCACCCTCCTGGTCTACCGCCTCACCCGCGACGTGCCCGAAGGCCCGCGCGGGCGCGGCTTCCGGATCGGCCAGATCGGCTCGGCCTCCATGGTCTCGCTCGCCCACGGCACCAACGACGCGCAGAAGACCATGGGCGCCATCACCCTCGCCCTGATCGCCAACGGCACCCTGCCCACCGGGGCGAAGGCGCCGGCCTGGGTGGTCCTCTCCTGCGCGCTGGCGATCGCCCTGGGCACCTACATCGGCGGCTGGCGGGTGATCCGGGCCCTGGGCAAGGGGCTGGTGGAGATCGAACCGCCGCAGGGGATGGCCGCCGAGTCGGCCTCGGCCGCCGTGATCCTCTGCTCCACCGACTTCGGCTACTCGCTCTCCACCACGCACGTGGCCACCGGGTCGATCCTGGGCTCGGGGATCGGCAGGAGCGGCGCCGTGGTGCGCTGGCAGCTCGCCCGCCGGATGGTGACGGCCTGGCTGCTCACCCTGCCGGCTTCCGCCCTGGTCGGCGCGCTGGCCTACCGGGCCGCGAACGGGATCGGCGGGACGGCCGGCGTGGTGGTGATCGTCGGCGTGCTGGTGGCGGCGTCGGTCGCCTTCTTCGCCGCCTCCCGCCATCCGGCCGTGACGCCGGAGAACGTCAACGCGGCGTGGACCGGTTCGGTGGCCCCGGAGCCCGTCAAGGCCACGGACGAGGTGAGCCCGTGAACGCCTGGATCAACCTGGACGCGGTGTGGAGGATCGTCGTGGTGGGCCTGCTCACCGGCGCCGGCCTGCCCGCGCTGTTCGCCCTCGGCCTGCGCCTGCTCAACCCGCCCGGCTCGACCGGCTCGACCGGCTCGACCGGCTCGATCGGCGAGCCGGCTGCGGTCCGGCCCGCCGCCGGGCCGGTCGGCGCCACCCTGGCGGGACTGATCTTCGCGGTGGTGCTCGCGGCGATCGGCTGGGGCATCTCCGTCATCGTCAGCCACCGCTGACCGCCCGCCGTCCAGGCCGTCCCGGCGCGTGCCGGTCCCGCCGGGAGGTGCGGGCTCCGCCCGGGCCGTACGTCCGAGTCCGCCCGTGCGCTCGTCCTCGGCGGCAGCAGGCCGGCAGGCCGGGATCCACGGAGTCGGCGGGTGAAATCCGGATCTCACGTTCTCGGCACCCGCACCGTCTTCCAGGTGAGACAGCAGGTGCAGAAGGCGGCCGGGCACGGCGACGACCCGAAGACCGGGCGGAGGCCGCCGGACGTGGAGGACGGCAGTGCCGGCCGCGACCGGCCTGCTGTTTCGGGAGCTCGAACACACCGGTTCGGATTCAAGGTCTACGGCAGGGCGAGGATGAGGGAACCGTTCGAGAAGGCGGTCGAGCAGCACGGCGCGACCGTGCTGCGGGTGTGCCGGGCGCTGCTGGGGACACACGACGCGGACGACGCCTGGTCGGAGACGTTCCTGGCGGCGATGCGGGCCTGGCCAGGGCTGCCGGAGGCGGCGAACGTGGAGGCGTGGCTGGTGACGATCGCGCGGCGCAAGGCGATCGACGTGCTGCGCGCCGCCGGACGCCGGCCGCTGCCGGTCGAGGAGTTGCCGGAGGCGCCCAGTTCGTCGGGCGTTCCGGGCGCTGACGACGGCGAGCTGTGGGAGATGGTGGGGCGTCTTCCGGGCAAGCAGCGGCAGGCGGTCACGTTCCGCTATCTGGCCGGGATGTCGTACGACGAGATCGCGGCGGTCCTGGGTGGGAACACCGCGGCGGCGCGCCGGGCGGCGGCGGACGGTCTGAAGAATCTACGAAAACACTATCCGGGCGCGACCTCGAGAGGAGCAGCTACATGAGCGGCACCCGATCCCACGATGACGTCCTGAACGTGCTGTCGGCTCCCGTCGACGCCGGGACCCTGGCCCGACTGCACCGCCGACTGGAGGCCGAGGCCCAGGCCGCCGCCCTGGTCGACATCGCCTACACCGTCGTCGACTCCCCGGTCGGCCCTCTGCTGCTGGCCGCCACCGACCTGGGCCTGGTCCGTGTCGCCTACGCGGTCGAGGACCACGACCGAGTCCTTCAGACCCTGGCCGACAAGGTCAGCCCGCGCATCCTGCGCGCCCCCGGCCGGCTGGACACCGCTGCCCGGGAGATCGACGAGTACTTCGACCACCGCCGTCGCGCGTTCGACCTGCCGCTGGACCTGTCCCTGTCCAAGGGCTTCCGGCAACTGGTCCAGCAGCACCTGCCGGAGATCGGCTACGGCCAGACCCGCAGCTACCGCCAGGTCGCGGAACTGGTCGGCAGCCCCAAGGCGGTGCGGGCCGTCGGCACGGCCTGCGCGACCAACCCGCTGCCGGTGGTCGTCCCCTGCCACCGGGTGCTGCGCACCGACGGCACCCTCGGCGGCTACATCGGCGGCCTGGAGGCCAAGACCGCACTGCTGGAACTGGAGGCCTCGGCATGACCGCCACCACTGTCGCCACCGTCACCACCGTCACCACCGCGAAGAGGGGGAAAACGGCTCCCGGCGCGGACGGCGCCACCGCGGGCGGGCCGTGGGGCGGCCGGGCCGAGACCGCGGACTGGGACGCGGTGGCCGCCGAACTCGACGCGTTCGGAGGCGCGCTGCTGCCGCAGCTGCTCACCCCGGACGAGGCCGGCCGGCTCCGGGACCTGTACGGGCGGCCCGAGCTGTTCCGCTCCACCGTCGACATGGCCCGCCACCGGTTCGGGTCCGGCGAGTACAAGTACTTCCACGCCCCCTACCCCGAGCCGGTCGAGCGGCTCAAGCAGGCCCTGTACCCGCGGCTGCTGCCCATCGCCCGCACCTGGTGGGAACGGCTCGGCCGCACCGCGCCGTGGCCGGACACCCTGGACGAGTGGCTGCGGATGTGCCACGCGGCCGGGCAGTCCAAGTCCACCGCGATCCTGCTGCGCTACGGCGCCGGGGACTGGAACGCGCTGCACCGTGACCTGTACGGCGACCTGGTGTTCCCGCTGCAGGTCGTGATCAACCTGGACCGGCCCGGCACCGACCACACCGGTGGGGAGTTCCTGCTGGTCGAGCAGCGCCCCCGCGCCCAGTCCCGCGGCACCGCCACCCTGCTCCCGCAGGGCCACGGCTACGTGTTCACCACCCGCGACCGACCCGTGCGCTCCGCGCGCGGCTGGTCCGCCGCCCCGGTCCGGCACGGCGTCTCGGCGGTCCGCTCGGGGCACCGGCACACCCTGGCCCTGGTCTTCCACGACGCCGCCTAGCGTCCCCGGCGGCCTGTCCGCCTTCACCATCCACCATTCACCGGCCCGTGCCGCCGCCGACGCGGCCAGACGGTGCCCGCCGCCGGGGCCGGTGTCGCGGCGGTCGGATACCGGCTGGGCGGGGTGTGCCGTCCGGGCCCCTTGCCGGCAGTGGAAGAACGTTGACGAGGAAGGCACCCCATGGACCCCCTGACCAGCCCCCTGCTGACCGACCCCTCACCGCCGGGCCCCGACCTGGCAGTCACCGACACCGAAGTCACCGTGCTGGTCGCGTTGGCCGAGGCGCGCGGCGCCCGGAGCATCGCCGTCGGCTCCGGCCGGACCCCGGCCGCGCTGGCAGGCGCCGACGCGATCACCCGGGCCTGGCAGGCCGTCGGCGGCGTCGTGGCCGCCACGACCACCTGGCCGGAGACCGCAGCCTCCTGGCTGTGCCAGGCCCGCCACTTCGCCGACGCGCCGGCCGACGTGTGGGTGATGACCGGCCCGGAGGTCGGCTGGGCCCAAGTGGCCCGGCGGCTGCTGTGGTCCACGTCCTGGCGGCCCGACCGCACCCTGGCGACCGCCGCCATCGGCCGCCCCGCCACGCTGGCCCTGGTCGGCGCCCGGCAGCTGCGCGGCCTGACCGGAGCCGGTACGAACGGCGCCACCTGGACCGTCACCGACGACGGCGGCCTCACGGTCACCGACCCCGGCACATCACGATGACGGCGCTGTCCGACCTGTCGGAGGTGCCGCCCCGGCCGGGCGGCCCGACCGCGAACGCCCGGCAACCCACGCCCCTTTGAAGAACAGCGAGGAACCCTCCCGATGGCCGGTGACACCGCCCCCGCCTCCGCCCCCGAACGCTCCGTCGACCCCGGGGTGGTGATAGGCGAGGACGGGCTCGCCCGCCCCGCGTGGGCCGGCACCGATCCGCTGCTCGGCCAGTACTACGACACCGAGTGGGGCATGCCCGTACGCGACGAGCGAGGGCTGTACGAACGCATCAGCCTGGAAGCCTTCCAGGCCGGGCTGTCGTGGGCGACGATCCTGCGCAAGCGCCCGGCGTTCCGCGCCGCGTTCGACGACTTCGACCCCGACCGGGTCGCCGGCTACGGCGACACCGACGTCGAACGCCTCATGGCCGACGCCGGGATCGTCCGCAACCGCGCGAAGATCCTCGCGGCCGTGGCCAACGCCCGGGCGACCGTCCGGCTGCGCGAACACGGCGGCCTGACCGACTTCGTGTGGGGGTTCAAGCCACTCGACACCCCCAGACCGCGCACGTTCGCCGAGATCCCCACCACCTCCCCCCAATCGCAGGCCCTGTCCAAAGCACTGCGCGCACAGGGGTTCGCGTTCGTCGGCCCGACCACCATGCACGCCCTCATGGAAGCCATCGGCATCATCGACACCCACCTGGTGGACTCCCACCGCCGCGGTTCCTCCGGAATCTGGCCGGCATGACCCCACCACAGCGCCTACGCCGCGCCGCTCACCGTCGTCGGGCAGCAGGGGTACCAGCCGACTCGTCGGTATTCGACCTGCCCTGACGGGAGCCGCACGGCCGTCGACCCATCCCCCTGTGAGGCCGGGCCCGCCGGGCCGAGGGCGGCGTAGTGTGCGCAGTGTGAAAGAACGGATCTTCCGGGGGAAAGACAGATTCCGCCCGCACTGGTCCGATCTCGGGCCGGTGCTCATCATCGTCACGCTCGAACTCGTCGCCGGCCACCTGAAGTTCCACCTCGGCCTCGGCCCCATGGTCCTGCTCGTCGGCGGGACCGTGGTGCTGGCCCAGTAGCCGCCTGAACGCGCCGGCCCGGCTCTCCTGACGGGCGGTGGGCGGTGGGCGGGTGGGCCGTGGCGCCGGGTTGCGGAGATCAGTCGGCCCTGGTCAGCGAGCCGGTGGGGTGAGGACCGTGCGGTCGAACGGGCCACCGTGTGAGGCGGCGTACGCGACGGCGTCGTTGACGGCACCGAGGCCGAAGGACCGGACCCGTTCGGGGGCGAGGTCGAGGGTGCCCGAGGCGAGGAGCCGGATGATGCCGACGTTCGCCGTACGCGGGTACATCCACTGGCCGCGCACGGTGACCGAGTTGCGCATGATCCACGGGTACGGGAGCGCGAGGTCGTGGCCACCGAGCATGCCGACGCCACCCATGAGAACGACGCGGCCGTACTCGCGCACGGTCATGGCTGCCGTGCGCGCCACCGAGCTGGGTGCGCTCGGCGGCAGCAGGTCGATCACCATGTCGATCGGGCCGTCGCCCGCCGCGGACATCGCCGCGCGGTCGCCGGCCTCGTCCCCGGTCAGCGGGACCGGGCGCACCCACGGACCGAACCGGTCGGCGAGGAGGTCGAGCGCGGCCCGGTTGCGGCCGGGGGCGACCACGCGGCCCGCCCCCATGGCGAGTGCGACCGCGACCGCACTGCTGCCGAGGTTGCCGGTGGCCCCGCTGACGAGCAGCGTTTCACCGGCTGCGAGCCCGCCGGCCAGCAGCCCGCCGTAAGGGATGAGGTGCACGCCGAGCGCGGCCCAGCGGGCCGGGTCGCCCCCCGCCGCCGCGGGCAGCGGGAAGACGTTCTCCGTCGGGACCCGCATGAGCTCGGCGAACGACCCGTCGTGCAGGTGCCGGGCGAGCCGCGCGCCGCCCTCGCCGCGGGAGCTCCAGCCCTGGAGCGTGATGTCGGGCGTCAGGGCGTCGTCCCGCGAGCGCACCGTGGAGTCGCACCACACCAGGTCGCCGGGGCGCAGCCGGGTGGCGTCCGGGCCCACGTGGACGACCCGTCCCACCCCGCCGATCCCGGGCACCACGGGAGGCACCAGGGGGTAGTTCCGCCGGCCGCCGAAGACCTCGGCCGCGTACGGGGCCACACAGGTGGCGAGCACCTCGACCACCACCTCGCCGCCGCCGGCCTCGGGGTCGGGCACCTCCCGCACCGTGAGCGGGGCGCCGAACTGCGTCAGGACTGCTGCTCGCACGTGATGACCTCCGTGTTCGTCCGTGTTCATTCGCGTTCATCCGTGTTCGTCAAGTTCGACACTAGGAGCCCGGAGAGCATGCCGGAAGCGATGATCAAGCATCTGTGGTATGCGTATGCCGCATGGACATCTCCAGCACGGGCCTGCGGGTCCTGCAGCAGATCGCCGCGTCCGGCAGCTTCACCGCGGCAGCCGCCCGGCTCGGCTACACCCAGTCGGCGGTCTCACGCCAGGCCGCCTCCCTCGAACGGAGCGCGGGCACCACCCTGTTCGAACGCCGCCCCGACGGGGTGCGGCTCACCCCCGCGGGCCTGACCCTGCTGCGCCACGCCCGCACGATCCTGGACTGCCTGACGGCGGCCGAGCACGACCTCACCGGCACCGCCCCGCGGACCGAACCGGTGCGGCTGGGACTGTTCCTGAGTGCGGGCGCGGCCATCCTGCCTCCCACCCTCGCCCGCCTCGCGGCGACCGACCCGCAGATCACGGTCACGACGACCGAGGGCGCCACCCCCACCCTGGTCCGGGCACTGCGCGCGGGCTCGATCGACCTCGCCGTACTGACGTCCCGCCCGCCCCACCGGCCCCTGGACGGCGAGTCGCCGCGCCTGCACGTCGAGACCGTCATGGACACCGAACTGGTCGTTGCGGCGCCTTCGACCGGAGCGTTCGCCGGCCGCACCGCGGTGCACGTCGACGAACTGGTCGACGCCCCGTGGATCGCCGCCCCGGCGTCGAACTCCGAGCCGCTGCTCGGCGTCTGGCCCGGCCTGCCCGCACGGCCGCACATCGTCCACCGCGCGCGCGACTGGCTGACGAAGCTTCAACTGGTCGCCGGCGGCTTCGGGGTGACGACGGCGCCCTCCCGGCTCTCCCCGGTGCTGCCGCCCGGGGTGAGTCTGCTGCACGTCGAAGGCGCACCTCCCGAGATCCGCCGCGTTCTCGCAGCGCGACTCCCCGGCCGCCCGACCCCGGCGATCACGTCCGTCATCCGGGCGATCGTCTCGACCGCCTGACACGCACCGCCGGGCCCCTCGGCCCCGGCGCCGAAGCCCACACCGGGCCCACCGGCGGCCGACCGCCGGCGCACCGAAAGGACCGGCCGGACCGGGCGCACCGCGTTGGTGAGGGCAGCGGCCGCCCGCCGTCCGCCGTCACCCACTCGGGTGATCCGGCACGAGCCCGCCCCAACGTGCGGGCATGGCGCCGACACTGGGCATTCCAGCTCGAACAGCGCCCTCGACCCCGTGAGTTCCACGGCCCGTACCCCTACGGCAGGAGTGCCATGCCCACCTGCTGTGCGGCGTCTACCAGCCCCACCAGGGCCGCATCCTGTGGGACAGCACCGACACCGCCACCGCCGACCGCGCCCAACTGTTCGCCGGCATCGCCTTGTTGGCCCAGAACTTCCAACGCTGGTCCTTCACCCTGCGCGCCAACCTCCTCCTCGGGCGACCCGACGCCCCCGCCACCCAGCAGCAACTGGAAGCCGCCGCCGACTACGCCGACCTCCACCCCGTCCTCGCCGAACTCGACAAAGGCTGGGACACCCTCCTCGCCAAGGGCTTCGAAGGCGGCGTCGGCATCTCCGGCGGCCAGTGGCAACGCGTCGCCCTCGCCAGGCTGCGCCACCGCATGACCACGCCCGCACCGGACGGCCGCCTCCCGCACCTGATCGTCGTCGACGAGCCGACCAGCGCCATGGACGCCAAAGCCGAGATCGAGGCCTTCGAGAAGATCCGCGCCCTGACCGAACTCGGCGTCAGCATCGTCCTGATCACCCACCGCCTCGCGGCCACCGCGCAGGCGGACCGCATCTACGTCCTCGACCACGGCCGCCTGATCGAAGAGGGCACCCACGACGAGCTGATGGCCAAGCCCTCCACCTACTCCGAGGCCTACCGGCTCCAGGCCGCCCAGTACGGCATCGGCGAGCGCCGTGTAGGTTCCACGTCGAAATGGACGGTACCTGTACAGAATGGACAGTGAGCGGGCCGCTCCACGATTCTGCGGGCAATGGCCCCGGACGGTAACCCTCCCCCTCGGCAAGGCCGTTCAGAGTCCAACTCGTGTGCCCGGAGCGCGTACAGAGCCTGCGGTGTTGATCCGGCCGGTACGCATCGGCGACGACGGGTGGTCCTGTCATCCACGAGAGCCGGTTGGAGCCGGCCCGGCTGCGTTGCGGTTCCTGGCGGCCTGCTGACAACTTGTCGGATTTGGCCTGTAGCCGGATTCCGCGGATCCTGAAAGGCTTTCCGCAGGCGACGGTTGACATCGTAGTCTCCCCACTCATCCGCCGCCCCGGCCACACCCGACGAGCCCGACCCGCTCCGTACCGGCGAGGTAGCACCATGCGCGTCCTGCACATCTCCGACCACGCCGACCCGTTGGCCACTCCGGGAGGCGAGTTCTGCGGCGGTCAGAACGTCTATGTCAGGGAACTGGCGAGACGGCTGGCCGGCTCCGGCTGCACGGTCGACGTCGTCACCCGCTGGGCGGACGGGCGGCTGGCCCGGCGGGAGCCGATCGCCCCCGGCGCGCGGACCGTCCGGGTACCGGCCGGACCGATCGGGCCGCTGCCGCGCGAGCGGTTCGGCGAAGTCCTCGACGAGTTCTGCGAGGGTGTCGTCGGACTCCACAAGGAGGCGGGCGGATACGACGTGGTGCACAGTCACTACTGGTACTCCGCGGTCGCCGCCCTGCGGCTGGGCGACCGCCACCAGGTACCGCTGGTGCACACCCACCACTCCCTGGGGGCCGTGCGCCGGGCGGCACTCGGGCGGGACGCGGCGGACGAGGCCGGGGAGCACTTCGCGGCCAGGCACCGGATCGAACGCCGCATCGGCCTGCGCGCTGCCGCTGTCGTGGCCAGCAGTCCCGGCGAACTCACCGACCTTCAGCAGCTGTTGGGAACGCCGCGGCACACACTGCACGTGGTGCCTCCCGGGGTGGACACTGCGGTCCTGACCCCGCGCGACCGGGCCCTCGCCCGCGCCGAACTGGGCCTGCCGGCCGACGTCCCGGTGGTCCTGTTCGTCGGGCGGCTCGAACAGCGCAAGGGCTGGGAGGACCTCGTCCCCGCCTTCGCCCTCGTGCGCCGGGCGCTCCCCGGCGCGGTTCTCGTCGTCGTGGGCGGCGAGGCGCCGGAGCGGCGCACCGGGCGCGGTCCGCTGGCGGCGCTGGTCGAGCGGCACGGGCTGACGGGGAGCGTGGACCTGCGCGGACCTGTTCCCCACCAGGCCACGGCCCGCTACTACAGTGCCGCGAACGTCACGGCCGTGCCCTCCCACTACGAGCCCTTCGGCCTGGTCGCCGTGGAGTCGATGGCCTGCGGCACACCGGTGGTCGCGACCCGCGTCGGCGGCCTGCGCTGGAGTGTCGCCGACCCGCGCGTCGGGGTACTGGTGCCGCCGCGCAATCCGGCCTCGCTCGCGAAAGCGCTGGTCGACGTACTGACCTCGGGTGCGGCAGAGCGCCGACAGGCCTGCCTGGACCGCGCCACCAGCGTCTACGGCGCCGAGCGGTGGGTCGACGGTATCCGGGCGATCTACCACCGGGTGGCCGACCCGCGCGTCACCGCGGCAGGGGCGCAGTGATCGCTCGGGACCACGGGCCCTCGGCCGTCTCCTCGCGACCCGCCCCCGTGACGAGCTCCCGTGCCCGGAGCGTCCGGTAGGCAGCCGACGCCGAGGATGCTGGCGAACCGTCGAGGATCGAGCCCGGACCTCGCTCGCCCGTCGCACGCGCACCGTCGGGTGCCGGTGGGACGGCCCCGAGGCCCCGCGTCGGGGCGGCCGGGTGTTCCGCCGTCCAGAGTCCGGCGCCGTTCGAATGCGGCCACTTCTTGTCCGTAGTCGTAGCCGCCAGAGATCCCCCACTGGAAAGGTAGCATTCTCGCGTGAACAAGTGTGCCTCGCAGCAGCAGAGTTGACTCAATCGCCGAGAGCGGGACCGCCTCCCTCGGCCCCTACCCCGCGGAGGGGACGAATGACCGAAACACCCGGCGCGGACACGCCACCGTCGACCGCCCAGGCCCAGGTGCACTGGCTTGTGGACGCCTCGGCGCGGGCGCCGATGACGGACACCGAGATCCACGGCCACATAGCTGCGCCGCTCCTGGCTGCCAGCGGCGGTCCGAACGCCTTCAACGCGGTGCTGCACCAGCTGGGCCCCATCACCCTGCACAGGATTGTCGAGTCGGGTCGGGATCACGTGCAGGCGGCGGTCAGCGGCCGTGACGGCGACTACCTTCTGCGGGTGCGCGTGGCCCCCTCGGGTCTGGTGAATGATGTGAGCCTGACTCCCGACGAGGCGCCGCTCTCGTCGTGGACTCAAGTCGACGACATGCTGGCCGACTTGGGAGCCCGTGTGTCGTTCGCCGCAGCGCGGATCGGCCCGGATGGGCGCTGCGAGCTGGTGCACGGCGTACGCGCCGACACCCAGCGGCCGATCGGTTCGGCGTTCAAGCTGTACGTGCTGGGCGCGCTCGCACAGGCCGTCGACGAACAACGAGCGTCCTGGGACGAGTCGCTGGTCATCCGCGATGACTACAAGAGCCTGCCCTCGGGCCGACTGCAGGACCACCCGGCCGGCACCACCATCACGATGGCCGAGTTCGCCGACTGCATGATCTCCCTCAGTGACAACACCGCAACCGACCACCTCATCCACCGGCTCGGCCAGGACGCGGTGGTGCACCAAATGGACCTGTTCGGCCACCAACAGTCCCGAGCGAACATTCCGTGCCTGACCACCAAGGCGTTCTTCCAACTCAAGGCCGACCAGTACCCAGCCCGCGCGGACGAGTACCTGGCACTGCCCGAACACCACCGCTCCGCCGCGCTGCGGGAGCTTGAACGACTCCCCCTGCCCGATGTTCGCGAGACCTGGCCCCATCCAAGGAAGATCGACCAGATCGAATGGTTCGCCTCACCGATCGACATCTGCAACGCCTACGCGGCGCTGTGGCGGTTCGACCAGCCCGAGATCGAGCACGCACTCACCCTCAACGACGACGGACTGAATCTGGCCCCATCCCGATTCCCGACCGTCTGGTACAAAGGCGGCAGCGAACCCGGAGTCATCACGCTGAACTACCTGGCGCACACGAGCGACGACCGCACTCTGGTCACCAGCCTGATGGTCTCGGACGCCGGTACAGCCCCTGACAAGGCCGGCGTGGCGCTGAAAGGCCAGACCATCATCCGAGGCGCATTCGACTTGCTGACCTCAAAGGGTGTTTGAGGCAGGCGAACTGTCCTCCATGTTCCAGTAGGCCCCTCGCCGGGTTGGCCGGCGACGTGGAGACCCCGGCCGCGCAGGCCGGCTTGCTGAAGGCGGCCCGGGGTGGGACCCGGCGCTCGCCCTGGCAGCCGCCGTCCTGCGCCAGGGCTGAGCTCAGCCCTGAGTTCTGCCCTGAGTTCAGCCCTGAGCTGCGCCGAGCCACCTGTCGAGGGCTTCGTCGAGCCCGTCCAAGGCCTCACCGCTGTCGCCCGCCCAGGCGACGAAGCCGTCCGGGCGGACCAGCAGGGCGGCCGGCGTGGGCTGTTCGGGGCAGTGGGAAGTCACGATCCGCAACCGGTCGCGGTGGCCGTCGGCGCGGGCGCGCAGTTCGGGGTCGTCGGTGAGGTCCAGCAGCAGCGCGCGGCCGTCGTGCAGGTGGTCGGCCAGTTTGCTGCCGTCGGCGAGTACGAGGTCCGGTGCGCTGCGGCCCACCAGCGGGTGTTCGCCGGGCAGGTCGTAGCGCTGCCACACGCCGGAGAGCTGCTTGACGAAGTAGGTGGTCCCGGCCGCGGTGTCGGCCAGCTGGGCGACGACGTTGCGCAGCGCGCCGCTTCCCGGCTCGGGCCTCATCAGCGCGACCTGCGCCCTCGTCCAGTCCAGGACCCAGGCGCCGATCGGGTGCCGCTCGGCGGTGTAGGTGTCCAGCAGGCCCTTGGGCGCCCAGCCCCGCACGGTGGCGGCGAGCTTCCAGCCGAGGTTGATCGCGTCGCCGATGCCGAGGTTGAGCCCCTGGCCGCCGAACGGGGAGTGCACGTGCGCCGCGTCGCCGGCCAGCAGCACCCGGCCCGCGCGGTAGGTGCCCGCCTGGCGGGCGTTGTCCGTGAAGCGGGTCGCGCTGTGCACCTTGGTGATCGTCACGTCCACGCCGCTGACGTTGCGCAGGCTGGCCTGCAACTCCTCGGCGGTGACCGGCGACTGGCGGTCCGCGGGCGGGCCGTCGAACTCCACGGTGAGGATCCGGCCCGGCACCGGCCCGTGCACGTACGTCCCGACCGGGGTCCGGTTCCAGCCGGCGCCCAGGGCCTCTGAGCCGGTCATCTCCACCATCGCCTGGTGGCCGGTGATCTCCGGGGCCGTGCCGGGGAAGTCGAACCCGGCGAGCCGGCGCACCGTGCTGCGGCCGCCGTCGCACCCGACCAGCCAGCCGGCTCGGATCGGCGCATCGCCGTCGGTGTGCACGGTCACCCCGTGCTCGTCGGTGTCGAAGCCGGTCAACTCCACGCCCCGGCGCAGCTCGACGCCCAGCTCGGCCGCGCGCTCGCCGAGCACGTGCTCCAGGGCGGCCTGCGGGACCAGGGCGGCCTTGTCGACGGGGCCGCGGTCGGCGAAGTCGGGGTCGTCGGCGGGGTCGAAGCGGTCGAGGCTCAGCATGATCCCGGCGAAGTGCCCGGCGATCCGCTGCGGCGCCCGCGTGGGCACCGCACCGTTGGTGGGCGCTTCGCCGTTGGTGGACGGCCCGTCCGGGCGGCGCTGCCGGGCGAACTGGGCGAACCTCTCCATCGCCTGCGCGTGGATATCTTCGAGCGCCGGCAGCAGCCCGCGCCGGTAGAAGGCCTCCACGCTGGGCGTGTTGATGGCGCCCGCCTTGACCGTCTGGTCCACCTCGGTGAGCCGTTCGATGACCAGCACCGAGGTTCCGGCGAGCCGGAGCTCGCAGGCCAGCATCAGCCCGACCGGGCCGCCGCCCGCCACCACCACGTCGTAGTCCGTGCCTGCGTCCGTGTCTGCGTCGGTGCCTGCGTCTGTGCGCATGTCCGTGTTCATGACTTCACTGTAGTCACTAAAAATCTGTGGTGGGTATAATTTCGGTCATGGATGTAGCCAGGACCCCAGATGCCGACGACGAACCGCAGTCCCGGAACCTCACGATGCGTCAGCGCAAGAAGGCGCAGACCCGGCAGCGGATCTCCGGCGTGGCCACCACCCTGTTCCTGGCGCGCGGGTTCGACCAGGTCACCGTCGCCGAGGTGGCCGAGGCGGCGGAGGTCTCGACCATGACGGTCTTCAACTACTTCCCGCGCAAGGAGGACCTCTTCCTGGACCGGATCCCGGAGGCCGTCGAGCTGTTCACGAGCGCGGTGCGCGACCGCCCGGCCGCCGAGTCCCCACTCGCCGCGCTGCACCGCCTGATTCTCGAACTCATCGACGAGGGCTACCCGTTGGCCGCTCTGCGGGATCGCTTCACGGCTTTCTGGCAGGTCGTGGTGGACTCCCCGTCGCTGCGGGCGCGGGCCCGCGAGGGCGTCGAGGAGCTGGAGGGCGCGCTGGCCGAGGTGATCGCGCGGACCTCGCCGGACCCGCAGCCCCGGCTGACCGCCGCGCTCGCCGTCGCCGCCTACCGCACCGGCTGCCTCACCTCCGCGAGCCGGATGCTGGCGGGGGAGAGCGCGGCGGCGGTCGACCCCGATCATCGCGCCCTGCTGGACGCGGCCTTCGGCGCGCTCAGGCGGGCGCTGCCGCTGTCGTAGCGCCACCGCCGTCGTAGCGCCGCCGTGGGCGCGAACGCGAACGCGAATGCGAACGCGGGCGGCGGGCGGCCGACAGGTCGAAGTGGCCTGCGGTCGCCCGCCGTTCACATATCCCTGGGACTGCTCGACGGCGAGCGAAAGGCGCATCCGTCACGCCAGGACGCCGGCCCGTGCTGCGCCCGGCTGGTCAGACCCCCGCGGCAGTGCCGACCAGCGGCCGGTGGCAGGCCACCGTGCGGCCTGGTGCCACCTCCCGCAGCTGCGGTTCCTCGGTGGCGCAGCGGGCGTCGGCCAGGGGGCAGCGGGTGCGGAAGCGGCAGCCGCTGGGCGGGGCGAGGGGGGAGGGCGGGTCGGTGGGGAGGAGGCCGGTGTCGCGCAGCGGGCGGCCGGGTTCGGGGACGGCGGCGAGCAGGGCGGCGGTGTAGGGGTGGGCCGGGGCGGCGAGGACGGCCTCGGTGGGGCCGCGTTCGCAGATGCGGCCGAGTTGGAGCACGGCCACCTCGTCGCTCACCGCGCGGACCACGCCGAGGTCGTGGGAGATGAAGAGGCCGGCCAGTCCGCGTTCCTCGGTGAGCCCGCGCAGCAGGTTGAGGACGGTGGCCTGGGCCGAGACGTCGAGGGCGGAGACCGCCTCGTCGGCGATCAGGACGCGCGGTCCGGCGGCCAGGGCCCGGGCGATGGCGACCCGTTGGGCCTGCCCGCCGGAGAGCTGGTGGGGGCGGCGGTCGCCGAACAGGGCGGGCGGCAGGCCGACGGCCGCCAGCTGCTCGGTGACGACCTGTTCGCGGTCGCGGGCCGGGTCGGGGTGGGCGTCGAGGGGTTCGGCGACCAGGTCGCGGACGCGGCGGTGCGGGTTGAGGGAGGAGAGCGGGTCCTGGAACACCAGCTGGAGGCGGGGCCGGACGGCCCGCAGGGCGCGCGGGGAGAGGGTGGCGAGGTCGGTGCCGTCGAGGGTGACGGTGCCGGTGGTGGGCGGGGGCAGCCGCAGCAGGGCCTTGGCGATGCTGCTCTTGCCGGAGCCGGACTCGCCGACCAGGGCGAGGGTGCGGCGCGGGTGGAGGGCCAGGTCGACGCCGCTGACGGCGTGCAGCGGGCCGGAGCGGGTGCGGTGGACGACGCTGAGGCCGGTGGCCTCCAGGACGGCCGTTCCGGGAGCGGCGGCGCCGGGGGCGACGGTCTCGGGGGCAGCGGCTTCGGGGGCGGTGGTCATGCCGCGGGCTCCAGTTCGTCGGGCGAGGACGAGGGCGAGGGCGAGGAATCGGGCGAGGGCGAGGAATCGGAGGAGGGTGAGGGCGACGGCGCGTCAGGCGGCGCGGTGAGCGGGAAGTGGCAGGCGGCGGTGTGGCCGTCCGCCGCGGTGTGGGTGGGGGGCGCGGTCGTGGTGCAGAGGTCCGTCGCCAGTTCGCAGCGCGGGGCGAAGGGGCAGCCGGGGGTGGGCCGGGTGAGGTCGGGCGGCGAGCCGGGGATCGCGGGCAGGGTGCGGCGCAGCGGGCCGGTGACCCGGGGTACGGAGCGCAGCAGGGCCGCGGTGTAGGGGTGCCGGGGGTGGCGGGTGACGGCCTCGGTGGGGCCGGTCTCCACGATCCGGCCGCCGTACATGACGGCGATCCGGCGGGCCCGCCCGTACAGCAGGCCGATGTCGTGGGTGATCAGCAGGGTGGCGAGGCCGCGGCTGCGCCGATGGTGGTCGAGCAGGTCGAGGACGGTGCGCTGGACGGTGACGTCGAGGGCGGTGGTGGGTTCGTCGGCGAGCAGGAGGGCGGGTTCGCCGGCCAGGGCGGCGGCGATGCCGACGCGCTGGCGCAGGCCGCCGGAGAGCTCGTGCGGGTGGGCGCGGGCCCGCCGGGCGGGGTCGGGGACGTCGACGGCGGCGAGCAACTCGGTGGCGGTGCGCAGCCGTTCGCGCCGGGAGAGTCGGCGCCGGTTGGTGAGGGACTCGGTGACCTGGTCGGCGATCCGGACCACCGGGTTGAGCGAGGTCATCGGGTCCTGGTGGACCATGGCGATGCCGGTGCCGAGCAGTTCGGCGCGGCGGGTACGGGAGGCGGCGAGCAGGTCCTCGCCGTTCAGCCGGATCTCGCCGGTGGCGACGGCCCTGGTGGTGCGGGACTCGACGCCGAGGACGGCGCGGGCGAGCACGGACTTGCCGGAGCCGGACTCGCCGACCACGCCGAGGCACTCGCCGGCCGCGATGGTGAGGCTGACGCCGTGCAGGACGTGCAGGGCGCGGCCGTCGGGGGTGTGCAGGACGGTGTCCAGCGAGCGGACGTCGAGCACCGGGACGTCGGGCACCGGGGCGTCGAGGTCGGGGGCGTCGAGGACGGGTTCGTCGAGGTCGGGGGCGGAGGTCATCCGCGCGCTCCCTTCGGGCCGGCGGGACCACCCGAACGCAGGTGCTCCCCGAGGTAGTTGAGGGCGAGGACGGTCAGGCAGAGCACGGCCGCGGGCGCCAGCGAGATCCACGGCGCGCTGCCGAGGGCCGTGCGCCCCTCGGCGATGATGCCGCCCCAGGAGGGCTCCGGCGGGCGCAGCCCGAAGCCGAGGAAGCTGAGCGAGCCCTCGGCGACGATGGCGACGGTGGTGGCGGTGAAGGCGAAGGTGAGGGCGGCCGGCGCGACGTGCGGGACGATCTCGCGGCGCAGGACGCGCAGCGGGGCGGTGCCGAGCATGCGGGCGGCCTGGACGAAGCCGCGCTCGCTGAGCGAGAGCACGACGGCGCGCACCACCCGGGTGAAGTGGGGGACGGTGAACAGCCCGATCAGCGTGCCGATCACGGTGAGGCTGGGGCCGCGCAGCGAGACCGCGATCATCACCAGGATCAGGCTGGGCACGGACATCAGCAGGTCGGTCGCGAAGCCGATCGCCTTGTCGAGCGGGCCGCGGAACCAGCCGGCGGCGAGGCCGAGCGTTCCGCCGCCGAGCAGGCCGACCAGGATGGTGAGGGCGGCGACGGTGAAGGAGGCGCGGGCGCCGGCGACGGTGCGTTGCAGGACGTCCCGTCCGGCGCTGTCGGTGCCCAGCCAGTGGCCGGGGCCGGGGGCGGCGGCGGGGTGGGCGAAGTCGCCGTGCAGCGGGTCGAAGCCGGGCAGCAGGGGCAGCAGCAGGGCGGCGAGGGCGACGACGGCCAGCCAGGCCCCGGCGGCGAGCACGCCGGCGGGGGGCCGCCGGCGGCGGGTGGCGCGCGCCGCGACCGTCTCGACGGTCACGACTGGGGTCTCAGCGGTGCTCATGGGCGATCCTCGGGTCGATCGTGCGGTACAGCAGGTCGACCGCGAACGTGGCCGCGACCACGCCGACGGCGCTGACCACCACCACGGCCTGGACGACGGGGAAGTCCCGGCCGGAGATGGCCCCGGCGGCCAGGCTGCCGACGCCGGGCACCGCGAACAGCGACTCGACCAGCACCGAGCCGCCCAGCGAGGTGCCGATGCCGATGCCGACCAGGGTGACCAGCGGCAGGCTGGAGGGCCGCAGGGCGCGGCGCAGCAGCAGCCGGGTGGTGCCCATGCCGCGGCTGCGGGCGGCGGCGATGTACGGCTGGTCGAGGGTGTCGAGCAGCTGTCCGCGCAGGGTGCGGGTGAACACGGCGGCCTCGGTGAGGCCGAGGGTGAGGGCGGGCAGCACCAGGTGGCGCAGGTTCTCGGCCGGGTCCTCGGTGAACGGGGTCCAGCCGGTGGCGGGCAGGATGCGCAGTTGGACGGCGGCGAGCCAGATGAGCAGCAGGCCGAGGGCGAAGCCGGGGACGGCGAGCCAGCCGAAGGTGCCGGCGGTGGCGATCCGGTCGAAGGTGCCGCCGGGGCGCCAGGCGGAGAGCAGGGCGACGGGCACGGCCAGGGCGAGCGCCACCAGCTGGGCGGCGAGGAAGAGTTCGAGGGTGACGGGGATGCGGTCGGCGAGTTCGGTGGTGACGGCGGCTCCGGTGGACAGCGAGTGGCCGAGGTCGCCGTGCAGGGCGTCGGCGATCCACTGCCAGGTGGCGGCGAACAGATTGCGGTCCAGGCCGAGCCCGGCCTCGTAGACGGAGATCTGCTCGGGGGTGGCGGTGGGGCCGAGGGCGGCGACGGCGGGGGAGCCCGGCATCAGGTGGGGCAGGTACAGGGCAGCGACGGTGACGAGCAGCAGCACGGCCGCGGCGCGGCCGAGCCGCCCGCCGTGGCGCAGCGCGGTGCGGGTGCGGGGGGTCACCGCTTCACCCACAGGGGGGCGGGGGAGACGTTGAGGACGGTGCGCTTGGACAGGTCGGGCAGTCCGCCGACCTTGGCGCCGGCGAGGAAGCCGACGGTGTTCTCGGTGAGGAAGGCCATCGGCACCTCGCCGACGACCCGCCGGGCGGCCTGCTGGTAGGCGGCCGCACGCTTGGCGGGGTCGGTCGAGGCGCGGCCCTCGGCGATCGCCTTCGAGGTCTCCGGGTCGGACCAACCCATGAAGTTGTAGGGCGAGTTGGGCAGGTAGAGGCTGGTGAGCGCGGTGTCGGTGTCGCCGAACATGCTGGTGGGGAAGTCGATCACCTGGAACTTGTGCTGGAGCATCGCGGTGCCCAGACCCGCGGCGTCGAGCGGCTTGATGGTCACCTTGATCCCGGCCTCACCGAGCATCTGCTGGATCACGGTGGCGCGCTGCTGGCCCTCGGGGCGGCTGTCGACGAGGTAGTCGAAGGCGAGGTCGGGGTGGCCGGCCTCGGCGAGCAGGGCCCGGGCCTTGGCCGGGTCGTGGGCCGGGTACCCGGCGGCGGTGCGGTACGGGGAGCGGGAGCCGATCGGGCCGTCCGAGACGGCGCCCTGGTCGAGGGAGACGACCTTCTCCAGGGCCTCGCGGTCGATCGCGTACTGCACGGCCCGGCGGACCCGCACGTCGTCGAAGGGTGCCGACGTGGTGTTGAAGACCATGGTGGTGGTGGCGCCGGGCCCGGTGGCGCTGCGCAGCCCGTCGGTGGCGGCCTGCTTGAACTGGCCGGGCGTCTCGGTCCAGATCAGGTCGGTGTCGCCGGAGCGCAGCGACTGGTAGCGGCTGTCGGTGTCGGTGAGCACCCGGTAGACGAGCTTGTCGGCGTGGCCCTTGGCGCCCCAGTACGCGGGGTTGCGGGCGAGGGTGACGGAGACTCCGGGCTGCACGCTCTCCACGGTGTACGGGCCGGAGCCGACGGCGGGGGAGTCGCCGGCCGGGGCCTCGGAGACGTAGCCGAGGGATCGGGTGAACAGGTTCGGGAAGGCGGCGTCGGGCGCCTTGAGGGTGAAGGTGAGGGTGGTCGGGCCGGAGACGGCGGTGGCGCCGATGGTGGCCGCGTCGATGGCGCACGCGCACTTGCTCTCCGGCTTGGCGAGCCGGGTGACGTGGTCGGCGACGGCCTGGGCGTCCAGCGGCTTGCCGTCGCTGAACTTCACGCCCTCGTGCAGGTCGAGGGTCCAGACCGTGGCGTCCGCGTTGGGGGTGAAGGACTTGGCGAGATAGGGCTGGACGGCGCCGTTGTCGCCGTTGACCATCAGCGGGTCGTACAGGGCGTTGGCGAGGACCATCATCGGCATCGAGGTCAGGGTGCCGTCGGCCGGGTCGAGCTTGGCGAACGGCCGGTCCAGGCCGATCTTGAGCGTGCCGCCGTCCACGGCAGGCCCGTCGTTCGCCGCGCCGGTGTTCCCGGCGGCGCCGGAGACCGCGTCGTCGGAGGCGGAGCAGGCGGTGAGGGTGAGCGCGGTGGCGAGGGCCGCCGATGCCAGGAGGTAGTGCCGCTTCATGGTTCCTCGGTTCGGGGGAGTGGGGGCGGCCTGGGGGAGTGCGGCCGCCGACGCCCCACACCATTCCGGAAGTGGCAGTACTGCCAAAAGGCAGTTGTGCAAATTTCAGATGACGGAACCCGGAAGAGTCGGCGCTCGCCTTGAGCGAGCACGGTCGGACGTGATTCGGTACTGACAGCCGCCCCCTCGGCGGCCCCATCCACACTCAACTCACCGAGAGGAAACGGAAGAACCATGCAGGGGACGGACACCGCGGCGGAGCAGGGCATGCGCGACCGCAAGAAGGCGCGCACCCGCGACAGCATCCGCACCGCGGCGCTCGACCTCTTCGAGGAGCAGGGCTTCGAGCACACCACCGTGGACCAGATCTGCCGCCGCGCCGACATCGCCCACCGCACGTTCTTCCGCTACTACCCGGCCAAGGAGGCTCTGCTGTTCGGCTGGGACTTCGGCCAGGCCATCCTCGACGCCTTCGCCGCCGCCCCCGCCGAACTCCCGCTCTGGGCCGCGCTCGACCACGCGCTGACCGCCACCGGCGGCCGGCTGGAAGAGCCCGTCGAGCACACCGAGCGCCGCCGCCGGCTGCGCCGGAGCCTGATCGAGGTGCAGGGTTCCGTGCACAACTACGCCGTGGTCGTGATCGACGGCTTCACCGAACGCACCGTCACCATCGCGGCCGAGCGGCTCGGCGTCGACCCGGCCACCGACCTGCGCCCGACCGCGCTCGGCGCGCAGTTCGGCGGCATGGTGCGCCACCACGTCCTGATCTCGTCCGAGACCGGCACGGTGGCCGACTGGCACAAGGCCTACCGGGACGTGCTCGACACCGCCGGCTGACCCGAGCCGACAGCCCTGCACCCCTACAGCCCTACAGCCCTACAGCCCTACACCCCGACACCACCGGGCGATGCCGCCGGCCGTCCGGACGGCACCGCGCGCCCTTCGTCGTCCCCGCCCGGCCCTTCTCCTCCCCCCTCGCGCGGCCCGCCGCGCACCTTCACCACCTGCTTCGCACTTCCTGAAAGGCCCCCGCATGTCCCTGGTCAACTTCCGCGACCCCGCAGCGCTCGCCGACCCCGCGAGCCGGTGGATCCGTCCCGGCACCCTGTTCCGCTCCGCCCAGCCCTTCCCCGCCGCCGACGAGGCCGTCGTCGCCCAGCTGCGCGAGCACGGCATCACCACCGTCGTCGACCTCCGCGGCGAGTCCGAGAGCCGCCCCGAGGACTGGGCCGCCGCCGAGGCCGCCGGCATCGCCGTCGTCCCCGCCCGGGTCGAGCCGACCAACGACGAACTGGCGCAGGCCATGCGGGCCATGACCACCGCCGAGGACCTCGGCGCCTTCTACCTGCTGATGGCCGAGTCCGCGCCGCAGCGGCTGGCCGCCGCCGTCGAGGCAGCCGTCCGCCCGGGCGGCGTGCTGGTGCACTGCGCGGCCGGCAAGGACCGCACCGGGCTGCTCATCGCGCTGCTGCTGGAGCTGCTCGGGGTGCCCGCCGAGGAGATCGTCGCCGACTACGCCCGCACCAACGAGGCGATCGAGCAGATCTGGGCCGGCCTCGCCGACCGCAACCGCGCCGCCCTCAACGAGGTCGAGGCCGGCCGGCTGGTCGTCCCCGCCCCGCTGCTGGAGGCGCCCGCCGGGGCGATGAGCACCTTCCTCGGCCTGGTCCGCGCCGAGCACGGCGGCGCCGAGGGCTTCCTGACCGCCTGCGGGGTCCCCGCCGAGACCCTGGACGCCTTCCGCGCCAAGGCCGCCGCCAGCGCCGCCGCCCGCACCGCCGCCAGCGCCGAGGCCGGTACCGCCGCCCGTACCGCCGCGTCGAACACCGCCGAGGTGACGGCATGCTGACCCTGCTGCGGCACACCGACGGCACGCCCTTCCGCGACCTCAACCACAACGGCACCATGGAGCCCTACGAGGACCCGCGGCTGCCCGTCGAGGAGCGGGTCGAGGACCTCCTCACCCGGATGACCTTGCAGGAGAAGGCCGCGCTGATGCTGCACGGCCGGATGCTCCCCGGCGACCAGGGCCCGTTCCCCTCCGGCGCCCGCCTGATCACCGAGCGCGGCCTCACCCACTTCGCCATGATGGCCGTCCCCGACCCGCGCGCGATGGCCGAGTGGAACAACCACGTCCAGGACCTCGCCGCGGCCGGCCGGCTGGGCATCCCCGTCACCCTCTCCTCCGACCCCCGGCACGGCTTCACCGCCAACCCGGCCACCGCCCACACCGGCGGCGGCTTCAGCACCGGCCCCGAGCCGATCGGCCTCGCCGCCACCGACGACCCCGACCTGGTGCGCCGCTACGCCGACCTGATCCGCCGCGAGCTGTGCGCCGTCGGCATCCGGGTGGCCATCCACCCGATGGCCGACCTCGCCACCGAGCCCCGCTGGGCCCGGATCAGCGGCACCTTCGGGGAGGACCCGGAGCGCGCCTCGCGGATGATCACCGCCTACATCGAGGGTCTCCAGGGCGGGCCGATCGGCCCGGACAGCGTCGCCTGCATGACCAAGCACTTCCCCGGCGGCGGCCCGCAGGCCGGCGGCGAGGACTCGCACTTCGCCGCCGGACGCCGACTGGTCTACCCCGGTGGCGAGTTCGAGACCCACCTGCGCCCCTTCGAGGCCGCCTTCGCCGCAGGCACCGCGCAGATCATGCCCGCCTACGCGATCCCCTCCGGCAGCGGCCTCGCCGAGGTCGGCGCCAACTTCAACCGGGACGTCATCACCGGTCTGCTGCGCGGGCGCTACGGCTTCGACGGCGTGGTCTGCACCGACTTCAACGCCATCACCGGCATGGACGTCCCCGGAGTGGTCACGCTGCCCCCGCGGCACTGGGGCGTCGAGGAGCTGCCCGTCGCCGAGCAGGTCGTGCTCACCCTGGACGCGGGCGCCGACCAGCTCGGCGGCGAGACGGACCCGGAGCTGATCCTGGCCGCCGTCCGCTCCGGCGCGGTCACCGAGGCCCGGCTCGACGAGTCGGTCCGCCGCATCCTGCGCGACAAGTTCCGCCTCGGCCTCTTCGCCGACCCGTACGTCGACCCGGAGGCCGCCGCCGACCTGGTCGGCGCCCCGCAGGGCCGGGCGCTCGGCCGCGAGGTCCAGCGCCGCTCGGTGGTCCACCTGGCCGGCGAGCCGCGCACCGCCACCCGGCTGTACGTCGAGGGCATCGACCCCGCCGTCGCCGCCGGGTACGGCACCCTGGTCGAGGACCCGGAGCGGGCCGAGCTGGCCGTGATCCGCCTCGCCACCCCGTACGAGCGGCGGGAAGGACTGCTGGAGCAGCACTTCCACAGCGGCTCGCTGGAGTTCGAGCCGGCCGAGGTCGACCGGCTCACCGCGCTGGCCGCGACCGTGCCCACGGTGTTCGCCGCCCAGCTGGAGCGGCCCGCCGTGCTCACCCCGCTCGCCCCGCACGCGGCGCTGCTGATCGGCGAGTTCGGCGCCGCGGACGAGGTCGTGCTGGACGCCGCGCTCGGCCGGGCCCCGATGACCGCGACGCTCCCGTTCGACCTCCCCTGCTCGGACGCCGCCGTCGCCGCCTCCCGCGAGGACGTGCCCTTCGACACCCGCGCCCCGCTCTTCCGGCACGGGCACCGGGCCATCGGGGAGGGCTGAGGCCCCCGGGGCCGGGGCCTGCCACCGACCGGTGGCAGGCCCCGGCGCGGGTGGAGCCGAGCCGCTGATCGGACCGGATGAATTACCGGCGCTCTCGCCCGTCCGCCGGTGTGTGCGGCCGACCGATCGGGTACCGGTGCATTCCGTCCGCCTCCCCCATCCGGCCCGCGCGGCCCAGACCTGGAGGTCCGCATGTCCACCGACTCCAGCGCACGGAACTGCCCGTTCGACTTCGCCGAGACCCTAGAGTTCGACCCGACGCTCCGGCAGCTCATGAACGACGCACCGGTCAGCCGCATCCGCCTCCCCTACGGCGAAGGGGAGGCCTGGCTCGTCACGGGCTACGACGACGTGCGCACGGTCACCACCGACCGGCGGTTCAGCCGCCACGCCATCGTCGGCCGGGACTTTCCGCGCATGACCCCCGAGCCCATCGTCCAGGCCGAGGCGATCAACGTCATGGACCCGCCCGCCAGCGCCCGCCTGCGCAGCCTGGTGTCCAAGGGCTTCACCCCCGACCACATCGAGCGGATGAGGGAGCGTACCCAGCACGTCGTGAACGGGCTGCTGGACCGCATGCGGGACCAGGGCCCCCCGGCCGACCTCATGGAGCACCTGGCCCACCCGCTCCCGCTGATCACGATCTGCGAGGTCCTGGAGATCCCCGAGGCCGACAGCGCGCAGTTGCGCGCCAACGCCCGGACGATGATGGACGTGAGCCTGGCCAACAAGCCGAACGCGGTGCGCGCCAAGGCCGACCTGCGGGCGTACTTCGCCGAGCTGACCGCCGAACGGCGCAGGAACCCCGGCGACGACCTGATCAGCGTGCTGGCCACGGCCCGCGACGGCGACGAGGTCCTCGACGAGAAGGAACTCACCGTGATGGCCATGGTCCTGCTGATCACGGGCCAGGACACCACGACGTACGAGCTCGGCAACCTCTCGTACACCATCCTCAGCCGCCCCGACGTGCTCGCCGCACTGCGCGAGCGGCCCGAGACGCTCTCCCGGACGCTCCAGGAGCTGCTGCGCTTCATCCCCTTCCGCAAGGGCGTCGGCATCCCCCGGGTGGCCCTTGAGGACGTGGAGCTCAGCGGGGTGACGATCCCGGCGGGGGACATCGTGCACGTCTCCTACCTGACGGCCAACCGGGACGGCCGCCGGTTCGACCGGCCCGACGAGCTGGACCTGGAGCGGACCAGCCCCTCCCACATGACCTTCGGCTGGGGCGCGCACCACTGCCTCGGCGCGCCGCTGGCCGTCACCGAACTCGAAGTCGCCCTCGGGACCCTGCTGGAGCGCTTTCCCAGGATCGCGCTGGCCAAGCCGGCCGCGGAGCTGGCGTGGAACACCACGTCCATCTGGCGCTATCCGCTGGCGCTGCCGGTCACCTGGTGAGTGCCGGAAGCACCGCGCACGTCGGCCCGCACACCCCGGGGTGTGCGGGCCGACGTGCGGGACGGGCCCGCCTTCCGTAAATTGGGCTAGGTGGCCTGAACCAACTTGCGGCCAGCACGACCGCCCGCACCGCGATCATCCGATCCTCGCCCGGTCGGCTCGTCGGCCGCTGAGTTGGGTCCCGCCCGGTGCGTCCCGCCGCCCGCGCCCTCCGCGCGTCCGGCTCGCAGCGGCTGCCGTCGAGTGGTGAAATCCCGCCCCGCCAGGGTCGCACCGGGAACACCGCCCGTCTGGAGGAAGTGCCGTGGCAGTTCTGTGCAAACCGGCGATAGATGTACCCGAGCACGTCATCACCAACGAGGAGACCATCGAGCTGGCGCGCAGGCTCCACCCCGACCACCCACAGCTCGAACTGGCGCTGCGTCTCATCAAGAACACCGGAGTGCGCAAGCGGCACCTGATCCAACCCATCGAGGTGGTGCTGAAACACCCGGGGTGGGACGAACGGAGCGCCGTCTTCGCGGCGGAGTCGAAGGACCGCGTCCCGGCGGTGGTGGTCAGGGCCCTCGAGCAGGCCCAAGTGGAGGCGTCCCAGATCGACTTGATCGTCTATGTGTCGTGCACCGGTTTCATGATGCCGTCGCTCACGGCGTGGCTGATCAACAGGCTGGGCTTCCGGCCGGAGACCCGGCAGCTGCCGATCGCCCAACTGGGGTGTGCGGCCGGCGGCGCGGCGGTGAACCGGGCCCATGACTTCTGCTCGGCCTACCCGGGCGCCAACGTGCTGATCGTGGCCTGCGAGTTCTGCTCGCTGTGCTACCAGCCCACGGACCTGGGCGTGGGCTCGCTGCTGTCCAACGGCCTGTTCGGCGACGGGATCGCCGCCGCCGTGGTCCGGGGTGAGGGCGGGACCGGAATGCGGTTGGAACGCAACGGCTCGTACCTCATCCCGAACACCGAGGAGTGGATCTCCTACGCGGTCCGCCCCACCGGATTCCACTTCCAGCTGGACAAGAGGGTGCCGGGGACGATGGAGCCGCTCAGCCCGGCCCTGCGCGCGGTGGCGCAGCAGCACCAGTGGGACGTGGGCACGCTGGACTTCTACATCGTCCACGCCGGCGGCCCACGGATCCTGGACGACCTCAGCCGCTTCCTGGAGGTGCCGCCCGAGGCGTTCCGCTTCAGCCGGGCCACCCTCACCCAGTACGGCAACATCGCCAGCGCGGTCGTGCTCGACGCCCTGGCCCGGATGTTCGACGAGAAGTCGGCCCTCGAAGGCCACCAAGGGCTGCTGGCCGGGTTCGGCCCGGGGATCACCGCCGAGATGTCCCTGGGCACCTGGGCGTCGCCCGAATCCTGAACGACGGACGCGGGGGCCGGGCACCAGGTGCCCGGCCCCCGCGTCCGTCGTTCAGGAGGCCGGGGCCGGGGCCCGGGCCCCGCGTCCGGGCAGGTGCGGTCGCGCTGCGGAGCGCGAGAAGCTCGCCGATACTGAGCCAACGGGCAGTGACGGAACGTCGCGTCGGCGCTACGGTCCGACACGCCCGGCCCGCGCCGTCGTGCGCGCGGCGGCCACCGAGCAGGGCCGCCGGAAACCACGACCGGCGACCACTGGCCCGGCGGCGTACCGACCGCCCGGCCCTGGACGGAAAGACCGGGAATGCTGAACCGACGAGACCTTTTGAAAGCCGCCGCGATAGGCGGCCCGGCGGTCCTCTTCCCCTGGGACCGCGCACCGGGCGGGGCCCGGGTCTCGTCCCTGGCGTTGCCGGCCGCTCCGGCCGCGCAAGCCGCGCCGCCCAGGTCGGAGGCCAAGCGGTCGGCCGCCCGGATCACCCCCTTCGAGCACGCCATGCCGGTGCCCCCCGTGCTGAGCCCGGTGTCGCGGACGGACTCCTCGGACCTGTACCGGCTGCGGATGGCCGATACCCAGGCGGAGATCGTCAAGGGGCTGCTGACCACCGTCCGGACCTTCGGCGGCTGCTTCCCCGGTCCGACCATCCGGGCGGTCAGGGGCCGGGAGGTGGTGGTCCAGCAGACCAACGACCTGCGCGTGCACACCTCCGTCCACCTGCACGGCGGCCATGTGCACTCGCGCTACGACGGCCTGCCGATGGACCTCGTCAAGCCCGGCGAGACCCGCGAGTACCGCTACCCCAACTCGCAGGTGGCCGCCTCGCTCTGGTACCACGACCACGCGCACGAGCTGGAGGCCGAGAACGTCTACCGCGGCCTGGCCGGCGCCTACCTGCTCAGCGACCCGCACGAGAGCGGCCTGCCGCTGCCGAACGGCGAGTTCGACATCCCGCTGCTGATCCGGGACGCCCGGATCGAGACCGACGGCAGGCTGGTCTACACCGACCCGTACGCGTGCCCGCACATGCTGGTCAACGGCAAGGAGCGGCCCTACTTCCAGGTGGCCGCGCGCAAGTACCGGCTGCGGGTCTTCAACGTCTCGCCCAACCGCCATGTGTCGCTGCGCCTCGCCGACGGCCAGCCGTTCACCCAGATCGCCTCCGACGGCGGACTGCTCGCCGCGCCGGTGACGCTGCACGAGCTGACCCTGACCGGCGCGGAGCGCGCCGAGATCGTGGTCGACTTCGCCCGCTACCCGGTCGGCGGATCGGTGGTGCTGGAGAACACGGCCGCGCTGGAGAGCGAGCGGACCGAGGTGCTGCGCTTCGACATCACCCGGACGGCCGAGGACCGGAGCCGGATCCCGGACGTCCTGGCCACCCTGCCGCCGATCCCGAAGGCGACGGTGCACCGGGAGTTCGCGCTGACGACCTTCCCGGACGCCAGGATCAACGGGCGCAAGTACGACCCGAAGCGGACCGACGTGCGGACCACCGTCGGCAGCAGCGAGATCTGGACGATCCGCAACCACCTCACCCGCCCGCCGGCCGGGGTCTTCCACGCCCCCCACTCCTTCCACACCCACCTGGTGCAGTTCCGCGTGCTGGACCGTGACGGGGTGCCGGTCGGCCCGGCCGAGGCCGGACTGAAGGACACCGTCACGGTCCACCCGGGGGAGAGCGTCCGGATCGCCATGACCTGGGGCGAATATCCGGGCGAGTACGTCTACCACTGCCACCACATGGTGCACTCCTCGCACGGCCAGATGGGCCGGATCGACGTGCTGCCCGCGGGATCGAAGGACTCCGGCCGGGAGTCGGACGACGCCTTCGCCGACTCGTCCCGGTCCACCGGAGCGTCGGCGGCCGGAGCCTCGGCGGCGGGAGTCGGTCGACGGCGGTGGCGACGGCGACGGCGCAACCGGCACCACCACCACGCGGGCCACCACCGCCGGCACCGGCGACTGCGGTGAGTCCGGAACCGGACGGCGGGCCGGCCCGGACGAGGGGTTGAGCGCGCGGAACGGGGCCGCCGTGCGAGCCCGGCGGTGGACGGCTCCGTGACGGCCCCGTGACGGCCCCGTGACGGCCCCGGGCGGCGGTCTGCGCTCGCCGTCCCGACGGTCGGCCACGCACCGATGCCGAACCGGCGACGCTGAACCGGCGATGCCGGACCGGCGGCGTCCCAGAAGTCTGGGATACCGCCGGCCGCCGCCGCCGTCCAGGATCAGTACGGACGATCCCGCCGGCGCGCCCGCGCCGTGTAGGCGGGCGGAGCCGGCCCTGGAGCCGTCCATGACCATCTTGTTCGAGTCCGGCGTCCCCCGGCAGGAGCCCGCGGACCACCGGGCCTTCACGGGTGAACTGTTCGGGCGAGCACGTGAGACGGCCGAACTGCTGCGGCTGCTCGCCGACCCCGCCGTACCCGGCGTGCTGCTGCACGGCCTGCCGGGCAGCGGCAAGACCCGGCTGGCGTTCGCGGTCGCCGAGCAGTACCGGGCGGCGGGCGGGGCGGCCGGAACCCCGGGACCAGCCGAGCTGCTGACGGTCGATCAGGTCGAGCCGGACGACTACCTGGCGCTGCTGGCCCGGTGCGCCCCGCGTGGGGTGAAGCTGCTCGCCACCGGTCGGCTGCCGCCCGCCGGCGGCGGCGTGGCGTACCGGGTGGACCCACTGGCCGTTCCGGTGGACTGGTCGCCGACCGACCTGGACGCCTTCTGCCGCACTCCCGCGGTACAGGTCTTCACGGCCGCCCGGCGGGCCTGGAGTCCGGGCTTCACGGTGACCTCCCGGAACCAGCAGACCGTGGGCCGGATCTGCGTGGAACTCCGGGGCCTGCCAGGGGCGTTGGTGCTCGCGGCCCGGGTGGCGGCGCTGGAGGGCGTCGGCACCGTGCTGGCCGCACTCGGCGGGGCGGGGGGAGGCCGCCTGGTGGCCGCCTATGTCGAGCCGCCTGGCCCGCCGCCCGTCCCGCTGCCCGTTCCGTCGGCGGACCGGTCGCCGGGACGGTCGCCGGGGCGAGAGGCGGGGCGACCATCAGGGCGGTGCGGCCCGCTCGGCGCCGACGCGGCGCGGCTGATGTCCTGCACACCCCTGTTCGCCGGCGGGTTCGGGCCCGAGGCGCTCCGGGCGGTGTCCGGGATCGCGCTGAGCGCCTTCCCGGCGGCGTTGGGGGCCCTGCTCGATCGGCAGTCGCTGACGCTGGAGGACCGGCCGTCCGGCCGACTGGACGGTGCGGCCGAGACGCGACTGTACGTGCCGTTCGGCGACCTGCCCGAGGTCCGGCCTGCCGGCGGCCCACTCGTCGTCCTCATGCTCCGCCATGCGCGCTACTACGCCCGGCTCGCCGCCGGGGCCGCCCGGCGGCTGGCCGCCGGCGACCAGCCGACGGCCCTGCTCGCCCTGCGCGTCGAGGAGGCCAACCTCCGGCTGGCGGTCGACACACTGACCCGGTTCGGGTTCACCGCCGAGGCCCTCGACCTGATGGAGCAGTTGCTCGCCCACGCCCGAGTCGCAGGCCTCGGCCCGGACTGGGCCGACCGGCCCGCCGTGCCGCTCGGCGCCACCAGTCCCGCCGATCCCGCCGATCCCGCCGATCCCGCCGATCCCACCGGCATCACCGGTGGGCGAGCGCGGGTCCGGCTCGCGCTGATCCGCGCCGAGGCCCGACTGCTCGACGGCGACCACGAGTTGGCGAGTTCCCTGCTGGACGAAGCCGAGGCGGCCTCATCCCGGCCGGACCGATTCCGGACCGCGCCCGATGAACCCTCCACGGCGGCCCGACTCCTACGGCTGCGGGGTCTGACCGGATGCGACCGGGACCCCGAGCGTACCCTCGCCGCCCTCACCGGGGCAGCAGCGCTCCTCCGTGCGGCCGGTGACGAACCGAAGGCCCTGCGCGTCGAGTTGGAGGCCGCCCTGGTCGGGTTCCGGCTCGGTCGGACCGGGCCCGGTGGCGCACTGGCGGGCCGGGTGCTGACCGCGGCCCGGCGCCGGGGGGACGTGCTGCTGGTCGGCACGGCCCTGCTGCACCTGGGCCTGCTCGCCGCCGCCGGGGGCGATCCGTCCGCGTCCCGCGCCCACTACGTCGAGGGGCTGGCCCACCTGCGCCCACTCGGCGCGGTCGCCACGCTCGGTGCGCTGGTCGGCCTGGTCGCGAGTCCGCTGCGCCCCGCACCGGCGCGGGCGGCCGACGCCGCCCGGCTGCTGGGCAGCTTCCATCCGGGGCGAGCCGGTATCCCCGGCGACCCTGCGGATCCCGACCTGGCCACCGCCCGGCTGCTGCCCGGCATCCGCCGCCGCCTCGCCGAGGACGAGTTCGCCCACGCGCTGGCGACCGGCGCGGCCACCGCGCTCCTGGACCTGCTCTGCTCCCTCTCCCTCGTCCTCCCCCTCGCCGAGCCGCACTCCGCCGAGCCGGACTCCGCCGAGCCGGACTCCGCCGAAGCACCGCCGAGGCGGCAACTGACCAGTCGGCAACTGGAGGTCTCGCTGCTGGTGGCCGACGGACTGAGCAACCATCAGATCGCGCGCCGCCTGGGCATCTCGGAGTGGACGGTGGTCAACCACCTCCGCGAGACGATGCGGCGGTTGCAGTGCTCCTCGCGGGTCGGCGTCGCCGGCTGGGTGCACCGCTCCGGCCGCCGGCCGGGCCCCGCCCGCAGCGCGCCGCGAGGCCCGGACGACGTGACGCTCGACGGGTCCGTCAGCCGATGATGGTGATCGTGACGAGCGAGAGGACGACGAGCGAGACGGTCGGGGTGACCTCCAGCTCCGCCGGGACGCCGGCGACGCCGGTGCTGGCGAGCTCCGCGATCGCGGCGTTCGGGGTGGTGTAGGCGGCGTAGCCGCCCATCAGGTCAGCAGTACTCATGTCGAACTCCCTTGAGATGGAGGGGGAATCAGGTCTGCGAGCGGATCACAGCTGGGTGGCGATGGAGACCACCACCAGGGAGATCGCCTCGGTCCACGGGGTGACCGTGAGGACCGGGGTGAACTCCAACTCGGCCGTGATGCCGGTGCTGGCGAGCTCCTCGATCGCCGCGTTCGGGGTGGTGTAGGCGGCGTAGCCGCCCATCAGGTCAGCAGAGCTCATGGTCATCCTCTCGACTCGTCGGATTCGAGCTCGGATCGGGCCCGGATTCGGCTTCGGATTTCGGGCGAGGAGCGGGTTCCTCGACCGCCCCCAGCAGATCAGGCGTTCGATGCCGGTGCCCAGTAGCAGGAAAGTGGGGGCATCCTGCCCCTTGCCCGCCCTGGCATGGCACGATCCTGCCCGTGGTGACCGCCGGTCGGGATCCCTAGCGTGGCCGCCATGGCAGCGACAGTCTCGACCCCACCGGCCACGCCGGCAGCCGACCGGGCCGGCCCCGGCCGCACCCCGGGCATCTTCGAGTACGCGCCCGAAGTGCCGGTGGCACTGGCCGCGTTGGGTTTCGCCCCGCTGGACCCGGACAGCCTGGTGAGTCATCTCGGCCGCAACGACTCGTGGGCGGGACGCACCACGGACGGCACCGGCGTCTTCATCAAACGACTCGACGGCCAGGCTCCCGACGGAACCGACCGCTACGACCGCTCCTGCGCCTTCGAGTCGGCCCGGACCGGGGCCGGCGCACTCTCCTGGGAGTCGCCGGCGCTGCTCGGCGGCGACCGGAAGCGGTTGGTGCTGGTCTTCGACCTGCTGGCGGACGCCGTCACCGGGAACACCCTCGCCGACAAGGACGGCTTCGACACCGGACTCGCCTGGCGGGCCGGCCGGGCGCTCGCCGAGCTGCACGGCTTCCCGACGGCCGACGTCCGACCGAAGCCCCGCCCCGGCACGCGCACCGGCCACCGGCTGGCCGCGCTGACCGTGGCCGAGTACACGGCGAGCAGCGGCGCCGAACTGGCCCTCTGGGGCCTGCTCCAGCAGGACCGCCGACTGCACGGCGCCCTGCGCGAGTTGGACGCCCGCTCGGCCGCCGCCGACCACTTCCCGGTCCACGGCGACCTGCGGCTGGACCAGTTCCTGCTCTGCGACGGCACGCTCCAGCTGACCGACTGGGAGGAGTTCCAGCTCGCCGACCCGGCGATCGACCTCGGCGGCTTCGTCGGGCAGTGGCTGTACCGCGCGGCGAGCCGGATGTTCACCGGCGTCGACACCGACGAGGTCGACGCCGAGGTCGACGCCGAGGTCGACGTGACCGGCCCCGGCCCCGGCCCCGGCCCCGACCTCACTGACGGCGGCCGACCCGCCGACGCCCACGGCGCCCTCATGCGCAGCGGAGAGCGCGAACTGGCCGCCGTCCTCCCGGTGATCGGCGCCTTCTGGCAGGGCTACCGGCAGCACGCCGACCGGCTCGATCCCGAACTCGCGGAGCGGGTGGTCGGGTACGCCGGCTGGCACCTCTTCGACCGCACCATGGCCACCGCCGGCGTCCGGCCCACCCTGAGCGCGGTTCAGCGCGGCATCGCCGGTGTGGGACGCGGGGCACTGCTCGCCCCGGACCGGTTCATCGAGGCGATCGGGCTGGTGGCGTCATGACGCACGTGTCCGAACAGCTCGCGGCCGCACTCACCGGCATCGATCTCACCGAGTACCCGCAGGCCGTCACGGTGGACGGCCACCGCATCAGCGCCGACTCACCGCGCGGCCTGCGGATCGCCCTGGGCACGGCGCTCTACGAGCAGTGGCACGCCGGCCTCGACCGGTCGCGCCTCGACCGATCCGGCACCGCCACCCGACTGCCCCGCCGTGACGTGGAGTTCGAGCGGCAGCTGATCTCGGCGACACCGCACGCGGACACGCTCGCCCCCGCCCACCTGCGCGCCGCCGTCCCGACCGGGACCGGGACCGAGGCCGGGGCCGCAGCCGGGGCCGGAGCCGAGTGCGGGACCGGAACCGGGGGCGCCGCCACGGAGTTCACGGTCGAGTTGGGCGGCGTGACGGTCCGCGTCCCGGCCACCGCCGTCCGGAGCGACGGCCCGCGACCGGCGGACACGTCCGTGACCGTCGAGCTGCCCGCCGTCCGCCCCGCGCTGTCGCCCGGCTTCCTGCTGGTGGACGGGCCGCACGGCGGGCCGCACGAGGGCGAGTCGCTGCGGCGGCTCTACCTGCACGTCGAGGACCCCACCGCCGCGCCCGCGCTCTGGGCGGCGCTGCTCCGGGAGCTGGCCGCCCGCTCGCTGCGGTACCGGGCCAAGATCCTGTCCCGGCCCTGGTCGTACCCGCGTCGCGACGCGCTCGTGCTCTACCTCCCCCGGTCCCACGCCGACGAGTTGACGGCCTTGGCGGCGGCCCTGCGCGACCTGCCCGGCCTCGGAACGCGGACCTCGGTCTTCGCCCACCCGTTGGGGCCGGGCATCGCCACCGCCGACGAGCCCGGCGACACCAGGGCCGGGTGGCGCGGCCGGAGCTTCGGCCAGCACCGGGCGGCGGCGGTGGCCGAAGGAGTACTGCGACACGCGGCCGCCCCGGACGGCCCGGCCGGATCAGGCGGACCGGCCCTCGCCGCCTCCGTCGCCCGATCGCTGCGCGACGCGGCCACCGACCCCACCGACCCCTCGCGGAACGGCTGAGCGGCATGCGGATCTCCGTCCTCTTCCCGCACGCCCTCCGCGACCGGGCCGACCTCGCCGCGCTGACGGCGCTGGCCTCGCTGGTGGGCGCCGGCGCGGCCGACCGGCTCTGGCTCGGGCAGTCCCTGGCGGTGGAGAGCCACCAGGCGCTGGCCTGGCTGGCCGGTACGGGGCAGCGGATCCCGGTCGGGCTCTCGGTCACGCTGACGGCCCTGCGGCACCCCTTCGAGGCGGCCGCCCAGGCCCAGTCCCTGGCCGTGCTCACCGGACACCGGCCGGTGATCGGCTACGGCGCGGGCGAACCCTCGCTCGTCGGCGGCCTGCTGGGCGCCCCCTACGCCCGGCCGGCCGAGGCCGTGGCGGACTACGTCGGCGCCGTCCGCACGCTGTTGGACGGCCGGTCGGCCGGGCCGCCCGCCCCGGGCCCCGGCCCCGCCGCGCCCGGGCTCCGACTCCCGCACGGGGAGCACCCGCCGGCGGTCGAGCTGGGCGCGGGCGTCCTGCGACCCGCCATGGCCCGCGCGGCCGGGCGGGTCGCGGACGTCGCGATCACCTGGATGACCCCGCCCCGGTACGTGGCCGAGGTCCTCGTCCCCGCCCTGGCCGAAGGCGCGGCGACGACGGGCCGGGCGGCGGCCCCGCCGAGAGTGGTGACCGTGGTGCACGCCGCCGTCGCCCGGCCGGGCCGCCACCCGATGGTGCTGGCCCAGCACGGCGCGGGCCGGCACCTGGGCGCGCCGCACTACGCCGACATGCTCCGCCGCGCGGGCCTGCACCTGGACACCCGCGACCCGGTGGCCGGCGCCCGCGAACTCGTCGAGTCCGGTGTCTTCCTCTACGGCTCGCCGGACCAGCTGGCGACCGAGCTCGCCGCCTACGGGACGGCCGGAGTCGACGAGGTGGTGCTGAACCCCGCCGGCGTGGTGCTGGCCCACGGGTGGGACGCCGCGCTGGCGGACCTCACCGAACTCCTCATCCGTTCTTGAGGACGTCGGCGAGGCGTGCCGTCGTGGCGCAGCACGAGGGTGTGGGGGGGGGCAGCGGACACGGTTCCGTCCGCCTTCCAGGTCGAATCCCGCCCGGATGCTCGCCATCGAAGTGCCGTGGGGCGCAGGCTGCTTCCGTGACCGCGTCAGCCCGGGCGCGGCGCGAGCGGAAGGACGAACATGACGAGCAAGCGCGGCCGTATCGCCGCTCTGCTGGGCGCCGTCGCGGTGGCCGCCGGGACCACCCTGGCCACCCCCGCAGTCGGCTCCGCCGCCACGGTCGGACCGGCCCGCGCCGGCGGGATCACCGGCCAGGCGCCCTGCCCGGACGCACCCGAGTTCACCTGCGGGACCCTCACCGTCCCGTTCGACCACAGCGGCGCCACCCCCGGCACCCTCGACCTCCAGGTGGCCGTCACCGGCAACACCACGGCACCCAAGGGCGACCTGCTCTTCCTCACCGGCGGCCCCGGCCAGCCCGGCGTCCCCACGATGAAACGGATCGCGGGCAAGCTGGAACCCGTCCTCAAGGACTACCGCCTGGTGATGTACGACCAGCGCGGCACCGGCCGGGGCGCGCTCCAGTGCCCGGGCCTCCAGGAGGACATGGGCTCCTCCGACCTCGCCGCGCCGCGCAAACAGTCGATCACCGACTGCGCCGCCGCCCTGGGCCCGAACGCCCGCCACTACAGCACCGCGGACACCGTCGCCGACATCGACCTGCTGCGCCGCGCCCTCGGCGACCGGCGCCTCACCCTGGACGGCGTCTCGTACGGCACCATCGTCGCCGAGCGGTACGCGCTCGCCCACCCGGCGCGCGTGGCCCGGCTGGTGCTCGACTCGGTGGTGCCGCAACAGGGTTTCGACCCCCTCGACCTGGCCGCCCTGCCCGCGACCGCCCGGGTCCTGCGGGCCGCCTGCCGGGCCACCGGCTGCACCACCGACCCGGCCGCGGACCTCGCGGCCACGGTTCGGCGGTACGGCAACGGGGCGCAGATCCTGAGTGCGCTCACCGGCTACGAGTTCATCGACCCGGACTACGGCGCGGTCCCGGAGATCCTGCACGAGGCCGCCGCCGGGCAGCCCGCGAAGCTCCAGGACTTCTTCGAGCTCGTCCACCAGCAGGTCGACGCCGCCCCGGCCGAGGAACTCAGCCAGGGGCTGCACTCCGCAGCCCTGTGCGCCGACTCGCGCTTCCCGTGGGGCACCACCGACACCCCCGTCGCGGGCCGCGCGGCGGTGCTGGAACGCACCCGGCAGCGGCTGACCGCCGAGCAGACCTGGCCGTACGACCCGGCGACCGCGACCGGGCTCGGCAGCCTCCTGGTCTGCCTCGACTGGCCGCGCGAGCGGGTGCCGCCGGCGCCGTCGGAGCACCGCAAGCTGCCGGACGTGCCGGTGCTGCTGCTCGGCGGCGACCGGGACCTGTCCACGCCGTACGAAGTGCTGTACCAGCAGGCCGAGTCGGCACACGACCCGCAGATCGTGATCGTGCCCGGGGCGGCGCACTCGGTGCAGAACCGGGCGGCGAACCCGGCCGGACGGCAGGCGGTGTACGACTTCCTGCTGAAGTAGCGGGAGCCGTCGGTGGGCCGTTCCGCACGGGGGCGGAACGGCCTGCCGCCTCGGCCCGTCCGGCCTGTCGCGCCGGCTCGTCAGCCCTCGTCCGCTGGGATGCCTCATCCCCTTCCCCGTCCTCGCCGCACAGTTGGGCGTGACCGGCCCCGCCGTGCCGACGCCGGCACAGCGCGCGGAGGAGATCACCCGCGCCTACGTCGGGGCCTTCTTCGACCCGCACCTGCGCGGCAACCCGCAGCCACTTCTCGACGGCCCGTGACCGGCCGACCCGGAGGTCGCCTTCCAGTACCCCTGATCCCGTAGCCGGCAGGGTTGTTCAGGGCCTGCGGTCGTGGAAGGTGCGGCGCAGGTCGCCGACCCAGGCGTGGGGATTCTCCCAGGGGATGAAGTGGCCGCCGTGGTCGTGGGCGTTGACGTTGACGTGGTTGAACCAGTCGGCCTGCGGGCCGGTCCTGAACGCCCGGACGCGTTCGTCGGCGGTGTGGATGCCGGGCGGGTTCTCGTACGTGACGAGGGTGAGGCCGACCGGGGCCTGGACGGCCGGGGTGCGGTCGTGGGCGGGGGTCCAGGGGTAGCGGTTGGCGTTGGCGTAGTAACGCATCGACGTGGCGATGGAGTTGTTCACCCAGTAGATCGTGGCGTGGGTGAGCAGGTCGTCCTTGGTGAAGACGGATTCGACGTCTCCGCCGTTGTCGCTCCAGGCGTTCCAGCGCTCCAGCAGCCAGGCGAGCAGCCCGGCGGGCGAGTCGCTCAGCCCGTGGGCCAGGGTGGCGCCGTCGAGCGTGTGCACGGCGAGGTGGGACGCCGAGCGGTGGTCCAGCTCGATGGTGCGGGCGCGGACGTCGGCGGGCTGGTCGTCGGTGAGGGGCCGGTTCCGGGCGAAGTCCCAGGCGCGGGGTCCGGTGAAGAAGTCGAGCGGCAGTCCGGAGCCGATGTGGATGCCGTACAGCTCGTCGGCGTACTTGTGGCCGAGCTGGCTGGAGACGATCCCGCCGATGTCGCAGCCCCCGGCGGCGTACTTCCCGTATCCCAGGGTCTCGGTCATCAGGGTGTGCCAGAGGTCGGAGACCTTCCAGAAGTTGACGTCCGGAAAGCCGGTGAGCGGGCCGGGGAAGCCGAAGCCGGGCAGGGAGGGCACGATGACGTCGAACGCGTCGGCTGGGTCGCCGCCGAACGCGGCCGGGTCGGCGAGCGGGTCGATCACCTTCGACCAGTGCCAGAACGTCCACGGCCAGCCGTGGGTGAGGATCAACGGGATCGGGCGGGGGCCGCGGCCGGGCTTGCGCATGAAGTGCACCGGGACGCCGGCGACGCTCACCCGGTAGTGCTCGTGGACGTTGATGGCGGCCTCGGCCTTGCGCCAGTCGTAGCCGTCCCGCCAGTAGGCGACCAGCTCACGGAGGTAGCTGTCCGGGACGCCGTAGGACCAGTCCTCGTTCCCCTCGTCCAGCGGGGGACGCGTCAGTGTGAGACGGGTGCGCAGGTCGTCGAGGACCTCGTCGGGCACGTGGATCGGGGTGGGTTCCAGTGGAAAGGCGTGCGGGGCGGTCATGGGGTGGTTCCTTTCCGGTCCGGGGAGGAGAAAGCGGTGCCGTCGGCGGACGGGCACCAAGCAGGCCGGCGAATACGGCTACCCGCCCTGCCCGGCCGCGGCGGCGAGTCCGTCGAACAGCGTGGTGACGGCGGCAACGTCGCCCCCGGCCCGATGGACACCTCGTTCTTCTACCCGGCCGAGACCGACGACTCCGTCGCCTACCGCAGGCCGTGCGCCATGAACGGGATGCTCACCGGGATCGAGGACATCGCCCCGCTCGTGAAGTTCCTGCTCGCCGACGGCTGGACCGACGGCTGGTGGATCAACGGGCAGACCGTGTTCGCCAACGGCGGCTACACCACCCGCTGATCGTGGTGGCCCGTGCCCGCTCCGGTCAGCGGAGCGGGCACGGGTACCGGCGGCCGGGGTTCCGGTCCAGGTCCGGACCCTCGCCGACTGCCCCCGAGCGGAAGCGGCCACGTCCTTCCGGGCGTGGCCTGCATCGTTCAGTCCGAGGCCCCGGGCCTGCCCTGCGGCTCACCCTGCGGCTCACCCTGGGGCTCAGCGCAGGCCGGTGAACAGGTCCTTCTCGGGCAGCGCCGCGCCGGTGGTGTCGAGGACCCGGACGAACGTCTCCACGCCCATCAGCTCGGTGAACCGCTCCCGGCCCATCTTCAGGAAGAAGATGTTCTCGCCCTGGCTGGCGTGCGCGAGCAGCGCGTCGTACTTCTGCCCGCCGAAGGCGGTGGCGTCCACCCAGGTGGTGATCTCCTCGTCGGGCAGCCCGATCGGGGGCAGCTCCACGACCTCGCCGGTGGGCTCCGGGTTGTCCCCGTCGGCCCCGTCGGCCCCGTCGCCCCCGTCGGCGCCGAACTCGCGCATGAGCTCGCCGAAGCGCTGCATCATCGAGTGCGGCGCCGTGGTCCAGTACACCTTGGGCGTCAGGGCGGCCTGGGTGAGGGCGGCCATGGTGATGCGGTTGGCCTGGATGTGGTCGGGGTGGCCGTAGAAGCCGTTCTCGTCGTAGGTCACGACGACGTCGGGCCGGTAGCGGAGCATCAGGTCGGCGAGCTGGGCGGCGCCGTCGGCGACGGGGGTGCTCCAGAACGATCCCGGGGCGTCGTTGGCGGGCCAGCCCATCATCCCGGAGTCGCCGTAGCCGAGCAGTTCGAGGTGGTCGACCCCGAGGATCCGGCAGCTGGCTTCGAGTTCCTGGCGGCGCAGTTCGGCGACGGCGGCGGGGTCGTGGCCCTCCTCGCCCGGCTTGGCGCCGCCGGGGCCGTCGCCGCAGGCGCCGTCGGTACAGGTGACGAGGACGGTGCGGATGCCCTCGGCGGCGTAGCGGGCGAGGACGCCGCCGGTCGAGGTGGCCTCGTCGTCGGGGTGGGCGTGCACTGCCATCAGCGTCAGGGGCCGGTCGGCCATGAGTGTCGTCCTCCGGTCGGTCGGGTGTGGTTCGTCTCCCAGTCTGCGTCAGCGCCTCGGGAGGCTCGGGCCCGGGGGTGGTCGAGGCCGTCGGGCAGGTCGGCGTGGGGTGGCGCTGTCAGGGGGTGCGCTCGGCCTCCCGGCCGCCACGTGGCGCTTCCGGGGGTGGCTGCCGGCGGCCACCCCCCGACGGTCAGCCTCCGGCGCAGCCGCCGTTGCGGCAGTCGCGCCAGGGGCCCCAGGCGCCGCCCGGGGTCTGCTCGGAGATCTCGGCGGACAACGAGGGGCCGTTCCACATGTGCGCGACCACCGTCAGCCTCCCGTCGGCCGACTCGGTGACGGTGGAGGGGGTGGCCACCGCCTCCGGCAGCGGACCGGTGCCCAGGTTGGTCCAGGAGCCCCAGACGCCCGGGGTGCTCTGCTCGTTGACGTACAACTGCGGGCTGGCCGCGCCCTGGTAGACCTGGAAGAAGGCCGGCGCGCCGTTCGCCCGCTGGAAGGCCACCGGCACCCCGAAGAACCTCGGCACCAGCCCCCCGGTGGGGCCGAAGGGCTCGGGCGCCGACCACGGCCCGTCCGGGCCCGCCTGGTGCATCCGGACCAGGACCGACGACTGGTACCCGATGGTGAACACCTCCAGCGCGCCGTCGGCGTCCGCGACGGCGGTGAGCACCTGGTTCCGGTAGCTGAGGCTCATGCCGTTGACCTGGCTCCAGGCGCCGAACGGGCCACCGGAGGACGACTGCGTCTGGTACCAGATGGTCCCGCCGGTGCCGTCGTCGGTCGCGAAGACCGCGAACCGCGCCTGGGTGCCGTCGGGACGGGTGACCGTGGTGGACTGCCCCTCGGTGCCCGGGGGCGTGGTGGTGTCCCGGGGCCGGTCCGCCGTCGACGACACGGTCGCCGGGGCCTGTACCTGGGCCTGGGCGGATGGTGCGAGGAGGCCGACTGCGCCGATGAGTGCGGCGCAGAGGGTCGCCGCCACGGTGCATCGCCGTGCGCTCTTGGGCATGGCTGGTCCCTGCCTTCCGATCGGTCTGCGGGGCCCGGCCGGGCAGTGGCGCGGACCGTCGGCCATCCTGCCCGCCGGGGCGACCGGTACGGGCGCCTACGCCCGGAAATGGCCGGAACACACGGGCGGGCCGCCGGGCCCGTGCGAGGCGGCCCGCGGCTCCTGGAGACGGCGCGTTGAAGCAGGGACCGACCTGAACGGCCGTCAGGAGACCGGGATCGGGTCCCGCCAGATGTCCAGCGGAACGGCGCGGACGGCGCGTCCGTCCGCGTCGAGGATCCGGCCCATCCGCTTCACGGTGCGCAGCGACACGCGACGCTCGGCCACCCTCAGGTCGGGGAACCTGCGGGCGAGGACGGCCTCCAGCCGCTGGACGTCGGCGAGGGAGCGCTGCCAGACGGAGAGTAGGAGGTTGTGCGGGCCGGTGACGGACACGCACAACCGGACCTCGGGGAGTCTGGCGAGCTGGGGGCCGACCTCGTCGAGCCGGTCCGGGGGAAGGTCGGCCCGGAAGGTCGCCAGGACCGGGCGGCCGGCGTCGCGGGCGGCGATCTCGCAGCGGAAGCGGATCGCGTCGGAGGCGGCCAGCCGGTCGAGGCGTCGGCGCAGCGTGGACGGGCTGAGCCCGGTGGCGGCGGCCAGCTCGGCTTGGCCGAGGCGGCCGTCGACGCCCAGTCTGATGAGCAACTCCCGCTCTTCTTCGCGGACTTCGGCTCGTACGCCGGACGGCGGCCCGTGGCCGGCCGGGTGATCGTCGTGCAGTTCCACGCGCTGGGCGGGGTCCAGTGAGTCCAGTCGCCAGCGGATCCCCTCGGCGTAGAAGCCGGTCGCCAGGTGGACGCGGACGGCGTTGACCCCGGGGAGTCGGCCGAGCCGTTCGGCGGTGTACCGGGAGACCGTCGCCAGGTCGGCGAAGGCCACGGTGACGGCGAGGTCGCAGCCCTGGGCGACGTGTTCGATGCTCATCACGTGCGGGTCCTCGGCCAGTTCGTCGGCGATCTGCCGGAGTCGGCCGGGAGCGCAGTCGAGGTCGAGGTAGGCGACGCACCCGCGGTCCTCGGGGTGCGGCAGACCGTAGGCGGTCACCCAGGCGATCCCGGCCTGCGAGAGCCGGCGCCAGCGGCGGGCGGCGGTGACCGGGCTGATCCCGAGCGTCTGGCCGAGCAGCGACCAGGGCGCGCGGGGCCGCAGCTGCAGCGCGTTCACCAGGGCGAGGTCCAGCTCGTCCACCGCCACCTCGGCGCCGGTCGTCTCGGCGTCGGTTGTCTCGGAGTCGGTCACCTCGGCGCCGGTCACCGTCGGCTGCCGGTGGATTCGTTCATCGAAGGGCCTCCTGGTGGCGTGATCCTGCGAAATCGCGGGCAGATCCCGCCGCGAGATCCAGAATCACGGAACAAGATCGCTCTGCACAAGTTCCCGACAAGTTCCCGCCACGCGCGGGATCGACGGAGGTGCCCGTGTCCCTGCACGACGACGCTCTCGCTCTGGCCCCGGACCTGGTCCGGCTGCGCCACGACCTGCACCGGTTCCCCGAGTTGGGCCTGGACCTCCCGCGCACCCAGGAGCGGGTGCTGCGGGCCCTGGACGGACTGCCGCTGGAGGTGAGCCAGGGCTCCGCGCTGAGTTCGGTCACCGCGGTGCTGCGCGGCGGCCGACCGGGGCCGGCGGTGCTGCTGCGCGGCGACATGGACGGCCTGCCGGTCGCCGAGAAGGCCCCGCTGCCGTTCGCCGCCGACAACGGGGCCATGCACGCCTGCGGACACGACCTGCACACCACCATGCTCGCGGGTGCCGCACACCTGCTGGCCGCACGGCGGGAACAGCTCCACGGCGACGTGGTCTTCATGTTCCAGCCGGGCGAGGAGGGGTGGGACGGAGCCGGAGCCATGCTGGCCGAGGGCGTGCTCGACGCGGCAGGCAGGCGCCCGGTCGCCGCCTACGCCCTGCACGTGTCGTCGGTCATGCGGCACGGGGAGTTCGGCTCCCGGCGCGGGCCGATCATGGCCGCTTCCACCGCGCTGAACGTGACCGTCCACGGCGCGGGCGGCCACGGCTCGGTACCGCACCGGGCCAAGGACCCCATCCCGGCGGCCTGCGAGATGGTCACCGCCCTGCAGACCATGGTGACCCGCCGCTTCGACGTGTTCGATCCGGTGGTGGTCACCGTCGGGCTGATCCAGGCCGGTACCCAGCGCAACATCATCCCCGAGACCGCCTACTTCGAGGCGACCGTGCGCACCTTCTCCGCCGAGGCGCAGTCCAGGGCCGCCGACACCACGGTGGAGCTGGTCAGGGCCATCGCGGCCGCCCACGGCCTGCGGGCCGAGGTCGAGTACCTTCCCCAGTACCCGGTGACGGTGACCGACGGGGCCGAGACCGACTTCCTGGCGGACACCGTCCGGGAGGTCTTCGGCGAGGAGCGCTTCCGGTCGATGCCGAACCCGATGACCGGATCGGAGGACTTCTCCCGGGTCCTGGACGCGGTGCCGGGATCGCTCGTGTGGCTCGGCGCCGCCCCGAAGGGCACCGACCCCGACGACCTGCCGGTGAACCACTCGCCCTACGCGGAGTTCGACGACGCGGTGCTCCCCGACGGGGCCGCGCTCTACGCCGAACTCGCCACCCGCCGCCTCGCGGCCTGAACCCGCCTGAACCCGCCTGAACCCGGCCGAAACCCGTCACACGTAACACGTAACCCGTGCACCGAGGAAGGAACGATCAATCACATGACCGAACCGCGCGACGTGGTCGAGCAGCAGCTCGCCGCCTACAACAGCCACGACATCGACGCCTTCGTCGCCACCTATGCCGAGGACATCACGATCCACCGGGCCGACGGCAGCCGGCTGCAGGGCCGGCAGGCGCTGCGTGACAGGTACGCCGGACAGTTCGCCAAGGGCCGCTGCCGCGCCGAGATCGTGGGGCGGCTCAGTGAAGGCGACTGGGTGGTCGACCACGAAGTCGCCCACGGCCTGGCCGACGAGCCGGTCCGCGTCCTGGTGGCCTACCGGGTGCGCGAAGGCCTCATAGACCGCGTCGACTTCCTGAGCTGAACAGCGCGGGCCCGTACGGTGGTCGCCGCGCGGCGCCCCGTCGGTGAATGGTCGTCAGAGGCCGGGGACGGCGTCCTTCGCGACGGTGTGCCAGTTGGTGACGATCGGCTTGTCGACCGGCGTGGTGCCGACGGCGATGCTGGCGGGGTCGGGGTCGGCGTTGCCGATGCCCACGATGACGTCGGTGAACTGGATCGCCTGGTTGGTGTTGGTGGTCTTCGTCATGATGCCCGCGTACGCGACCTTGGCGCCGCTCAGGGTGATCGGCTCGCCGGTGGACTGCTCAGCGTTGGCGGCCTCGATGCCGCGCGAGCCGAACGCGATGGTGGGGTGGGTGCCGGGGAGCGTGCAGGTGATGCCCGGCTTGGCCTTGGCCGTGATCAGGAGGTAGCCGCCGGCCTGGGATTCGGCCTTCGCGCTGAGGGCGAGGTCGTTGGCGCCGCAGGCCTGGCCGTAGCCGCTCTTGTCGGCGGCGGGGGCGGAGGGCGCGCCGGGCGACTTCGGTGTGGAGGACGACTTCGGCGCGGAGGGCGTCGTGGGCGCGTCGGCGGCCTTCGTCGGCACGGCCCCGGTGGGTGCGGCCCCAGCGGTCGCGGCCCCGGTGGGCGCGGCGGCGGTGGCCGCGGGGCTGGCGGCGGTGGAGCCCGTGGCGCTGTTGTCCGGCCCGCAGGCCGTCGCGGTGGCGGCGAGCGCCGCGACGGCGGCGGCGGTGAGGGCGAGGCGGCGCGTGCGCATGAGGTCTCCCGATGTCGTTCGGCCGGTGAGGTTCACCGGGTGTGATCACCGTAGGCGAGGGTCGTTCACAGGCAGGTGCGGGAAGTATCCCGATCCTGTCCCAGAAGCCGATGGGCCTTGTCCGCCGGACAGTTGACGGCTCACCCGGGCGGGGCCCGCGCCCTGCCCTCGCCTTGGCGGGTGCCCTCACCCCCGGCCGGCCGAACCCGGCCTGAGCGCGACGCCTGGGGGGTGACGCGTGCCGGCGGTTCCTGCGGCGGTGTCTGCCCGTTGGTCCGCCCCTGCCCACCAACCCGCTGGAACGGATCAACCGCGAGATCAAACGCCGCACCGACGTCGTCCAGGTCTTCCCCGACGACGACGCGCTCCTGCGGTTGGTCACCGCCGTGCTCTTCACCGGCAGGGCGGATTCGGCACGCAGGGCGCGGCAGACGTCGAGCCCGTCCATGACGGGCATCATCACGTCGAGGACCAGGAGGTCCGCCGGGCCGCGCCGGGCCTGCTCCAGCGCGGCCCGGCCGTCGTGGACGACGACCACGCGGTGCCCTTTCCGCTCCAGGTACAGGCGGGCCAGGTCGGCCTGCTCGGGATCGTCCTCGACGACCACGACATGTGCCTCCGGAGGTACTCCCACCGGTTCCTGACAGCCTCTCGACAAGTTCCTGACATCGACGGACCAGGGTGGTGGAACCCGCCGGGGGAGTGCCCCGGCCCAGCCTCCGAAAGGCTCCCGCGTCATGCCCTCCCGCCGCCTGGTGTCCCTCACGGCCCGCGTCATCGGGGCCGCCCTGCTGCTGTCAACCGTCCCCGCCGCCGACCGCAAGGCCGCCCCCCTGGTGGCGGCCGCCACCGTCCTCGGCGTCGCCCTGACCACCGTCCCCGCGGGAGCGGTCGGGATCGGGGACCCGTACTTCCCCGACGACGGCAACGCCGGCTACGACGGGGCGGACCACGACGTCCGGATCGCCTACGACCCGGCGCGGCCCGACCTGTTGACGGGGGACACGACCGTCACCGCCCGGGCCCTGCGGTCGCTGGACCGCCTCTCCCCGGACCTCAAGGGCTTCCAGGTCTCCTCCGTCACCGTGAACGGCACCCCGGCGGAGTCGGCGCAGCTGCATCAGCGCCCCTGAGCTGCGGGGTCGGGACACGCGCGGAGGCGGGGAGCGTGGACGACGACTGCCCTGGACGGCTTTGTCCATCAGTCGTGAACATTTCGCAGTCGTGAACATTTCGATTCGCCCGTTCTCGTGGACAGAGCCACGCGACCAACGACGAGGAGACATCATCGTGAGACAGCTCTCACGCGCACTGGCGGCTGCCCTGGCAGCCGTAGCGCTGGCTGCGGGTGCGCCAGGGCCGGCGCACGCGCAACCGGTTACCGAGTCCATACCCGGCGCGCCGCCGGGCGCCTTCGGGGAGCGGCTGCCGGAGGGGTGGCGGGTCGAGGGCGGGGAGCTGATCTGGAGCTCGCCCGAGCCCGTGGGCATGGGCGGCGCCCTGGTCAAGTTCCGCTCGGGGGAGCGGACCCTCGGCGTCCCGAAGCCTTCCCCCGACCAACGCACCTTCCGGCTCCCCCTCGACGGGGCGAGGGTCGGACCGGTGAGCGAACTCCAGGTGGTCGCCGGTTCGCGGCGGCTGGACGCCGCAAGGGCCGACGAGGCACCTGGTCACCTGCGCTCGTCGGCCGTGGCGGCGCCCCAGGACCTGTTCCCCGCCAACCCGGTCGACCCCGGTGTCGCCGGTGCGTTCCACACCATCAGCGGCGAGTACACCCTGGAGTCGGTGAGGCTGCCGGGCTACGCCGAGCCCGTGGAGATGCGCGCCACGGTCGTCGGCCCGACGGACGCGCCGGGGAAGCGACCGCTGGCGCTCTTCCTCCACGGCCGCAATGCCACCTGCTACGAGCCCGGCAAGAACAGCGCGGGCATGGAGTGGCCGTGCAAGCCGGACAAGAAGGAGGTCCCGAGCTACCGCGGCTTTCTGTACGACCAGGAGCGCCTGGCATCCCAGGGCTATGTGACGGTTTCCATCTCCGCGAACGGTGTCAACGCGCAGGACGGCCGCGCGGCCGACTTCGGGGCGCAAGCCCGTTCGTCCCTGGTGCGCCAGCACCTCGCCCGCTGGGCGGAGTGGGGTGCGAACCCCGCGAAGGCCCCCGAGGCCGTGCGCGCGACGGAGCCCGCAGACCTCTCGAAGGTACTCCTGGTCGGCCACTCCCGGGGCGGCGAGGGCGTCAACCTGGCGGCTCTCGACAGCGTCTCCCCGCCGCCGCCCGCCGAGGACGGCTACCGGGGGCCGGTGGACTGGCGGATCCGCGGCACCGTCCTGATCGGCTCCACCAGCTTCGGCCAGAACCCCGCGCCCGACGTGCCCTCCATGGCCGTCCTGCCGGGCTGCGACGGCGATGTGAGCGATCTTCAGGGCCAGATCTACCTCGACGGCACCCGGGGCATCGGCCAGGGCACGGCGCTGCACAGCGCGGTGTACATGGTCGGCGCCAACCACAACTTCTTCAACACGGAGTGGACGCCCGGCCAGGCCGAGGCCCCGGCCGCCGACGACTTCTGGGACGACAGGAACAACCCGGACCCGGTCTGCTCGCCACAGGCCGAGACCCGGCTGAGTGCCCAGCAGCAGCAGACGGCGGGCGCCACCTACATCGCCGCGGCCGCGCGGCTCTTCCTCGCGGGCGACGACCGGGTCCGCCCGCTGCTCGACGGCTCCGACCGGAGCGCGCCCTCGGCCGGCCCCGTCCGGGTGCTGACCCACGCCGTCGGCGGCAACCGCACCCCGGCGATCCGGCCCGACGACCCGCTCTCGGTGACGAACGGGCGCGTGTGCCAGCAGATCACGACGAACACCACCCAGGCCTGTAGGACGGACTCCGGTCCCGGTAGGTCGCCGCACTTCGCGTCCTGGGCGGACACCACCAGTGAGCCGGGCCGCAACGCGGTCACGGCCCGCTGGACCAAGCCGGGCACCCCGGTCCGCCTGACGCCGGAGCACTCCTTCTCACTGGCGGGCTCCGACGCGCTCGCCCTGCGGGTGATGGTGCCGCCGAACACCCGGGGCACCCGACTCGACGTCGCCCTCACCGACACCTCCGGCAAGCGGGTGAAGCTCGGCCAGGTCACCGTCGACGGCCTTCCCGGCTCCAACTCGACGGCCGCGCACTGGGCGCGTGAGGTCCGCGTCCCGCTGAAGGCCGCCGTCAGCGCCGGTGTCGACCTGAAGCAGGCGCAGTCGCTGGAGCTCATCCCGCGCAACAGCTCCGGCGAGCTCTGGCTGATGGACGCCTGGGGCTGGCGCCCCGGCACCCCGGCGGTGAGCCCCGTCGCGCTCCCGCGTGTCGACATCGGCAAGCTGACGGTCAAGAAGGGCGGCTCCGGCACCCGCACCTACAACGTGCCCGTCCAGGTCGCCGGCGAGGGCACCGGCGTGATCAAGCTCGCCGTCCGCGACCCGGAGACCCACGAGTCCACCGTCCACACCGAAACGGTGAAGGCCGGCGGCTCCGTAGGCGTGTCGATCACGGTCAAGGGCAGTACCCGCTACAACCACGACCTCCGCCACGAGGTTGCGGCCAAGGCGGTGAGCGGCACGGCGGTCGGCAGCGCCTTCGGGGGCGTGCTCGTCGAGAACGACGTCCCCATGCCCACGGTCACCGTGACCCCGGTCGCCGACTCGGTCACCAAGGGCCAGAAGCTCACCTGGAAGGTGGAGCTCTCGGAGCCCGCCGACACCACCATCGAGACGCGGTTCGACTTCCAGCCGGTGAGCGAGGGCACGGAGCTGTCCACGAAGGACGTCGACAAGGAATGGCTCTCCAAACTCGGTGAACAAGCCGACCCGGAGCGGCCCCTGTCCGCGAACAGCCCCTCCCTCTGGGTGTCCGTCCCCAAGGGCGGGACGAGCACCGAAGTGTCCGTGCCCACGCTCCCCAACGCGCTGACCGGGGCCGAGAAGTCCCTGCGGATGCAGGTGTACATCCTCAAGGAGGACCAGTGGCTGGACGGCCCCCTCCTCACGGGGAAGGTCACGGGCGCGCGCCAGGGCTGACACCCTGGATCCACGTCCCACCCTGACGGTGCCCGAGCGCACCACCCGGACCATGGCACCGGCCCCCGCCGCAGGGGCCGGTGCCATCGGCGTGAGGGGCCACGCGGGGGCCACGGAAACCTGCTTCCCCCTCGACGGCCACTGCGGCGCCCTCCGAGCGACGGGCAAGAACGGCGCCGGGACCGGACGGACAGCCGGTCCGTGCGGCAGCGGCCCTTTGCGCCGCCGATGGCCGCCACCCCCGCTGGGTGACGGCCACCGAACAGGGCTCACACCGTGGTCACTAGCACGACCACGGCGTGGTGACGTGGCCCGTCACGGTGTCCACCGCCACCGTCCTGCCCTCGCTGGGAATGCAGAAGTAGTAGGTGGGATGCGGGTTCTGCACGACGGGCTCATTGAGGTACAGGGGCTTGAATGCGCCGGTGTGCCCGGCCTTGACGGCCAGATCGTGGGCCTGGACCTCCGTCATGGTGAACGGGGAGATGGCCTGGATCCCGATGGGGACGCGCCACGGCTGCGTGCTCTGGTACTGACCGGTGGTCGAGTACTTGTACTCGAAGGACGGCTCCGAGCCCTTGGCCCGGAAGCGGATCCACCAGGCCTGGACGTCATTGGGGTTGGTCGTGGGTGTCAGCAGGACGGCGTCCGCGTCGTAGAACTGCGAGCCGGGGTGCTCCTGCTGCGCCTTCGCCTTGGCCTCCCGCACGATCTGTGTGAGCGGGAGGTGGGGTGCCGCGCTGGCGGGGGACGGGGCGATCGGCAGCAGCGACAGGGCCGTGGTGGTCGCGGCGAGCCCGATCCGTGCCCGAAGGCGGCGGCGTGATGTCCGGCACCCGTTCAGTGCGGGTGTCGCGGGCGTGCGGGCGGTGCGCGTGGTGTTCATGTCCTTCATCTCCTTCGACCCGGACCCTGCGTGGTCACGGTGGAAGTCGACTGCCGGGTTCGGGGTGAGCGGTGGCCGATGGGCGAGAGGTCCTCGGTCGGGCTCCGCGGGGATGCAGTCTCCCGGGGTCCAACGCTAGGAGGGTCTCCGGGCGCCGTCTCCTGGCCGTCATCCTCGCTGAGCCGAACAGGCGAACCTCTCACCCGGAGCGATGCCCGTCCGGGGTTTCGCCGCGCGGTCCCGGCCGGTGGGCCCGATCCTGTGCCGCCCCTTGATCATCGCTGGCTGTTACATGGCGGTGGCAATCCGCGCACAATCGATACGGTGAGTGGGAGCGTCCCTACGGATGACAGTGCCCGAACCACACGGACCGTGTCCTCGGGCCGAACGACCACCTCCCCCTGAGAAGGGCCCACGCAAGACGCTCGGCTGGGAAACCTCAGCCGAGCGCCCGCATGAACTGCTCGCGGCCTGATCGACACGACCACGTGGTGCAGCGCCCCCTGAAACCGCCGTGGTAGCGGGCCTCACGCCCGTGGCGGGACGGCAGGCGAGCTCAGAGCTGGGTCTCGCCGCCATCCACGGCCAGCTCGATGCCGGTGGTGTACGTGGCATCGAAGGCGAGGAATGCGGCCGCCTTGGCGAACTCTTCGACCGTGCCGTAGCGCTTCATGGGGTTGCTCGCGGTCCGCTCCGCCCTGAACTGGTCGGCGGCCTCTTCGGACAAGTTCATCGTTTCCAGAATCCCCGAGTCGATGGGACCCGGGCTGATCGCATTGACACGGATTCCCCGCGGAAGCAGCTCGCGGGAGAAGGAGCGGGCCATCGAGCGCAGCGCCGCCTTGCCGGCCGCGTAGACGCTGATGTCCACCATGCCGATGGCGTTCGCGATCGAGGTGGTGAGGACGATGCCGGCGTTCGCGCTCAGCAGCGGGGCGAGCTTCTGCACAGTGAAGAAGGCGCCCTTGACGTTGATCGCGAACAGCGCGTCGTACACGTCCTCGGTCGTCGACTCGAGGGGCGTGAGGGGTGAGATGCCGGCGTTGACGAACAGAGCCTCGATCGAGCCGAGCTCGCTCCTCACACGGCCGGCGAGCATATCCAGGTCGGACAGTGAGGCCACATCCGCCCGGACGGCCACGGCATTCTCGCCGAGCCGCTCGCGTGCCGCGTCGAGCTTGGCCTGAGAACGGCCGGTGATCACCACGCGGGCTCCGCCTTGCACCAGCAGCTCCGCCAGCGCGAGCCCCATGCCGCTGCTGCCACCCGTGATCACCACATTCTTTTCGCTGTACTTACCCATGACCGAGGCTGCTCCGTTCCATCGTCAAAACATGTCGATATATCTGGATGTCGCTGTTCATGAAGCGAATCAGCCGAGGGTTTCGATCTTCATGTCCCCTGTGGTGACCGTGCGGATGTGATCGCTGGCGAGCATGCCGTGCGGATTGCCGAGGTCGATGGCGCTGACCTCATCGAGGCGGGCCAGCTGGGAAGGGGTGAGGTCGACCTGCAGAGCACCCAGATTGTCCTCCAGCTGCGCGATGGTGCGGGCGCCGATGATGGGTGCCGTCACGCCCGGGGCGTTCAGGGTCCAGGCCAGTGCGACCTGGGCGGGTGTGCGGCCCAGCTCCGAGGCCACCTCCTTCACCGCATCGGCAATGGCGAGGTTGCGGTCGGTGACCGATCCCAGGGCGACGTTGAGGCTCTTGCGGCTGCTGGCGGTCTCGCCGACCACGGAGCCCGCCTGGTTCTGGTCCTCCCGGCTGTACTTGCCGGTGAGCACCCCGCCGCCCAGCGGGGAGAAGGGGACCACGCCGAGTCCCATCTCGCGTGCCATCGGGATCAGGTCACGCTCCGCGGTGCGCTCGATCAGGCTGTACTCGGTCTCCAGCGCGACCAGTGGCGACCAGCCGCGCAGGTCGGCGATCGCCTGCATGCGCGACACCTGCCAGGCCGGGGCGCTGGAGATCGCCACGTACAGCACCTTGCCCTGCCTCACCAGGTCGTCCAGGCCCCGCAGGATCTCCTCCACCGGCGTCCTGAAGTCCCATACGTTCACGTAGAGCAGATCGATGTAGTCGGTGTTCAGCTGCTGCAGACTGGCTTCCACCGACGCCAGCATGCTCTTGCGGTGGGTACCCCCGGAATTCGGGTCACCGGGCCGGCGCAGCGTCGAGTACTTCGTCGCCAGCACCAGCTTGTCGCGGTTGGTGCGGGCGAATTCGCCGAGCAGTCGCTCGGAGCTGCCGTTGGTGTAGGTGCTGGCGGTGTCGAAGAAGTTGCCGCCGAGCTCGGTGTAGCGGTCGAAGAGCTTGCGCGCCTCGTCGCGCTCGGCGCCCCAGCCCCACTCGGTGCCGAAGGTCGCCGTGCCCAGCGCCAGCGGTGAGACCCGGAGTCCGGAGCGGCCCAGCAGCCGATAAGTGTCGAGAGTGAGTGCCATCGTGTTCTCCTGTGAGGCGTGGTTCGTGGTGTCGCCGGCCACGGTGATGTCCTGGCCGGTGATGTAGCCGGCGGCGTCCGAGGCGAGGAAGGCGACTGCTTCCGCGACCTTCTGGCTGGATCCGAAGCGCTCGAAGGGGGCCTTCGAGCGCATGGCGTCCCGGGCGCTCTCGGACACCCCCGGCTTGTTGAGCTCGGCCGTCGCTCCGCCGATCCCGGTCGTTCCCCCGGTGATGAGAGCTGTAGGCATGGCAAACCCTTCGTTGCCGAAGCGATGGGTGAGACCGCCCGTAACCGGGGAACTCCCCGTTTGTCTCACCGTACACTGAAACGGGGACATCCCCGAATCGTTTTCGAGCCTCATCCGACACTCACGATCGCGAAGGTCATGACACCTCCACGCAGCACTCTGCGCGCCGACGCGCAGCGCAACCGCGAGCAGCTGATCGCCACGGCCGCCGAAGCCTTCGCGTCCGGACGCGCGGTCTCGCTGGACGCGATCGCCAAACGCGCGGGAGTGGGGAACGCCACCCTGTACCGGCACTTCCCCACCCGTGAAGATCTGGTCGAAGAGGTCTACCGGGGCCAGATCCGGTCCTTGCGCGAAGATGCCCGCACCCTGCTGGCCACCAAGCCGCCCACGCAGGCCCTCCACGCGTGGATGCTCCGATTCGCCGACTGGGCCGGTGAACGACGCGGCATCTGCGAGGCCCTGGTCGCCATGAGCGCGTCCGGCCGCTTCGGCACCGGACCGGTCTGCGACGAGGTCCAGCAGGTTCTGACGATGGTGCTCGAGGCCGGCGCCACAGCAGGAGAGCTGCGCAACGACATCGACCCGGTCGAGGTGGGCGGCATCCTCGCCGGTTTGCTCTCCGTGGCCGGCGCGCCCGAGCAGCGCCCCCAGCTGAACCGGATGCTGGACATCGTCGTCGACGGACTCAGGCCCCGCTAAGCGATACGCCGGCGGTTCGGCGATGCGTCGGCCGATGCCGGACGGCATGGCTGCGGCCGCGGCGGTCGTGGCGCCCCGGACTTTGGTGAGGACCGTCGGGATGGTTGCCCACGTTCGGCCCCGTCCCCGCCTACCGGTTCGACCTCTCCTGGCAGGTCACCGGCCAGCCCTACGACGCCACACCTACCAGGTGCGCGTACGGGCCGTCGCGGGCGACACCTGGAACGCGGCGGGGGAGGGCAGACCCCGCATCCCCGACGCCGTGGTCGTCCGGGAGCCGCACCGCCCGGGCACGCTGCCCGGCGGTCGGGCCGCCGGACCGCGGGCCGTCGCGGCCCGCTCAGCCCGGCAGCCGCAGGCGGAACAGCGCCCCGCCGCCGGGGGCGGCCTCGGCGGTGAGGGTGGCCCCGTGCGCGTGGGCGATCTGCCGCGCCATGGCGAGCCCGAGCCCGGAGCCGGGCAGGGCGCGGGCGGCGGAGGCCCGGTAGAAGCGGTCGAAGACGTACGGCAGGTCCTCGGGCGCGATGCCGGGGCCGTGGTCGCGGACGGTCAGTTCCAGTCCCGCGGTGAGCCGGACCTCGACCGTGGCGCCCGGCGGGCTGAACTTGGCCGCGTTGTCGAGGAGGTTGGAGACCAGCCGGGCCAGCCGGGCCGGCACGCCGGGGACGGTGCGCTCGGTGGTGGCGCGGCCCGCGTAGCCGTCCGCGTCGTCGTCCAGGGTGAAGGCGATCGCCGGCCAGTGGCCGCGCGCGGTGTCGACGCAGTGCTCGACGAGCCGGCCGACCGCGACCTGTTCGAGCAGCGGCTGCGGCTCCTCGTCGCGGGCCAGTTCGATGAGGTCGTTCACCAAGCCGGTCACCTCACGCAGCTGGCGATGCAGCGCGGCCGCCGCCCGCTCCCGCTGGCCCTCGGTCAACCGGTCGGCTCGGGCCAGCAGTTCGGCGTTGGTGCGCAGCGCCGTCAGCGGGGTGCGCAGCTCGTGCGAGGCGTCGGCGACGAGCCTGCGCTGGGCGGCCACGGACTGCTCCAGTTCGCCCAGCATGGTGTTGAAACTGCCGGCCAGCCTGGTCAGTTCGTCCTCGCGACGCCCGGGCGGCAGCTCGATCCGCAGCCCCGCGTCCCGGGTGTCGGCGATCCGCTCGGCGGTGCGGGTCAGCCGGGCGACCGGGGCGAGGGCGGTGCGGGCCACGGTGCGCCCGAGTACGGCGGCCAGCAGCAGGCCCGCCGCCGCGACGGCTGCCATCAGCGCGCCGGCCTGCCGCACCCCCTCCTGGACGCTGTCGGCGCGCAGCGCGACCTGGACGGCCTGCCGGGCGCCGGGCGGCGCCGCGATCATCGGGGTGGTGAGCATCCGGGCCGGGTGGCCGTCGATGGTGAGGTCGGTGAAGTAGCCGGCCCGCTGCCGGTTCGCGACCTGGCGGGTGGCCGGCGTGACGGGCAGCAGGTACGGCTCGGTCGGCGCCTTGCCGGGGTCGGCGGAGACGATCTGGGCGCAGGCCGGGGCGGCCAGGAAGTTGCACTCGCCGTAGACGACCTGCGGCCCCTGGTCGCGGTGCTGCTGCTGCACCAGGGTGGCCTGCTGGGTGAGGTGCTGGTCGAGCTGGTGGTTGAGCTCGTAGCGGACGATGCTGAACGCGGCCGCGCTGATCCCGAGCGCCACCACGGCGACCGCTGCCGTGCAGGCGAGCGCCAGCCGGGTGCGCAGCGGGCGCCGGCGCCGCCAGCGTGCGTGCGCCCTCAAGCCCGGTCCAGCCGGTAGCCGACCCCGTGCACCGTGTGCACGAGCCGGGGTTCGCCGCCGGCCTCCAGCTTGCGGCGCAGGTAACCGACGTAGACGGCGAGGGAGTTGGAGTCGGGGCCGAAGTCGGCGCCCCACACCCGCTCCATGATCACCTCGCGCGGGAGCACCTGGCCGGGGTGGCGCAGCAGCACCTCCAGCAGCGCGAACTCGGTGCGCGAGAACTCCACCGGCCGCCCGGCCCTGCTCCCGGTCCGGGTGGCCGGGTCGACCTCCAGGTCGGCGAAGCGGTAGCCGGGGTCCTCGGCGGCCGGGGCGCTGCGCCGCAGCAGGGCGCGCAGCCGGGCGGTCAACTCGTCCAGCGCGAACGGTTTGATCAGATAGTCGTCGGCCCCCGCGTCGAGGCCGTCGACGCGGTCGCTCACCGAGTCGCGCGCGGTCAGCACCAGGATCGGGAGCCGGTCGCCCAGGGCCCGCAGCCGGCGGCAGACGGCCAGCCCGTCGAGGACGGGCATCATCAGGTCGAGGACCATCGCGTCGGGCTGCCAGCCGGCCACCTCGCTCAGCGCCGCCAGCCCGTCGGCGGCGCCGCGCACCTGGTAGCCCTCGACGGCCAGCCCGTCCTCGACGGCGGCCCGTACCTCCGGATCGTCGTCGACGACCAGCACCCTTTGCCCGTTGCTCATGCGGGCAACCCTCTCAGAACGAATCTGAGAAACCTCTTAGCTCGCCCGTCTCCCCTGCCGACGACCCCCGCAGAACGGCTCTGAGAAGTCTCTTAGGCGGCCTCAGCAAGCTCGACGGCATGCGGACAGAACACGGCAACCACGCCCACCACGATCCGGCCCGCCCCCTGTCGGTGGTGATCGGCGCCGGCGGCACCGGCGGACACATCTACCCGGGCCTCGCGCTGGCCGAGGCGCTGCGCAGAGCCGACCCGCGGGCCGTGATCTCCTTCGTCGGCACCGAACGCGGACTGGAGACCACCCTCATCCCGCAGGCCGGCTACCGGCTGCACACCGTCGACATGATCCCCTTCGACGCCTCCCTCGGCGCGCGCCGCTACCTGCTGCCCGCGGCGCTGCTGCGCTCCGGCCGGGACTGCCGGGAGATCCTGCGGGCCCAGGGCGCGCAGGTCGCGGTCGGCATGGGCGGCTACCCGAGCGCGCCGGTCATCGTCGGTGCCAGGATGGCCGGGCTGCCGAGCGTGGTGCACGAGTCGAACGCGGTGCCCGGGCGGGCCAACCGCTTCGCCGCCCGGCTCACCCCGCACATCGCGCTCGCCTTCGACCGCACCCGCGAGCACCTGCCCGCCGGCCGCTCGGCACAGACCGTCGGGATGCCGCTGGTCGGCGCCGTCGCCCAGCTCGACCGGGCGGCGCTGCGCGCCGAGGCCCGTCGGCACTTCGCCGTCCCGGACGGCGTCCGGCTGCTGGTCTTCAACGGCGGCAGCCTCGGCGCCGCCCGCCTCACCGCGGCCGCCGTCGAGCTGGCCGGACGCTGGCGCCACCGCACCGACCGGCGGCTGCTGATCAAGACCGGCCCGGCCGCGCTGGCGCAGGTCCGGGCCGCGCTGGACGGCAACCCCGCGGCGCACGCCGTCGCCTACCTGGACCGGATGGACTTCGCCTACGCGGCCGCCGACCTCATGGTGTGCCGGGCCGGCGCGGCCACCGTCGCCGAACTCTCCAGCCTCCGGATGCCCGCCGTGCTGGTGCCCTACCCGCACGCGCCGCACGACCACCAGACCCACAACGCGCGCGTCCTCTCCGACGCCGGCGCCGGCCTGCTGCTGCCGGACGGCGAGTGCACCGGCGAACGGCTGGCCGCCCTGGTGGAACCGCTGCTCGCCGATCCGGCCCGGCTCGCCGCGATGGCGCAGGCCGCCGACCCGGGCGAGCACGCGCGTGCCGCCGACCTGCTGGCCGCCAAGGTGCTCCGCGTCATCGGCCGGACCCCGGCGCCCGCGCCGCCCGCCGTCCCGGCCCCCGTCCCCGGTCCGTACGACCGCTGACCGCTTGACCGCTGACCACCTGACCGCTGACCACCTGACTGCTGACCACCTGACTGCTGACCGCCGACCACCCGCCCCGAACCACCGGAGGACCACAATGAACCGCCCCGCCCACCCCAACACCCCCGCCGCACACCAGGACTGGACCGGCCGGACCGTCCTGGTCACCGGCGCCGAAGGCTTCATCGGCAGCACCCTCGTCGACCTGCTGGTCGCCCGCGGCGCCCGCGTCCGGGCCCTGGTCCACTACAAGCCGTACGCCGAGCGCGGATACCTCGCCCACTACCTGGCCGACCCCGACAGCCCCGTCGAGATGCTCGCCGGAGACGTCCGCGACGCCGGCCGGGTCCTGGACGCCGTCGCCGGCTGCGACACCGTCTTCCACCTCGCCGCGCTGATCGGCATCCCCTACAGCTACCAGGCCCCCGAGGCCTACGTGCAGACCAACGTCGTGGGCACCCAGAACGTCGCCGCCGCCTGCCTGCGGCACGGCGCCCGCCTGGTGCACACCTCCACCAGCGAGGTGTACGGGACCGCGATCACCGCACCCATCGACGAGCACCACCCGCTCCAGCCGCAGTCCCCGTACTCCGCCTCGAAGATCGGCGCGGACATGATGGCACTCTCCTACTGGCACGCCTTCGAACTGCCGGTCGCCGTCGTCCGCCCGTTCAACACCTACGGCCCGCGCCAGTCCGCCCGCGCCGTCATCCCCACCATCCTGGCCCAACTCCACTCCGGCGCACGGGAGATCAGGCTCGGCTCGACCACCCCCACCCGGGACTTCACGTACGCCACCGACACTGCGGAGGGCTTCCTGGCCATCGCCCGCGCCGACCGCGTGCTCGGCGAGACGGTCAACCTCGGCACCGGCAGCGAGGTGTCCATCGGCGACCTGGCCAAGGCCCTGATCGTCGCCTCCGGCCGGGACGCCGACATCGTCGTCGACCCGACCCGGCTGCGCCCCGGCGGCAGCGAGGTCGAGCGGCTGCTCTCCGACAACCGCAAGGCGCGCGACCTGGCCGGCTGGCAGCCCCGGGTCGGCCTGGACGAGGGCCTGCGCCACACCTCGGACTGGGTCGCCGAACACCTGCACCTGCTCGCCCCGGACCGCTACCAGGTCTGACGCCGCACCCTGCGGCCAACTGGCCTGTCGGGCAGCGGCCTTGGTGCCGGAGCCGACCACCGGCTCCGGCACCGAGATCCCGATCAGGCCCGACGGACGCACCCGCCCCCGAAGCCCTCGCATTCGGCCGACTGCTGGCGCAAATCGCTGGCCCGACGCGTTGGTGACTGCCAGACTCGCCCCGTGCGAGCGATCGTCGAGGAGATGGCCAACCGCCTGGCCGAGGTGCCGGGCGTCGTCGGAGTCATGCTCGGCGGCAGCCGGGCCCGCGGAGAGCACCGGCCGGATTCGGACTGGGACCTCGGCGTCTACTACCGTGGCGGGCTCGATCTCGCCGCGTTGCGCGCGCTGGCCGGCCCCGAGGTGGAGGTGGCAGGCCCGGGCGGCTGGGGCCCGTGGGTGAACGGCGGCGCGTGGCTGCACGTCGACGGTGTGGCGGTGGACTGGATCCTGCGGGACGTGGACCGGGTCGAGCAGGTGTGGGCGGACTGCCGCGAGGGCCGGTACGAAGTCGGCGTGCAGGCAGGGCATCCCCTCGGCTTCTGGTCGCCCTGCTACGCGGGCGAGGTGGCACTCGGCCAGGTCCTGACCGACCCCACCCGCGAGCTGACGAATCTTCAACAGCTGGCCGAGGCCTACCCCGAGCCGTTGCGAGAGGCCTTGACGGCGGGAGCCTGGGAGGCGGAATTCCTGGTCGCCGCCGCAGCGAAGGGCGCGGTACGGGCGGACACGCTGTACGTCTCGCTCTGCCTGTCCCGCGCCGTCGGCGTACTGGTGCAGGCGATGTTCGCCGACGACCGGCGCTGGTGCCTCAACGAGAAGGGCGCGCTGGCCGCCGCCGAGACGCTACCGGCCGCGCCGACCGGCTTCGGCCCGCGAGTCCGCCACCTGCTGGGGGCGCCCGGAGCGAGCGCCGAACTGCTGGCGGCAACGGTGGCCGAGGCGCGGCTGCTGGTCGAGGAGACCATTGCCGCGCTCCGGAGCCGCACCGAGTAGCGGCACGGAGGACCGGGAACCTCCGGCGCGGAGTTCTTCGTCAACACCCGGCCATGAGGTCTCCGGCGTCCAGGTCCTTCCTGGCCGACGGGCCCTGTGCCGGAGACCTCGCTCACCGCACGATCACGACACCCCCGCCGCTCTGGACTGCGCGGCGGCCCGCCCCGGGCGTCCGGAACCTGGCGCCGAGCTGTGGCCGACGCGCATCAGAGCGGGTCGATGCGGGCCTTGAGCAGGCAGAACTCATTGCCCTCGGGGTCGGTCAGGACATGCCACTGCTCCTGCCCGGTCTGGCCGATGTCGGCCGGGCGTGCGCCGAGCGCCAAGAGGCGTTCGAGTTCGGCGTCCTGATCGCGGTCGGTGGGGTTCACGTCGATGTGCAGCCGGGACTTGCCCGCCTCCGGCTCGTCCCGGCGACTGAGGAAGATCGTCGGCTGCGCACCGCCGAACCCTTCGCGCGGCCCGATCTCCATCGAGCCGTCGTCCTCGCGACCGAGCACGACGAAGTCCAGGACCTCGCACCAGAACCGCGCCAGCACCTCGGGGTCGCGGCAACCGAGCACCAACTCACCGATACGACACGCCATGACGAACACCTGCTCTCAGCCGGGGAACCGCCGGGGAGGCCACACGCGAACCGCACGGGCTCCCGGCAGCGAGACAACTCCGCGACCGTACCGGACGAGGCGAGCACGGTCGACATGATTTCCGGGCCGTGCGCCGAGCCCCGCGCCTGAACGAGTGCGGACGAGCCCGGGCGAGCAGCAGATGCACTTCCGGGCGCAGGTCTCGATCGATCAGCGCGTGCGTGCCGTTTCGCGCCCCTGATCGAGACGCGAGCATCACATATCGTATGCGTATCGCTACCGTTGGAATATGACGCACTCTCAAGTCCGCAGTCTCCTCGTTCGTGGGGTCGTGGCCTTCGTGCTCCTGGCTGTGCCCCTCGGAGCGCGGGCCGCCGCCGCGCCCAGTACGGGCGAGGACGCGCGGCCCGCCATCAGAAACCTGGCCCGCGGTGACCGCGACCTGCTGCAGCAGGCGGTGGACGCCCAACTCACCGCGAGCAAGGACGGTAAGCAGACCGCCGCCAACGAGATCACCTACCCGGACGGGGCGGTGGTGGTCCTGCCGCTGCCGGGCGAGGCGCAGGCTCCGCCGTGGAGCGGGGACCATCACCGTCGGTCCGCCAGGGGCGCGGACTGGAAGAAGTGCCCGGCCCCGACCAGCGAACCCTCCTACTACTGCTTCTACGCCGACAAGAACTGGGGTGGCAGGAGGCTGCAGTTCAACCTCTTCCACGAGGACAGGCCGGTGTACTTCGCCGACTACGGGTTCCGCGACCAGACCAGCAGCTGGGTCAACACCGCCCGCGGCCTGGAGGTGATCGTGGACAACGACCCGGGCGACGGCCAGTGGCAGATGCTCTGGAAGGAGCCGCCGGAGTCCCTGTCCGCGTCGGTCGGCTACGACGACATGGCCGACCGCTTCTGGGCCGTTCGCCAGTAGCCCTACCGCGCGCCGACCGAGGCGGGAGGGGAGATCGTGCCTGCGGTGACCGGCTCCGGCGTGACCATGATGTAGGTCGGGGCCGGAGCGGTCTCCCGGGCGCGGGCCGTGTACCAGCCGGCGCCGAACGCGAGGATTCCGATCAGAAGGCCTGCGAGGGCCATGGTGACGTACTGCGGTTTCATGGCCCCAAGGGTAGAGCGCTCGTGGTCAACTCCCGTACCGCCACGGCACGATGGGCCCCTCTCGCGTCAAGCGCAGTTGACGCGAGAGGGGCCCATCAGGTCGAGGGAGCCCCCGCGGGGGAGGAAGGCCACCGCCCGAAGGCGCGTGACCGGGCGCTGCGGCGAACCTACGCGGTCAGCGCCCCCGGCCCCGGGGCCGGTTCGAGGTCGCCCGGAGTCCACGAGCGCCGGAACTCCCCGAGGGCGGCCCGGAGTACGGCCATCAGCGCCAGCAGCATCAGCACGCCGTGGGCCGGCATCGACAGGTACGGCGACACGCTGGGGGCGATGAACTTGAGGTAACTGCCGAAGGACGACAGCTGGACCAGGACCGGCACGTACCAGAGCCGCCGGGGCAGCTGGAAGGCGATGATCACGCTGATCACGTCCGCCACGTAGAAGTAGCGCTCGTGCATGGACGGCAGCAGGAACGGCACCGCGATCGCGAAGACGGCGGCCAGCAGCAGGAGCCCCGTGTCCGTGAGCTTCGGCTGCCCCTCCCGTACTGCCGGTCCGTTCTTCGGCGCCGCCGCCCCGCCGGCGCGGCGGATGGCCCAGACCGCCAGCCCGATCAGCACCAGCACCAGCGCGCCCGCGACCAGCACACCTGCGTGCCGTACGCCGTCCTGCTCCTCGAACGGCACCGAGACGAACTGGTAGACCGACGGCGCGTTGAGCGTGAGGTCCTTGTACGTGTCCGGCTGCCGGGCGTACACCGTCAGCAGCTGCCAGGGGTCGGAGCCGAGCAGCATGGCGGGGATGTCGAGCGCCACGTACACCGCCGGGATGGCCAGCAGGCTTCGCCACGGGATCCGTCGCGCCAGCACCAGGACGAGCAGGAGCGGGAACAGGAAGATCGCCTGGAGCTTGAACGCCAGCGCGATCCCGAAGAACGAGCAGGCCCACCAGGGCCGGTCGCGCAGGATGTGGTAGACGCCGCCGACCAGGAAGGTCGTGAAGATCGCGTCGGCCTGGCCCCACCAGCCGCTGTTGGTCACGACCGTGGGGAGGAAGAGGACGATCACCGCCGCGCCGAGGGCCCGCCAGGGCTGCTGCGGCGACCGCAGGGAGACGATGCGGAACGTGTAGTACGCCAGCGCCAGGTCGAACAGGATCGAGATGCACTTGATGCCCGTCAGCGCGGCCACCGGAAGGTAGGTGAGCGCGGCCATCAGGTACAGGTAGGGGACGTTGTAGTCCGAGAAGCCGGTGCCGCTGAGAGCGTGGAAACCGCCGTTGTTCGCGATGTACTGGTACCAGGGCCCGAGGAAGTAGTAGAAGTCCGTCGACTCGTTGTCCAGCATCAGGATGCGGACCGAGAGTGCGGCCATCACCGCCGCCATCGCGGCCAGAATCAGGACCGTGGGGTCGGCCGTGCTCTGACGCGGCTCCTCGGCGGTTATCTCGGACATCGGTCTCCATTCGGGTCGGCGGTGCGGCGGGCCGGCCGGGGTGCGTGCCGTGGGTCGGACGGCGGGGCCGGTACCGCGGCCCTCCGTGGGGGAGCCCCGTCCGCAGGGCGGCAGCCGGACCCGGAAGCCCTCCGTGCCTCACCCCTTGGTCCGCCCCCGTGGCCCGTTCCCGCGATCCGTTCCCGTGGGCCTGCCTCGACGGTGGCATCCGGCGGGTGGTGCGCGAACGGGCGGATCCGCCCCCGGCCGATCATAGGCGCCCGTGTCCACCGGCACTCTGGTGGCCCCGGACCGCCAGGGCACGGAGAAGAGCGGACCCGGGCGGCGCGGACGGCGCCGGCCCACAACGCCCGCGGCCGCCGATCGTCCTACTGCTGCCCCGCAGAAGTCGGTGGAGGGGTGTTGAGCTGGGCCGCGTACCCGTCCGTGAGGATGCTGCAGGTGCACCGGTCGCCTGTGCACGGGGTACCGGCCTCGGCGCCGTAGGGGCCGAGGCCGGCCATGAGGCGGAGTACCTCCGTGAGCTCCGGCGCGGAGAGCGCGGGGAGCGCGGGGAGCGCCTCAGGGCTCGGCAGCTGCTGCCAGACGGCCGGATCATCGGTCACGTCACCGACGACCTGTGCGTCGATGAAGAAGGTGTAGAGGGGATGCTCGGGAAAGTCGTTGAGTCGCAGGACCCACCATCGCCCTTCGACCCGGGCCGCGTAGCAGAAGACACCTGTGCCGGTGTCGCACCACGTGGCCCCCGGGGGCAGCACAGGGAGAGGAATCATGCCCGCGTCCTCCGGGCTGCCGTGTCAGGCAGGGGCGGACCGGCGGGGTCGCCCGGGTGGGAGGCTGTCCAGCCGTGTTCGAGCAGGGCGAAGGCCTCGTCGGCGGCTCGGCGCGGTTCAGGGTGCCGCAGGATGAGGCTGCGGGCCTCAAGGGCGAAACGGGCGAGGGCGGCGCAGCTGACGTCGTCCTCGGGGGCGGCGACGGCCTCGGCGATGGCTCGCGCCAGGGCGGTTTCGTGGCGCGTCCACATGCGGTGGGCGTAGTCGCGCAGCGCGGGGGTCTCCTGGACCATGCGCGTGAAGTCGGCGAACCGCGGGTCCGCGGTGTGGACGGCGAACTGGGTCTGCGCCAGCAGGAGGTGTTCGCGCAGCGCCTGCGGGATGGACGTGCCGGGGGTGCGGTCGCGGACGGTGGCGACGAGTGCTGCTTCGATGTCGTCCTCCTGGTCGAAGACCAGGGCTTCCTTGCCGGAGAAGTGCTTGAACAGGGTGGTCACCGAGACGTCGGCGGCGTCGGCGACGTCCTTGACGCCGACCTGGTCGTAGCCGCGTTCGAGGAAGAGGCCGAGTGCGGCGTCGGCCAGGGACTGGCGGGTCTGGGCCTTCTTGCGCTCGCGGCGCCCGGTCGGTTCGGTCACGTGCCCACCTTACCGGCGAAGTGCATCCGCTGCAAAAGTTTAGTCATTGCGCTTATTTAGCGAGTGTGCTTTCTTGGTGGTGTCGGGCCTCCCAGCGGCCCACCCACCTCCCGAGGGGCACTTCCATGAACTCTGTCCGCGATCCCCGCCACCCCCGCCATCCCCGCATCGCGATCGTCGGCGCCGGCCTGGGCGGCCTCACCTGCGCCCGGGTCCTGCAGCAACACGGCCGCTCCGTCACCGTGTTCGAACGCGAGGCATCCGCCGACGCCCGTCCGCAGGGCGGCACCCTCGACCTGCACGCCGACACCGGCCAGGCCGCCCTGCGCGCGGCGGGGCTCCTCGACCGGTTCCACGCCCTCGCCCGCCCCGAAGGAGACGCGTGGCGCGTGCTCGACTTCGCCACCGCCGCACTCCTGGCGCAGCAGGGGCCTTCCGCCGACGGCGGCCGGCCGGAGATCGACCGGGGCCAACTGCGCGGCCTGCTCCTGGACTCGATCGCCGAGGGCACGGTGCGATGGGACCGCGCCGTCAGCGGGGTCACCCCACTGACGGACGGCACCTGCCGGCTGCGCTTCGGTGACGGTACCGCCGAGGACTTCGACCTGGTGGTCGGTGCCGACGGCGCCTGGTCGCGCGTCCGCCCGGCCCTGTCGCCCGCCGTACCCGGCTACACCGGTGTCACCTTCGTCGAGACCGGATTCGACCACTGCGACACCCGCCACCCCGACCTCGCGCGGCTGGTCGGCAACGGATCGATGCTGGCGAAGGGCGCCGGCAGGTCCCTGGTCGCCCAGCGCAACAGCAACGGCCACATCCGCGTCTACATCGCGCTGCGCGTGCCGGAGGCTTGGCACGCGGCCGCCGGTATCGACCTCGGCGACCAGCGGGCCGTGCGGACGCACCTGCTGAGGGCGTTCGACGGCTGGGACGAGAGCCTGCGCCACGTCCTGCGCAACGGCGACAGCGGGTTCGTCAGCCGGCCCCTGTTCGTCCTGCCCGCCCCGCACACCTGGCAGCACGTTCCCGGCGTCACGCTGCTCGGCGACGCCGCGCACCTGATGCCCCCGGTCGGACAGGGCGCCAACCTCGCCATGCTCGACGGCTCCGACCTCGCCCACGCCCTCGCCACCGAACCCGGCGTCGACGACGCCGTCCGCGCCTACGAGGGCATCATGCTGCCGCGCTCGATCGAGGCCGCGACGGGCAGCGCGCAGGGACTCGACCACCTCGTTCCCGCGACGGCCCCCTGAACCGACTCCACCCGGGCGCTGACCGTCTCAGCTCAGGCGCCGGCTGTTCGGGCGCGCACGGCTGGAGTCGTCCAGGGCGGATCGAGCGACCGTCGGCTTCCACGGGCTGTCCGGTCCCTTCGGTCGCTGCGCATTGACGCAGGTCAGAGCGGCGGCAGGGACTGAAGCGACTGAGGCTGGGGATTGGGTGCACGGTGTCGCTCGGCGCGGGGAGGCCCCTGTGCGGAGGCCGCCGTGGGCGGTGTGAACGTGGCGTCAGGCAACGGGTCGTCCGTTGCTGAACAGCTGTCCGGTGGGCCCGTCGGCGCCGAGGGTGGCGGCCCGGACGATGTCGCGGGCGCTTTCGGCGGCCGGGCGGTCGGTTGCGTCGTCACCGCGTTCGGGGTGGGTGGCGGTGTTGCCGGGGTCGACGGCGTTGACGAGGATCGGGGTGTCCGCCAGGTCCCGGGCGAGCACCGTGGTCAGGGCGTTGAGCAGGTACTTGGCCATCGAGTAGGCCGGGGCGCGCAGCGACGCGCCGAGGTCGAGGCCGGTGGCGATCTGCTGGGCGGACAGACTCGAGACGTTCACGATCCGGGCCGCGGGCGCGGCGGTCAGCAGTGGCAGCATCGCCTGGGTCAGGGCCCACGGGCCGATCACGGTGACTTCCAGTGCGGTGCGCACCGCGTCCATGTCGGCGTCCATCGCGGACAGGACCTGGAAGTCGGGCATGGCGCTGGCGTTGTTGACCAGGACGTCGAGGTGGCCGAAGGCCCGGGTCAGGTGGTCGGCCGCTTCGTGGATGCCGGCGTGGTCGGACAGGTCCAGCCGCAGGGCGGTGGCCGCGTGCCCGTCCTGGCGCAGTCGGGCGGCCAGCGGTTCCGCCGTGGAGTGGTCGCGGGCGGTGAGGATGACGTGGTAGCCCTGTTCGGCGAGCTCGCGGGCGACGGCGAAGCCGAGTCCGGCCGGGCGGCTGGTCCCGGTGACGAGTGCGGTCCTGATGGCCATGGCGGGTGTTTTCCCTTTCAGGTGGCTTGACCGTTCCTGGCTTGAGCTTGGACCGCGACGTCGGAGCTGTCACCGGGCACCTGTATGTTGATCACCCGCCGACCCCGTCGGTGTCCCGTCCCAGGGTGTCGACGTGCGGGTCCGGCCTGGGGTGGTGATCGCTTCGCGGACATCCGGTCGCTGTCGTCGGGGGATCAGGTGATCCTTTGGCGTCGAGGCCGAACAGCCGCTCATCATCTCAAGTGCCTGAAGGATTCTGCATGACCGTTCCCGCCCTGCCCGACAGCCCGAAGTCCGCCGAGGGGCCGGCCGACACCCATGCCTGGGCAGCGCCGAGCCCGGATCGGAGTGAGGGCGAGGCTCCGGGTCAGGGCGAGGCCACGGTGCCTGCCCCGACCGCTGCCCCCGCCCCTGCTGCGCCCCCCGCCGCGCCCCCTGTCGGGGCTCCGAACGTCCCGTACTGGCCGCCGTACGCGTATCCGATGCCGGCGCCGCAGCCTCGCAACGGCCTGGGCACCGCGGCCATGGTGCTCGGGATCGTCGGTGGCGTCCTCAGCCTGGCCGTCATCTTCTTCTGGCTGTCCTGGCTGCCGGCCCTGCTCGCCGTGGTCTTCGGCGCCATCGGGCTGGGCTACGTCCGCAAGGGCCTGGCGACCAACCGGGCGATGGCGCTCGCGGGCGTGATCCTGGGCATTTCCGGTCTGCTGGTCTCGGCCGGTGCCGGGGTGTTCGTCGTGACGCGGGTCCAGGCGGCCAACGAGGAGCGGCGGGCGGAGGAGAACGCCGCGCGCGCCCGCGCCGATGCCGCGACCCAGGCCGCCAACGCGCGGGTGGCGAAGGAGCGGGAGCGGATCGAGGCCGAGCGGAAGCGGGCCGAGGCCGAGCAGGAGACGGCGGCCGCGGACGAGCGGGCCCGGCGCCTGTCGTTCGGCCAGTCCTACACGTACGGGGACGGCCTGAAGGTCACGATGGCCGCGCCGACGCCGTACGTTCCGAGTGACAGGGTGTCGGACACCCCCAAGGACGCCAAGATCATCCAGGTGCGGATCACCGTCGTCAACACCGGGTCGCAGGAGGTCTCGCTCGACGGGTCGGGGCTGCCCACCGTCAGGGACGCCAAGGGCAACCTCGTCTTCACGCTGATCGACGGAAGCGGACGGATGAAGATCCTCCGAGGCTCGCTGGCCCCGGGCGAGGAGGCCACCGGTCTGACGGCGTACGCCCTGCCGGGCAGCGCGGCCGACCGGTTCTCCGCCCAGTTCGACTACGGTCTCGGGCGGCTGCGCAAGGACGTCATCTGGTCCGGCTCCCCGAGCTGACCCGGGGCCGTTCCCGCCAGGGCTTGTCGCACAGGAGGTACGACCTGCCGCCACCGTGCCGCCGCTACCCGGCTCGCCTCACCCTCGTCCACCAAAGGCGTTGAGAGCGTCGGGCCGGGCACCCGGCGGTGATCGGCGGCTGCCCGCGGCGAGGGCGGGATCCCCTGACCCGGATCGTCCGACGCCGGGGCACGGCAGGTGCCGCGCCCCGGCCGGGTACCGAGGGAGCCTCAGAGGTTGAAGCGCATGACCATATTCGCCGGGAGGCTGGAGGTGGTTCCGTTGCTGCAGCTCGTGATGTCCACCACCGGGAAGAGGGTGCCGGTGACGGTGGCGCCGGGCAGGACGGAGCTGTCGAGGGTGACCGTGCCGTTGAGGCTGTTGGAGATCTCGTTCTTCGAGGGGTCGCCCTCGACGTCCTGCATGCCCGAGGCGTTGATGGTGGAGGTGCCGGCCGGGTTGCCGTTCGCGTCGGCCCAGTTGACGACGATGGTGCCGGTGACCTGGCCGAGTTGCTTGCAGGAGAGGGTCGCCGACCCGGTGAGGGAGACCGATCCGGCGGACAGGCTGGGGCCGCCGTTCTTCGTCAGGCACCTGCCGATGGCGCCGTCGTTCATGGACAGGTCGACGGCAGCGGGGGTGTCCGTGATCGGCGCGGTGCTCTGGACCGTACCCCTGGCGTTGCACATGAGCCGGAGCAGGGGGTTGGCCCGGGTTTCGGCGGCCCCGTTGGCCCCGTCGGTCACGACCGGCGTGTCGGCGGCCGAGGCGGGGGCGGGCTGCTGGAGGAGCACGGCCGAGGTGGCGGCCAGGGCGGCCAGGGCGAGCGGGACGGCGGCCAGGCGCCACCGGCGGGGCTTGGACGGCGCTGTTTCCCGCGTCGGCACGGGGTCGGAGTCCCAGGAGTGCGAGGGCATGGTGTTCCTGTTCTGTGAAGTCGGGCGGCTGAGGGGGATCAGAGGAGGCTGGAGAACTGGGCGTCGTGCTTCGCGGTGAGGCTGCTCAGGCCGTTGGAGCAGTGGCTGATGTCACTGGTGGGCTCGAAGGTGGTGAGAACACCGGCGAGCGGCAGGACCTTGCTTTCGAGGGACACCGTGCCGTCGCTCGAGTTGAGGATGTCCCCGTGCGCGGGGTCGCCTTCGACGTCCTGTGCGCCGTTGGTGGTCACGGTGGAGGTCCCGACGACGCTGCCGGTCTGGTTCAGCCCGCTGTACCAGGTGATGGTCTCGGTGCCGCTGAACGTACTGGGGGAGGTACACGAGAGCGTGCCGGTGCCGGCGAAGGTCAACGTCGCCGACAGCACGTTCGTGGGCCCGCCGTTCTCGGCGAAACACTCGTCGAACGTGCCGACCCCGGAGAGGGACACGGTCCCGGCCGTGTTCGTGATCGGCGCGCTGCTGGTGCCGACGGCCTGCCCGGAGCAGGTGAGCTTGGTCAGGAGCGTGTCGCGGTGGCCGGTGGACTCGCTGGCGGCGGCCGAGGTGGGGTCGGCCTGCTGGAGGAGCAGGCCGGCGCCGGCGACGGTGGCGGCCAGGGCGAGCGGGACGGTGGCGAGACGCCACCGCCGGACCGAGGAGTTTCCGGTGCGCGGTCCGGACGGTGTGCCGGGGGCGGTGGTTTGAGCGCCCATAGTTGCTCTCCTTTGTTTATGTGTACGAACTGCTGCTGTCAGATTCACTTCCGGTGGGGCGCTGTGCGATCCGGGCGGGGTCGGATTCGCCTTTACGGTGCGATATTGATCCGACTGTCGCAGTGCACCCTCAGGCTCCTGTGGCGTTGACTTTTTGCTACTGAAGATCGTGAACGACCTTTACTGTCGGGCAGTCGAGGGATAGCAGCGTGTACTTGCCGGGTCTTCCGCCGGCGCCGGGTTACGTTCTGCGGCAGACCTTTTCAGTGCCTGCCCGCCGGGCCGCCCTGCGGACCAGAGGAGACCCCGATGCCGCCCAGTCCGCCTCTTCCGATTCGCCGCTCCCGCACCCCGGCCGCAGATCGGCTGCCCGGTTTTCCGGGTGCGGAGCACTGGCGGCGCGAGGAGAGATCCGGACTGCACTACGTCGACCACGGATCCGGCGACGTCGTGCTCATGCTGCACGGAAACCCGACGTGGGGATATCTGTGGCGGCGTCTGATCACCGCATTGGCCGGGGATTTCCGCTGCATCGTGCCGGACCAGCTGGGCATGGGGCTCTCCCAGCGCAGGGCCGGTGCCGGTCCGATTCCACTCGCGCAACGGCTGGAGCACCTCGACGCGCTGGCGGCCCACCTGATCGAGCAGCGCCGGGCACCGTCGGCGGGCTGGACCCTGGCGGTGCACGACTGGGGAGGGCCGATCGGTCTGGCCTGGGCGCGGCGGCACCCCGGGCTGGTCGCGAAGCTGGTCGTGCTGAACAGCGTGGGTTTCCGGTGGCCCGAGGGCTACCGGCTGCCGCGCTCGCTGGCCCTGCTGCGCGACGTCCGGCCGCTCGGTGCGGCGGCGCACCTGCTGAACGTCTTCCCCCGGGCGGCGCTGCGGGCCGGGGTGGTCCGGCCGCTGCCCGCCGAGGTCCGCTCCGCCTATCTGCGGCCGTACCGCAGCGCGTGGCAGCGCCGCGCGGTGCGGGACTTCCTTCGGCAGATCCCGCGCAGCGGCGCGGACCCCGCCTGGTCCCTGGTCGATCCCGGCGGCGACAGCGCCGAGCTCGCCGGGCTGCCGGTGTTCATCGGCTGGGGCCTGCGCGACCCGGTGTTCACACCGCTCGTCCTGCGGGAGTGGCGGCGCAGACTCCCGCACGCCGAGGTGCACGCCTTCGCCGACGCGGGCCACTTCGTCCTGGAGGACGCCGGCGAGTCCCTGACCGGGCCGCTTCGGCGCTTCCTGTCCACGCGATGACGAACCATCACGGAAAGGTGCCCATGCCCTCGCCCCACAGCAGGATCAGTCACGTGCGGGTCCACGTCCCCGAGGCCCGCCAGAGTTCCCGCGAGATCGAGGAGGAGCTGCGCCGCCAGAGCCCCGGGGCCGCGCTGCCGGCGGGACTGCTGGAGCACATGTTCGGGCTGCGCGAGCGGTGCGTGGCGGCGCCGGAGGAAATGCCCTCGGACCTGGCGGCCCGGGCGGGTGCCGCCGTCCTGCGCGACGCCGGCCTCCCGCCCGAGGCCATCGACCTGCTCGTCTACACCGGGATCAACAAAGACCTCGACGAGCCGGCGACCGCGAACGTGGTGGCCGCCGAACTCGGCGTCACGGCACCGGTCTTCGATCTGATGAACGCCTGCAACGGCGTGCTCAGCGCCCTGGAGAGCGTGGACGCGCTGATCAGGCTCGGTTCCTACCGGCGGGTGCTGGTGGTCACCGGGGAGACACCCAGCCGGATCACCCGCTGGCGCGTTCCGGACCGCGGTCGGCTCGCATCGGCGCTGGCCAGTCTCACGCTGGGCGACATGGGGGCGGCCGTGCTGGTGGAGGCGAGCGAACGCCCCGGCATCCTCGGCAGCCGCTTCTTCGCCAACCCCGCCGCCTGGCCGAGCGCGGTGCTGCGCAGCCCGTACACCACCGGCCGGATGCATGAGTTGGAGGTCGACGACGCCGCGTTGACGGCCTCCTTCGCCGAGCTGCGGGAACAGGCCTTCAAGGCTGCGGGCGAACTGGTCGGCTCCGTGGCCGACTGTGCGCTGTTCTGCGTCCACCAGCCCTCGGCGGCCATGACCCGCGACCTCTGCTCCAGCGCCGGCATCCCCGTCGAGGCCGTGATCCCCACCTTCCCCCACTACGGCAACGTCGCCACCGCCACCATCCCGCTGCAACTGGCGCTCGCGCAGGAGCAGGGCCGGCTGCACGAGGGCGATCTGGTGGGGATCCTCGGCCTGGCCAGCGGCACCAGCCTCGGCGTCATGGCCCTGCGGTGGTGAGCGCGGCCCCCGGGGCGACCGAGGCGCGGGACGCCTGGCCGGAGACGCTCGCCGCCCACCTGGCCGGCTGGGCCGGCCTGCAACCGGACCGCGCCGCGCTCGTCTGGCCCGCCCCGCGCGGCCGTTGGCACACCGTCGACTTCGCGACGCTGGAGGCCGCCTGCCGGGCGCGCATCCGCGAACTGCGCGAGGCGGGCGTCGGCGCCGGGCAGAAGGCCGTGGTGATGGCCCGCGACCCGTACGACCTGGTGACCACCGTGTACGGGCTGCTCGCCCTCGGTGCGGTGCCGGTGCTGATCGACCCGGCGCTGCCCCGTCCGGCGCTGCGGGCCTGTCTGGACGAGACGCGGCCCGAGGTGTTCATCGGCGACCCGCTCGCCCAGCTGGCCCGGCTGCTGCTCGGCTGGGCCCGCCCGCACGTCACCGTCTCGCTGCTCACGGGCCGCGCGTGGCGCGCGCGCCGACCGGAGCCGGGGTCGGAGTTGGAACTGGAGCGGTCGGAGCCGCCGTGGCCGAGTCCGCCGCCCGCCGCCTCGCTCGCGCTGATCGCCTTCACCTCCGGCTCCACCGGAGTGCCCAAGGGCGTGGAGTACGAGCACCGGCAGCTGGCCGCCCAGGTCCGCTCGATCGCCGGGCTGCTGGGGCTGGGCCCGGGCGAGGTGCTGCTCGCCGGGTTCCTGCCCTTCGCCCTGTTCGGGCCGGCCACCGGCGCCACCACCGTCGTCCCGGCCGTGAACCACCTCAGACCGGCCCGCACCCGGGGCGCCGACCTCGCGCGCGCCGTCACCGAGCACTTCGCCTCGGTGGTGTGCGCCTCCCCGGCGGTGCTGCGGGCCCTGGCCGGGGAGTGCGAGCAGGGCCGTCTGTCGCTCGCCCCGGTGCGGCTGGCCTGTTCCTTCGGCGCCCCGCCGTCCGAACGGCTGGTGCGTGCGCTGCGCCGGGCGCTGCCGGAGGAGGCGACGCTGCTCAGCGCGTACGGCGCCACCGAATGCCTGCCGGTCAGCGTGATCGACAGCGCCGAACTGGCCGCCGCGCACGCGGAACCGCTGCACGCCCACCGCGGGGTCTGCCTGGGCCGCCCGGTGCCCGGCATCGAGGCCCACGTCCTGGTGCCGGCCGGCCCCGTGTCGTACAACCGACCGATGCCACAGGGGAGTTACGGAGAGATCACGGTCGGCGGCCCGCAGGTCAGCCGGGCCTACCACGCCCGCCCGGGAGCGAACGCGGCCGCCAAGGTCGGCACCGGCGAGGACGTCTTGCACTGCACCGGCGATCTCGGCTGGCTCGACGAGAGCGGCCGGCTGTGGTTCCTCGGGCGCGCCGCGCACCGGGTGCACGGAGCCGGGTTCGCGCTCGACACCGCCGTGGTCGAGCGGATCGCCGACGCGGTGCCCGGCATCGGCCGCACCGCACTGATCGGCCTCGGGCCCGCAGGCCGTCAACGGCCGGTGCTGTGCGTGGAGTTGGCGCCATCGTCGGCCAACTCGGCGACGGCCGTCGTCCAGGGGCTTCGGCACGCCCTGTCGGCGGTGCCGGGCGGCCACCGGATCGCCACCGTGCTGGTCCATCGCCGGCTGCCCACCGACCCGAGGCACAACTCGCGCGTCGACCGCGACCGCCTCGCCCGCTGGGCCCGCCGACAGCTGCGCCGGCGAGGCCCGGGCGCCGTGCCGGAAGGCGGGCGATGAGGGTCCTGGTCACCGGGGGCAGCGGCTTCCTCGGTCTGGAGCTGTGCCGCCGCCTCACCGGGCGCGGCGACGCGGCGGTCTCGCTGAACCGCCGCTGGAGTCCGGAGCTGGAGCGGCTCGGGGTCCGTCAGCACCTGGGCGACATCGCCGACCCGGATACGGTCCGGCGAGCCCTCGCCGGGTGCGAGGCGGTGATCCACAACGCGGCCCTGGCCGGGGTCCGGGGGCCCGAGCAGCCGTACCGCGCGGTCAACGTCGACGGCACCCGGCACGTCCTGACCGCCTGCCGTGCCCTCGGTATCGGCCAGCTGGTCTATACCTCCACTGCCAGCGTGGCCTTCACCCCCGAAGGCGTCATGGGAGGGGACGAGTCCCTGCCCGGGCCCCGGAGCCACTCGGCCGCCTACCCCCGCACCAAGGCCGAGGCGGAGGCGGCCGTCCTTGCCGCCAACGGCCCGGACCTGGCGACCACGGTGCTGCGCCCCCACCTGATCTGGGGGCCCGGCGACCCGCACTTCCTGCCCGCCCTGCTGCGGGCGACCGAAGCCGGGCGACTGCTGATGCCGGGCCGCGGCACCAACCTCGTCGACACCTGCCACCTCGCCACCGCGGCCCACGCCCACCTGCTCGCGCTGGACCGGCTGCGACCGGGCCACCCGGCGGCCGGGCGGGCCTACTTCGTCGCCCAGGGCGAACCGCGGCCCCTGCGCGAGGTGGTGACCAGGCTCCTCGCCGCAGCCGGACGCCACGCGAGCTGGCGCCCGGTGCCCTACCCCGTCGCGCTGGCCGCCGCCGTCCTGGCCGACGCCACCACGACGGTGCTCCGCCGTCACACCGACCACGGCCTCAGCCGATTCCTGCTCCACCAGCTCACCCGGCCGCACTGGTTCGACCTCACGGCGGCCCGGCGCGACCTCGGCTTCGAGCCACCCACCACGTTCGACCAGGCCATGGCCGAGCTGACCCGTCACCACCGCACCACCGGCGGCTGAGCCCGCCCCCTCACACTCCGGAAAGGAACCACGATGGACACGACGCTCTCCGTGGACGACGTCTGCGACACCGCCCAGACCCTGCTCGTCGAGCGGTTCGGCGTATCCGCCGACGTCATCAGCCCCGACGCCACGTTCGAGGAGATGGACGTCGACTCCCTCGCGCTGGCCGAGTTCGCCTTCGTGCTCCAGGACGAGTTCGGCATCCTGATCAGCCAGGAGGACGCCGACCGGCAGAGCACGCTCATCGACGTCGCCCGGATCGTCCAGGCCCGACTCGGCGACGCGACCGAACCCGTCGCGTGAACCGCCCCGAGATCGCCGTCACCGGCCTGGGGCTCGTCACCCCGGCCGGGATCGGCGCCGAGGAGACCTGGCAGCGGGTCTGCGCCGGCGCACCCACCGCGTCACCGGACCCGGACCTCGACGCCGCCCCGGTGACGTTCTCCTGCCGCATCCCCGCCATGGACCTGGACACGGCGGTCGGGCGCAAGAAGGCCTGGCGGATCGGACGGTTCAGCAAGCTCGCGCTGCTCGCGGCCCGGGAGGCCGTCCAGAACGCGGGACTGGACACCGGCGGGTGGGACGGCGCCCGGGTCGCCGTCGTGCTCGGGGTGGGCTTCGGCGGCGCCCCCCACTGGGAGGACCAGCTGCGCCGACTCCACCAGCGCGGGCCGGCCCACGTCTCGCCGACGCTGATCCCGATGGTCATCGGCAACATGGCCGTCGGCGAGGTGGCCCAGGAGTTCGGCGCGCGCGGCCCCACGCTCGCCTGCGCCACCGCCTGCGCCTCCGGTGCCACGGCCCTGTCCATCGCCCACGACCTGCTGGTCGCCGGGTCCTGCGACCTCGTCCTGGCCGGTGGCGCCGAAGCCGCCCTCAGCCCGCTGGTGGCGACCGGGTTCCACCGGATGGGCACCCTGTCGGCGCGCGGGCACGACGTGCCGGGCGCCTCCCGGCCGTTCGCCGCCGACCGGGACGGCTTCGTCCTGGCCGAGGGCGCCGCCGTGCTCGTCCTGGAGCGCGCCGCGGACGCGAAGGCGCGCGGTGCCCCGGCGCGCGCCGTGCTCGCCGGACACGGCGCCAGCAACGACGCCTACCACCCGACCGCGCCGCCCCAGGGCGCCGCCGGTGCCGAGCAGGCGCTGCGTACGGCGCTGCGCAGTGCGGGCCTGGGCGCCGGCGACATCGGCCACGTCAACGCCCATGGCACCTCCACCCCGCTCAACGACGCCGCCGAGGCCGGCCTGATCGCCCGTGTCCTGCCGCACCGGCCCAGCGTCACCGCCCCCAAGGGCGTGCTCGGCCACAGCCTCGGCGCGGCCGGCGCGATCGAGGCGGCGCTCACCGTGCTGACCGTTGAACGCGGGCTGGTACCGCCGGTCGCCAACCTCACCCCCGACATCGCCGAGTTCGACATCGACTGCGTCACCGGGACGGCGCGCCGGCAGCGCATCGACGCGGCGGTCAGCCACTCCTTCGGCTTTGGAGGCCACAATGTCGTCCTCGCCCTGCGCCGGGACTGACCCCAGGGCAGGCATGGTCCGAACCACCCCGGCGCCGCCCGGCGGCACCGGGGCCCGGCTCGGCGCACTCGTCGCCCGCCACCGCTGGGCGGTGCTGTGGACCACCGCCCTGCTGCTGGCCGTCGCCGCGGTCGCCGGGGCCGGGCTGCCCGCGCGGCTTTCCCACGGCGGTTTCACCAACCCCGGGGCCGAGTCCGGCCGGGCGATCGAAGCCATCGAACACCACTACAACGCGGGCGGCACCAGCACGATCGTGGTCTTCCGCAGCGAGACCCTCACCGTGGACGACCTGGAGTTCGGCGAAGCCGTGCGCTCCGCGCTCGCCACCGTGCCCAGGACCGTGCTGACGGGTGCCCAGCACTACTGGAACACCGGCACGCGGGATCTCGTCTCCGCCGACGGGCACGAGGCCTGCGTGGTCGTCGGACTGGCCGGCACCGGCGACCAGGCCAGGACCGCCTCCTACGAGCGGCTGCGCCGACTGCTGCACGCGGACGGGCTCACCGTCTCCTACGCCGGGCAGGTACCGCTCCAGGCCGACCTGGACCGCACTGTCGACGAGGACCTCACCCGCGCCGAGCTCTACGTCTTCCCCCTGCTGTTCCTGCTGCTGCTGCTCTTCTTCGGCAGCCTCGCCGCGGCCCTGCTGCCGCTGGCCGTGGCCGGCGCGAGCCTCGCGATGTCCTTCGCGGTGCTGCGCGTGCTCGCCCCCCTGGTGCCGGTCAGCTACATCACCCGCAACGTCGTCGTCATGATCGCTCTCGGGCTGTCCGTCGACTACGCCCTGTTCGTCGTCGTCCGCTTCCGGCGCGAGCTGCGCCACCGGGGCGACCCGCACCGGGCCGTCGCCGCCACCATGGCCTCCGCCGGGCACACCGTGCTGTACTCCGCGACGGCCATCTCGCTCGCCGTCCTGGGCCTGACCCTGCTTCCGTTCCCCATCACCCGCTCCCTCGGCATCGGCGCCGCCGTCACCGTCGCGCTGGCCGGCGCCGCCAGCCTCACCATGCTGCCCGCCGTGCTGGCCGTGCTCGGCCCGCGTGTCGAGGCCGGGTGCGTGCGGCTGCCCGGCTTCGGGCGGGCCGGTCTCGGACGTGCCTGGGCGGAGGGCGAGGAGGCGGGATTCTGGTACCGGCTCGGCCGGAGCGCCGTCACGCACCCGTGGGCCTGGCTCACCGCCGCCGTCGCGGTGATCGCCGTGCTGAGCCTCCCGGTCGTCGGTCTGCACCTCGCCGCGAGCGACCAGCGGACCCTGCCCGCCGGGGCGGCCAGCCGCAGAGCACAGGAGCTGCTGCACGCGGACTTCCCGGCGGCCGGGCTCGACCAACTCCAGGTCGTCGCCCACCTGCGGGACGACATCAGCGGCGAGCTGGGCAAGGCCGCGCTGGCCCGCTGGCAGCAGCGGCTCGCCGGACTGCCGGGCGCCCAGGACGTCCGGCTGCGCGTCACCACCGCGCACAGCGCGCTGCTGACCGTCGCCACCGACACGGTTCCGGACGCTCCCGCCGCCGAGCGACTGGTGCGCGCCGTGCGGGCGCTCGACCCGCCCGACGGCGGCCGGGTCCTGGTCGGCGGACCGGCCGCGGCCAACGTCGACGTCCTGGACACGGTGAAGGGCAGGCTCCCGGCGCTGGTCGGGTACCTGCTGGTGGTCACGCTCGGCCTGCTCTTCCTGGCCTTCCGGTCGCTGCTGGTCCCGCTCAAGGCGGTCATCACCACGACGATGTCCCTCGGCATCGCCTTCGCGGCCGTCACCTGGACCGTTCAGGACGGCCACGGCGCCCGGCTGCTGGGCCTTCAACCCACCGGGTACGTCGGCGTGTTGGAGGCCGCCATCATGCTGATGTTCGTCTTCTCGCTCTCCGTCGACTACGAGCTCTTCCTGATCGCGCAGATCCGCGAGCTCCACCGCGGCGGGATGGACAACGCGAACGCCGTGGTGACCGGCCTCGGGCGCACCGGCGGGCTGATCTCGGCCGCGGCGGCCCTGATCGTGCTGGTCGCCGGGGCCTTCGCGACCAGCCCCGTCGCCACCGTGAAGGAGATCGCCCTCGGTGTCCTGGTGGCCGTGGCCGTCGACGCCACCGTGGTGCGCATGCTGCTGGTCCCCGCCACCATGCGCCTGCTCGGCGAACTCAACTGGTGGGCACCGCGCTTGCGGCGGCCGGCGGCGCCGAGCGGGCCCCGGCCGGGGCCGTTGGCGGGCCTGGAAGCGGTGGAGTGAGCGCGCGGGTGGGTTCCGGGTGGGCCGGGCGCCCGGCGGTGTGCGGAGCGGCCCCGGCGCACCGGTGTCCCGCGCCGGGGATCCGGCGCGGGACACCAGGAGCAGTACCGGTGCTCCGACCGGGCTACACGGCGGTGTCGACGACGGAGACCATGCCGAAGTGGTGGTGGGCGATGGAGAGGTCGCCCTGGGTGTCGCCGCCGGTGGGGGTGATCATGGCGGAGGAGACGGTGTACTCCCTCGGGCCGCCGCTCTGCATCAGGTAGGGGATGCCGATGGTGGCGGGGGTCTGCGGCCCGAGGGCGCCGAGCCCCGGGGGGACGGAGAGCTGGTAGACGGAGGGGATGGCGGGGTCGTTGTTCTGGTAGAGCGTGGTGAGGCCGGGCGGGCGGCCGTCGGTGGGGATCTGGGTGTAGAAGGGGGTGGAGAAGGTGAAGTCCGCGGGGCTCTGGGTGCCGTCGAACAGGGTGCCGGCGCCGTTGAAGAAGTGGAACGGGATCTCGGCCGACGCACCTCCGGCGATCAGGGGGAGCTGCGGGGAGGTGAAGTAGAGGTTGGCGTTGCCGGGGGGCGGGGCGCCCAGGCTGGAGCGGACGAAGCCGAACTCCCACACGTTGCGGGTCAGATCGCTGTCCATGTCGGTGGTGTTGTTCGCGTCGGTGGTGAAGATGGCCCGGCCGATCGGGGGGATGTTGGGGGCGCCGGGCAGCAGGGTGAAGGTGACGGGCACGGTCAGGGCCGTGTTCGCCGGGAAGCCGTTGAACGAGACCTGGATGACGGAGGGCACGTTGGGCGCGCTGTTCTGGTACAGCCAGCGGGAGGTGCCGCCGCTGACGGACGGCAGCGCCGCGACGTTGGCGTAGAACGGGGTGATGACCTTCAGCGACACCGGTCCGGTGGCCGCGGTGCCGCTGAAGTTGCCGATCGTGACCTGCACGGTGGCCGTCCCGCCGCCCATGTAGGTGCCCGCGTCCGCCGAGCAGTACAGGTTCACGCTGTTCAGCGCGTCCGGCTGACGAGTGGCACCCGCGGGGGCCACGGACCGGTCCTCGGCTGCGGCTGCCGCCGGCACGGCTCCGCCCAGGCCCACCACGGCCGCACCCAGTCCTGCGGCCCTGAGGAGGCTTCGGCGTGCCACCGGCGTTGCCCCCGGCCTGCCGGACTCTTCCTCTTCGCGGATTCCATCGACCATGTCTGCGCCTCCAACGGCACGTAGCGGTGAGGTGGGCTTCCAGCCCGATGGTTCGTACCCTGACACAGGGTTGTGTCGCGGATCGGTCAACGCGCTTGGCGGGGTGGGAACTTCACGGCGGATTCAGCCTTCGGCTGCGCGCAACGACGGCACCGGGTACCGGACGGTACCCGGTGCCGACGCGAGAGGTCGTGCCGTGCCGCTCAGAGCGAGGCGAGGCTGAAGTCCACCTCGTGGTTCCCGGTCAGGGCCGTCACCCCGGTGTCACAGGAGCCGGTGATGTTGCTGATGTCGAAGCTGCCCTGGTAGCTGTTGAGGGGCAGGAGGGTACTGGTCACGTCCGTGACGCCGGTTTCGTCGTTGGTCGCCTCGCTGCTGCCCGAGTTGCCCTTCTCCCCGCCCTTGAAGGAGACGGTGGTCTGGCCGAGCACCTTGTTGCCGACGTCGTACCAGGTGAAGATCGCCACTCCGGAGAAGGGGTGGTAGCCCTGGCAGGAGAACGTCCCGGTGCCGACCGAGGAGATCGTGCCGTGATCGACGTTCGAGTTGGTCCCGGCGGCGCTGTAACAGTCGTTGAGGCTGCCGCTGACCGTGTACGAGTTCGATACCACCGCGTTGGTCAGCGGGTTCTGGAACGTCAGCGTCACCGGCCCTGTACAGGTCAGGTTGTCCAGGACCTCCGTCGCCTGCGCGGTCCCGGCCACGCCGGGGATCGCCACCGACAGCAACCCGCCCGCGAGGGCCGCCACCATCAAACGTCTCATCAGTCGTCCTTCTCTCTGTCCATCGGCGTCGTGCCTTGCCGCCAAGAATCGTCCGTGTTCGACCAATCGGCATTCGTGCGCTGCCGGCGCACTCCGTGTCTCACCCGGACAGCGGGACGGGCGGCCAGGTGGTTGCCGTCGGCGCCCCGCCGCGGCCGGGCCGGGTCACCCGATCCACTCTCCGGTGTCGCGGGACAACCGCGGCCACAGCACTGTTTGAGCATGAGCTACGACCATGGGGTGACGGCCGGAGCCCGTGCGAGGCCCGCCCGCCCCCGAAGGGTGCGCGCCGCCCTCAGGTCCGGATGCCTTGCGGGGGCGCTGGTCCTGCCCGTCGGCGTGACCGCTCTCGCCCGGGACGCGACCACCCGGACCTTCATCACCGACGCCACGTTCACCGTCCCGGACGGTGTCACCGGCATCACCGTCACCCTCGTCGCAGCGGGGGCCGGTGGAGGCGGCGGGGGCGGAGGAGGTGGCACCGGCCTCTTCAAGAGCGGTGGCGGCGGAGGAGCGGGAGGCGGCGGCGGGGGAGGCGCCCGGGTCACCTGCACCCTGGCCGTCACCCCCGGCGAGGTGCTGACCCTGGCCGTCGGCACCGGCGGAGCCGGTGGAGCGGGAGGTGCCAGCGGTGAGGAGGCCGACCCGGGCGACGGGGGCGGTGACGGGGGCGCCGGCGGCCGGTCCACCCTCACCGGCGGCGGAGTCGTCCTGGCGGCCGTGGACGGCGGGTCACGCCCCGGTGGCGGCGGCGCGGGCAGCGTGCTCGGAGGCGCCCGGGGCGAGGGCGGCCACGGCGGAGGGACCGCCTCCGCCTCCGCCTGCGCGGGCGGCCGGCCCAGCGGCGCAGGCGGATCCGACGGTGAGCTCGGAGCCGTCGGGGAGGAAGGCGCCGACGTGACACCGGCCACCGTCGGCGACACCGTCCCCGGCAGCACGGGAGGCGAGGGGGGCGAAGGCGGTGTGGCGGGGGCTCCTGCGTCGGCCGCCTGCCCCGTGGGCACCGGCGACGGAGGGGACGGCGGCGACGGCGGCGACGGCCAGGACTACGTCGGCAACTTCGACAACCCCCAGACCCCCGGCGAGGACGGCACCGAGGGCACCGCGGGCGGCAGCGGCTGCATCACCCTCACCTATTAGGGGGTCTGTCCGGCGGATCGTGCCGGACAGGCCCTGGACCGGCGGGCCGGGCCCCGACGCCGGCTTGGTCGGCGTCGCGGCCCGGCATTGCGTCAGGCCGGATCCAGGAGGTCCGTGCCGCCCGGCCCGAGCCCGCCGGGCACCGCCCGCTCCGCAGCGAGGGGCGGGGCTTGCGGGAGCGCGGTGGTGGGGCGCTCGTCCGCGATCAGGCGTCCTGTGCGGGGACGAAGGGGACGACGGGCATGGGCCTGGCGGTGGGGGTGACCGTGGGCGTGGGGGTGACCGTGGGCGTGGCGGTGGATGTGGGGGTGGCGGTGGACGTGGGGCTGGATGTGGCGGTCGGGCTGGATGTGGAGGTCGGTGTCGGCGTGGGGGACTGCGTGCCGGTGGGCAGCGTGATGGTGACCGTCCCGTCCAGCGTCATCGACTTCAGACCGGTCGGGGTGTTACAGGCGGTGAGGTCGATGTTGGACTTGACCGGGTCGAGGACCACCGTCCAGGTGGCGCCCTTGTATCGGCCCGCGGTGATGCCGCCGCTGAGGGGGTTGCTCGACTTGAGCAGGTCCTGGATCGGCTGCATGTCCCAGGTGAAGTCGGTGGTGCCCGGGTCCTCGGTGGTGGGCTGGCCGTTCGCGGTCTCCCAGGTGACGCGCTGCAGGGTGCCGGGCGCGTTCTGGTAGTCGCCGGCCGCGCAGGTCACGCCGTTGCCGAGGCCGGTCCCCACGTAGTCGGCCTGGGTGATGGGGGCGTCACCGGTGCAGTTGAGCAATTTGGGGTTGCCGAGGGTGGCCGTGATGTTGTCCTGGGGGACGAGCGTGAGGCCGGAGCTGAAGGTCATCGTGAAGCTGTCCTCGCAGGTGATGACCTGGGGCACTCCGGCGGCGGAGGTGTCGAACACGAGCAGTCCGGCGACCAGGGTGCCGGCCGCGAGGGCGGCGGCCGCGATACCGATGGGGTGTTTCATGGGGTCGTGCCTTTCTTGGGGTGGGGGAACCCGATGGTGCTGGGGGCCGGCTCACCCGGGGAGTCCGGGGGCCGGTGCTGTGGGACGGCTCGACGGGGTGGGGAACCCGGAGCCCGACGGTGAGGGCCCGGCCGCCGCGGGGGAGCCGTCGTCCTCGCCGTGGCGCGCGAGGGTGAGGAGCGCCGTCCCGCTGACCACCAGGACGGCGAGGACGTAGAGCGGGGTCACGGCCGGGGACTTGAACCAGTCGGTGGCCTCGGCGGTCAGGTAGGTGGCGAGGGTGCCGCCGAGGAGCCCGCCCAACTGGTAGCCGACGGCGGTTCCGCTCAGGCGCACGCGGCTCGGGAAGAGCTCGGAGACCAGGGCCGCCTGGGGGGCGTACATCGCGGCGAAGCCCACCAGCGACAGCAGGTAGGCGAGCACCAGGACCGGGGGAGAGCCGAAGCGCAGCAGGGGCGCGAACGCGGCGGCCCAGAGCGCCATGGTGATGGTCCCGGCCAGGCAGACCCGCCGTCTCCCGTAGCGGTCGGACAGCGCGCCGAAGAACGGGATCAGGGCGATCAGCGCGAGCGGGGCGAGAAGCGAGAGCGCGATCAGGGCGTTGAGCGACAGACCGGCGACGCGCAGCAGGGTGAGGACGTAGTTGAACGAGAAGCCGAAGAGCACGACGTCGGCTCCGGCGGTGATCGCCGTGGTGGTCAGCAGCTGTCTGCGGTGCCGGGCGATCAGTTCGACGACCGGCCGCCTGCTGCGGGCGTCGGTGAGGGCGAGCGTCCGGAAGGCGGGGGTCTCCTCGATCCGCGCCCGGGCCCACAGTCCCACCACCACCAGCACGGCGGAGAGCAGGAAGGGCAGTCGCCAGCCCCAGGTCATGAACTGTGCGGGTGTCAGCGCACCGGAGACCGCCGTCATGGCGCCGAACGCCAGCAGGTTGCCCGCCGGCGCGCCGATCTGGGCCCAGCTCGACACCAGCCCCCGGCGCCCCGGCTCGGCGCACTCGTGCGCGACGACGGTGGCGGCCCCCCACGCGCCGCCCAGGCCGAGCCCCTGGAGCAGGCGCAGCGTGACCAGCAGGAGGGGGGAGGCGAAGCCGATCTGGCCGTAGCCGGGCAGCAGCCCGACCAGGCCGGTGGAGGCCCCGGTCAGCAGCAGCGCGCCGACCAGGGCGGGGCGCCTGCCGTGGCGGTCGCCGAGGTGCCCGAAGAGCGCCCCGCCGACCGGCCGTGCCACCAGCGCGGCCCCGTAGAGGCCGATGCCGGTGAGGGTCGCCGCGAAGGGCGAGAGGTAGGGGAAGAACTGGTGCTTGAAGACCAGCACCGAAGCGTTGACGTAGAGGAAGAAGTCGTACCAGACGAGCGTGGTACCCATGAGGCTGACGATGACCGAGCGGCGGACATCGCGTGTCGCGAAGCGCACATCGAACTCCATTGCGTGTGACTGCCGTCACTTCTAGCAATATTCCAGCGCCGGTGGCATCGCGCCACGCAGGCCGTCGCAGGCTGGACTATTCGCGTGCGCACCGTACCCGTGCCCCGAACTCCGGAGATGCGCCCGGGCGCCCGGCGCGACCGGTCGGATCTTCGTTCAACTCGTCTCCACCGCAAGGGAATTAGCGGCCCACTTGGTCGACTCGGCCGCTTGTCCGAATGCGGCGTTCAGGTTAATGCTGTTGCCGCTGAACCATGGTGGGGTGGAGTGGATTCCGGCCGTCCGGCCACCAGGACAATGCGACTTCCATTCGTATACGGCGAACCTTCGGTCGGATTCATGGAGAATCCGACTTTCACATCCGGCCCGCCGCCCGCTCCGGCCCCCGCTGCCCCCGCCGCCCCGCCGCCGGCTGCGCCTGCCGGACACCCGCCGGCGACACCGTTGTCCACGGCGCTGTCCCCCTCGCCGACGCGGCTTCACCGGGCACACTCGGAAGATCACCAACGGCATCCGGGATCTTCGCCGGAGCCGAACGACGTGGCCATCCACCCTGGGGAGGAGCCGGCATGAACCGGTCCCGGTTGACGGAGCAGTCCGACGTGGCATCGGGCCCTGACGGTCCGGTCACCGTCCTGTCCGGCTACGTCCATCCGACGCGCGGACCGGTGACCTGCCCGGCGGCCCCGCTCGTGGCCGGGTGGCTCCACGAGCGCGGTTTCGCCTCCCGGATCGATGCCGGCGGGATCCTGCCGGCGGGCCGGGGCGGGCGGCTGTTCGCCACGACCTACATCGACCTGGACGGGGCCGTGGTGGGGATCGCCGTGATCGCTCCGGCCCGCCAGGAGGCGGTGGCGGCGGAGGCCGTCCGCGTCTGGTCGGCCACGGTGCGGACCAGGCGGCTGATCGTCTGCGCGTCGGCGCCCGCGTGCGGGCCGACTCCGGCCGTCCCGCCCCAGCCCCTGAACCGGCTTGCCGCACCCGCAGGGGGCGCGGGGCAGGCCGAGTGTCCGCGGGCGGCCGCGAGTTGGGCCGCCGTCCGGCAGTACGAGGCTCGCGGGGACACGGTCCTCGTGCTCGGCGGCGGCGGTCTCGCCCCGGCTGGTCCCGCCGCGCAGCAGGCGGGGCGGGTCCGGGTGCCCGACGCGGCCGGGGCGCAGGCCCTGCGGGCCGTCGATCCCGAGCGGCTGTCCTTCGTCCAGCACCCGTGCTCACCGGTCGAGGAGGTCGCGGAGATCCTCGGGGTGCTGCGCGCGCGGTTCCCGCTCCTTCGAGGCCAGCACCCCGATCAATGGTGCTACCGCTCCTCCGACCGGCGGCGCGCCGTCCGTGCGGTGGCGGAGTCCAGCGACCTGGTGCTGGTCTCCGCCGGCAGCACCCTGGCGGCGTCGATCCGCTCCGGCGCGTTCGTGGCGTTCAACGGTCTGAACGCCCTGCGGCCGGAGGAGATCGCGGCGGCGGCGACCGTCGGTGTGATCGCCCCGCTGCGGGCTGCCGAGGGCGCTGTGGACGCGACGGACGCCGTGGTCGGGGCGATCGGCGGCCTGGGGCCGGTGAGTGTGGCCTACCACCGTACGGTCACGGAGGTCGCGACCGACGTCCTCGCGCGGACTCCGCGCCGGTCCTGACGGGGAGCCGGCTCGGCCCGCTACCGCGTGTGCGCATCGTCAGGCACGCCCCAGGGCGGTGGCCCGTTGGATGAGGTGGTCCGCGGCCGGCCGTCGGCGGTGGGGGAGCAGGAGCCCGGGCATCCGCGCCCTGGCCAGGTGGGCCCGGCGGGAGGCCAGCAGCGGGTAGACGTCGAGGAACTCGTGCCAGGTGGCGCAGGCGGATTCGATGTGTCCGGCCGCCAGCTGGCGCTCGGCCAGCCTGCTGAGGATGACGGCACGGGAGCGGGACTCGCCCCGGGGCCTGCGGGCGGCGGACACCTCCAGGAGCTTGATCGCCCCGGCGGGATCGCCGAGTTCGACTCCGACGAGGGCCCGCTGGTGGTCCCACGAGGCGCGGTGGTAGTCGCCGATCGGTGGTGGCGGGCCCGTGGCGTTCGTGAGGAGGTCGCGGGCGTCGCCGATGTGGCGCAGCGCGGCCGTCCGATCGCCGACGGCGGCCTCGGACAGGGCGAGTTGCCCCAGGACGGAGGCGCGCAGCCGCGGCGCCGAGGAGCTGATGCGGCAGTCGGCGGCGGCTTGCGCCAGGCGCAGGCTCTGGCGCCGGTGGCCGAGTTCGTAGGCCTGGGTGGCCATGGCGCGCAGGGTCATCGCCTGGGCGGCCGTGTCGCCGGCGTGCCGGGCCAGGTCGAGGGCGAGGCGGTAGTACTGGCCGGCGAGGCCGTTGAGGTCGTCGTCGACGTGCATGAAGGCGCACAGGTAGCACAGCCGGGCAGTGGCTCCGAGGATGCCGAAGTGCCGGACGGGCGGGGCGGGTGCGGCGAGCATGGGCGCCGCCGTGGTCGCGAGGAACGCGGCGAGTGCGGTGCGGGCATGGCCTCCGCCGTGGACGCGGTCGATCGCGGAGAAGACGGGCAGCAGCAGGGCGAGCGCGTCCGGCTGGGCCGGGGGCGCCTGCCCGCTCGCGGGTGCCGACGGGTCGGTCGGGCGTTCGGCCAGGCCTTCGGGCAGGTCGATCGGGTTTCCGGACGGGGCGGGCGGCGGCTGGTAGGAGAGGAGGCTCCCGTGGCGATCGGGTGCGACGGCCGCCGCCGCGAGCCGCGCGAGCACCGCCGGGGAATCCGGCGCCGGGGTGCCCGGCACCGGGGTGTCCGGCGGCGGGTCTCCGAATCCGGCGTCGGCCAGGGTGACGGGCCGTCGGAGCCGACGGCCCAGCGCCGCGCAGACGAGGTGGGGGGCGGGCTTGCGGGGAACGGCTCCGGTGAGCCACTGGTGCACCGAGGCGCGCCCGTAGGCCCGGGCCCATCCGGATTCGGCGCCGATCTGATTGACGGCCCGGGCCAGTTGCTCTCCGGTCCATCGGGCTTCTTCGAGGAGTTCGCGAAGGCGGGCGTTCGGCACACGGCGGACGGCCATGTCTCTCCCGGCGGGTCGTCGACGCCGCGCTCACGGCGGCCCGGTCCGGCCTCCGCGGTACGCGGTCGCGCTGCGCACATCCCGCCATGCTATCCGCTCGCAGCGCCGCCGGGATACCCGGACGGGATTCTCAACTCGATTTGATTCCTTGAAAGTTGACACCCGGAAAAGCTTGACGGGACAGCCCTCGAAAAAGGCCCGCGGGGGTGGCCGCCGACTCCACCATCGGTGACGTCGGGGCGTTTCTTCGAACGTGCCCCAGGGTGGAGGCGGAATCCGTGATGTCCGGCCCGCAGCGTCCGCAGAGTCCCACGGCCACCGGAAAGTTCGTTCACATGTTCCCAGGGCAGGGGGATTTCAGTCTGACCCCACTGTTGCGGACGCTTGCCCGCGTCGGGTCGCTGGCACGCGCGGTCGCCGAGGTCTTCGAGGAGGCCGACGTGGTCGCCGCCGAGTTCGGGGTGGCGCCGATCGGCCCCCGGCTGGCAGGTGGATCCCACCTGACCGGCGGCTCCGGTTCGGGTGGTGGATCCCACCTGACCGGCGGCTCCCGTTCGGGTGGTGGATCCCACCTGACAGGCGACTCCCCGCCCAGCACCGGCGCGCTGGCCGCCGAGCCGGCCGGGACCGTGCAACTCGCGCTGTTCGGTGTGTCGTTGGCGGTGCACCGCGCACTCGAAGCCGACGGCTGCCGGGCGCACCGTCTCCTGGCGGTCAGCTTCGGCGAGATCCCCGCGCTGACCGCGGCCGGATGCTGCTCGGTCGCCGACGGGGCCCGTCTGGCCTGCCGGCTCGGGCAGTTGCTGACCGGCCACGGCGGCGGCATGACGCTGCTGGGCGCGGGCCCGGCCACCACCCGCCGGCTGCTCGCGGCCGCCGGGCCGGGCACGGGCGTGGTGGTGGCCTGCGTCAACCACGGCGGGGAGACGGTGGTCTCCGGCCCGCTCGACGGGCTCGCCGTCGTCGAACGGTCGGCGACGGCGCACGGCGTGGGGGCGCAGCGGCTGCGGCTCCCGTTCATGAGCCACCACCCGGCTCTCGTCCACGAGGCCGGTGCGTTCGCGCACTTCGCCCGGCGGCTGCGCCTGTCCCCGCCGCGCCGACCGGTGTACTCGGCGGTGGCCGGCCGGTTCTACCGCGCGGACAGCGATCTGCCGAGCGCCCTGTCCGCGTGCCTGGTCAGGCCCTTCGACCTGCCCGCGGTGTTCGGCGCGTCGATGGCGGACGCCTCGCTGGTCGTCGAGGCGGGCACCGGCAGCACGCTGACGAACAGCGTGCGCAGGATCGACCCGCGGCAGGACGCGCTCGCGCCGGTCGCCGACGGCCGGTGGCCGACCGGCCCCCGGGCGCCGCTGCCGCCCCCGTGCTCCTGCCCGCCTCCCGCCGCGCCGGGGGAGGGCACGTCGCACCACCACCACCCGACCACGACGGCCGCACGGGGGGACTCTTGAACACCGAACGGAGGCCCGGCGAGGAGGCCGGCGCGATCGACGTCCTGACCCGCCTCTCGGCGCTGCTCCCTCCCTGGCGGGCCTCGGAGTTCGGACGGCTCCTGGCGGACCACCGGGCCGAACACGGGGCGGCGGCCCTGCGCACGGACGTCAGCGCGCACCGGCGGCTGGCCCGCCTGGCGGCCTCGCTGCCGCCGGCGGCCGAGGTGGTCGCCGACGCGGAACTGCTGGCCGCGCTCAGCGAGGCGACGGCACTGGCGGATCCATCGCTCTATCAGACCTTCCTCTCCCACTACACCCTGTGCGTCGGCTCGCTGGTCCTCCTGGGCGGCAAGGCCGCGGACCCGGACGGCGCACTCGCGCACGCACGCACCAAGGGCTCCTTCCTGGTCACCGAGATCGGCGACGCCGGCAGCCACCTCGGGATCCGCACCGAGGCCCGGTTCGACCCGGCCCACCGCGCGTTCACGCTGCACACCCCGGACCACCGGGCCGCGAAGTTCTCCTCCGTCGCGGCGTTCGGCCTGCCCCAGCAGGCGGTGGTCTGCGCACGGCTGCTGACGGGCGCCCGGGACGGGGGAGTGTTCTCCTTCCTCGTCGACATCACGGGGGCCGACGGCCGCCCGGCACCGGGCGTGTCCGTCTCCGGCCCGCTCCCGGTGGGCGCGCTCCCGCTGCCCTACGGCCTCGTCCGGTTCCACGGCGCCCGGATCCCGTACGACCGCTGGCTGGCGGACGGGGCCGGGATCGACGCCACGGGCGTGCTGCACGACCCGCAGCCGAGCGTCGACGCCCGTCTCCAGCGGACCCTGAGCTGCGGCCAGGGGCTGTGGGCCACCCTGCCGTCCGCGATGGCGGGCCTGGCGGGCCGCAGCGCGGCGATGGCCTGGCGGTTCAGCGCGGGCCGCCGCTCGCACGGCCGGCTGGCGCCCGGAAGCCCGGTCCTGGAGTACCGCACCCAGCAGCACGCCGTCGTCGGAGCGCTGGCCGCCGCCTTCTCCCTGCGCTGCACGGCCCGGGCGGCCCTGTCCGCGTGGGCGGACCTGCGCGCCGCAAGCCCCTCCGGCGGGCCGGGCACGGCGATGACCTTCTCCCCCTGGGCCGCGGTCGACCGCTCGCTCGCCCTCCACAAGGCGCACAGCACCCGGGCCGTGGCGGAGCTCGTCGACTCCCTCCAGCACTGCTGCGGGGTGTCGGGCCTCTTCGACCACAACCGGCTGCCGGGCTACCTCGGCTTCGCCCGCGCCTTCGACAACGCGGGCGGCGACAACACCCTCATCCTGCTCGACGCGGGCCGCGCCCTCGCCGAGGAGCGGGCACGCCCCGATCGGCGGAGGGCCGGTCCGGGCCGGTTCCCGGCCGACCAGGGCCCGTTTTCGGCCGACCCGGGCCTGTCTTCGGCCGACCCGACCGGCGCGGCGTGGTGGCCCGCGGTCGTCACCGCGCTGCAGGACCGGCTCGCCGACGACCTCGCCGCCGCGGCGTCGGCCCGTACCGAGGCGCTCCACGGCTCGCTCCGGCGAGACCTGGAGGTGTGGAACCCGCTGCTGGAGGACGCCCTGGAGCTGGGGGACGTCCAGGCCCGCCGGCTCGCGGCCGAGGCCGCGGTGGAGGGGAACGCCGCGCACGGGCGGGGGTGGCCCGTTCCGCGGGCGGCCGAACTCGCCGCGCTCGACGGCCTGCGCCAGGCCCGGCGCCTGGCCGGTCCCCTGCTGGCGACCGGCGTGCTCACCCCCTCGGCCGTACGCGCCCTGCCCGCCGCCATGGACGCCCTGTGCGACCGGTTGCGTCAGGCCCTGCCGGACATCGTGGCCGCCCTCGACCCCGGGGCGGGCCTCGCCCGCACCGCCCTCGACGAGCCCGACTACGCCGCCGCGCTCCTGGCCGCCCACGGCGCCCCCGCCAGCTCCTCCGCCAGCTCCTCCGATCGCACCGGGAGCACGTCGTGAACCGAAGGAAGCCCCCCATGACCGGCGTCCTGGGCATGGGCACGTACCTGCCCGCCGAGGTCCGGGGCAACCACGAGGTCGGCCCGCCCGCCGGTGTCTCGGCCACCTGGATCACCGAGCGCACCGGCGTGGTCGAACGGCATCGGGCCGCACCCGACGAGGCCGCCTCGGACCTGGCAGCGGCCGCCGTACTGGCCGCCTGCGAGGCCGCCGGCATCCCGCCGGAGCGGCTCGACCTCGTCGTCGCGGCGACCTCCACGCCCGACGAACTCGGGCCGGCCACCGCCTGCCGCGTCCAGGCCCTCACCGGCGCCGGCAACGCCGTCGCACTCGACGTCAGCGCGGCCTGCTCCGGCTGGCTGTTCGCGGCCAAGGTCGCGCACGCCTGGCTGGCCACGACCCCCGGCACCCGGTACGCGGCGGTCGTCGGCGTCGAGGCCTACTCGAAGTTCGTCGACCCCGCCCACCGCGGCACCGCCGTCCTCTTCGCCGACGGCGCCGCCGCAGCCGTCCTGGGCCCCGTCCACGACGACGCGGGCTTCCACGGCTTCCGCCTCGGCTCGGACGGCCGCGGCGCGCACCACGTGCTGATCCCCGGCGGCGGCAGCCGGATACCCGCCGGCCCCGAGAGCCTGAACGCCGGGCTGCACCACATCCACATGGACGGCCGGGTCGTGCGCGACTTCATCGCCGAGATCTTCCCCCACCTCGTCGACCAGGCCCTCACCGACCACGGCCTCGACCTCAAGGACATCGACGCCTTCATCACCCACCAGCCCAACCCGCTGCTCCTGCGCGCCGTCGCGGACCGGATCGGCATCCCGGCCGAACGCCTGCACATCACCGGAGACCTGACGGGCAACATCGGCGCGGCCTCCGCCCCCTTCGCGCTGGCCGACGCCGCCGCCCGCGGCCTGCTCGCCGACCGGGCCCGCGTACTCGTCTGCGTCTTCGGCGCCGGTCTGACCTGGGGCAGCGCCCTGCTCACCTGGACGGGCGCCCGCTCCCTGCGCGCGCCCGTCCGGGACAGCGGCGACCCGAAAACCCCGGCCCGGGACACCCCCGTCCAGGACACCCCCGCCCGGAACGCCACCGACTGACGCCCCGCCGGAACCGGAGGAACACCCCCATGACCATCCTCAACCGCTTCCGCCTCGACGGCCGCCGCGCCTTGGTGACCGGCTCCTCGCGCGGCATCGGCCAGGCCGTCGCCGTCGCGCTCGCCCAGGCCGGGGCCCGGCTCGCCCTCTCCGCCCGCACCGGGCCCGCGCTGAAGCACACCGCCGACCAGGTGGCCCGCTACGGGGGCACCCCCGTCCTGGTGCCCGGCGACCTCGCCGACACCGGGCAGGCCGCCATCGTCGACCAGGCCGCCCAGGCCCTGGGCGGCCTCGACATCGTCGTCCACAACGCCGGCATCCTGCCCACCAACCTCGACGGCAGCACACTCCTCGCACCGCTGCAGCACCTCCCGCAGCACGTCTGGGACGAGGTGGTCGCGGTCAACCTCAACGCCACCGCCGCGATCTGCCGACACGCCCACCCGTACCTGGCGCGGTCGGACGGCGCCAGCCTGGTGCTGATGTCCTCGGTCGCGGGTCTGGTCGGCACGCCCATGATGGAGGTCTACGCCGCGACCAAGGCCGCCCAGGTCTCCCTCGCCCGGAGTCTCGCGGTCGGCTGGGCCCGCAGCGGGATCCGGGTCAACGCGCTGTGCCCGGGCTGGGTCCGCACCGACATGACGGCCGCCGTCCACACCAACGCCGCGCTCACCGACTGGCTGCTGGCCCACGTGCCCATGGGGCGCTGGGCCGAACTGGAGGAGGTCGCCGCGGCGGCGCTGTTCCTGGCCTCGCCCGCCTCCGCCTTCCTCACCGGGCAGGCGATCGCCCTGGACGGCGGCCTCTCGGTCCCCGACGGCGGCCTTGCGGGCACCCCCAAGCCGCCCTCCCCGTTCGCCGCGGCATGACCTCCCCACCCCTCGTCGCCGCCCCCGGCCACCGTGCCACGGCGGTGATCGCCGGCCTCGGCTCCAGCCTCCCGCCCCAGGAGGTGACCAACAGCCAGATCATCGTCCGGGGCGGCCTGGACACCACCGACGAGTGGATCACCGGCCGGACCGGCATCCACCGCCGGCGTCTGGCCGGACCCGACATCAGCACCGGGGACCTGGCCACGGCCGCCGCGCGCGCCGCGATCGACTCCACCGGCTCCCCGGGCCTGCGCCCGGACCTGCTCCTGCTGGCCACCACCACGCCGGACCGCCCCTGCCCGGCCACCGCACCGGAGGTCGCCCACCGCCTCGGCCTCGGACCGGTCCCCGCGTTCGACCTCGCGGCCGTCTGCTCGGGCTTCCTCTACGGCCTGGCCACGGCCTCCGGCCTGCTCCGCAGCGGCGCCTGCCGCACCCCCTTGGTGGTCGCGGCCGAGAAGTACTCGGCCATCGTCGACCCCTTCGACCGCGACACCGCACCGCTCTTCGGCGACGCCGCCGCCGCGGTGGTGCTCCGCCCCGGGGACACCACCGAACCCGGGGCCCTGCTGGAGACCGACTGGGGCAGCGACGGCGGCGAGTACGACCTGATCACCGTGGCCGCAGGCGGCTCGCGACTCCCCGCCACCGAAGCCGCCGGGCGCGGCGACCGCTACTTCCGGATGCGCGGGCGCCAGGTCTACGCCCACGCCGTACGCCGGATGGCCGCCTCCGCCGGGGCCGTCCTGGCCGCGACCGGCTGGCAGGCCCGCGAGGTCCAGGCCTTCATCGGGCACCAGGCCAACCAGCGGATCCTGGACGCCGTCGCCGACCGCCTCGGCATCGCGCCACGGCACCGCTTCGGCAACATCCGCGACGTCGGCAACACGGCGGGCGCCTCCGTACCGCTCGCCCTCGCCGACGCCGCCGCCCGAGGGGCCTGCCGCCCGGGCGCCCCGACCCTGCTCACCGCGTTCGGCGGCGGTCTCACCTGGGCCTCCGCCACCCTGCTGTGGCCGGACGCACCCGTACGGACGGCCGCCCCGGAACCCCGGCCCCCGCGCCACGACCACGACCGCGACCACGACCACGACCACGAGGAGGTCAGCCCACCGTGAACCCCGTCCGCGAGCACCTGGTCACCCTGCTCACCGAGAAGTTCGACACCCCCTCCGGCACGATCGGCGACAACGCCGCCCTCGACGAGCTCGACCTCGACTCCCTCGCCCGGATCGAACTCGTCGTCACCCTCCAGGAACACTGGGGCGTCGCCCTGGACGACGACCTCGACTCCGCCGCCGACGTGACGGTGGGCCAACTCGTCGACCGCATCCACGCCCTGCTCGCGCAGCCCGTCAGGCCCGTCGCCTCCGTCCAGCTCGATCCGTCCGTCGGCCCCGAGCAGCCGCCCGGCCCAGCCGCATGACCGCGTCCCGCCCACCGCTCGCCGTCACCGGGATCGGCCTGGTCACCCCGGCCGGTCACGGGGCGGAGCCGACCTGGCGAGGCGTCCTCGACGCCCGCAGCACGGCCGCACCCGACCCGGCGCTCGCCGGGCTCCCCGTCGTCCTCTCCTGCCGGGTCCCCGGCGACTCCGCGGCGCTGGTCGGCGGCCGCCAGCCCTGGCGGCTGGACCGCGCCACCCGCTTCGCCATCGCCGCCGCGCGGGAGGCCGTCGCCGACGCGGGCCTCGAACCCGCGCGCTGGGACGGCGCCAGGGTCGCCCTGGTCCTCGGCTCCGCCGCCGGAGGAGTCGGCAGCTACGAACACGCGGCGGAACGACTCCGCACCCTGGGCCCCTCCGCCGTGTCCGCACTGGCGCTCCCCGCCTTCCTGCCGAACATGGCAGCAGCTCAACTCGCCATCGAGCTCGGCACGACGGGCCCGGTGCTGCACACCGCCACCGCCTGCGCCTCCGGGGCCGCCGCCATCCACACCGCAGCCCTGCTGCTCCACACCGGAGCCTGCGACATCGCCCTGGCCGGCGGCACCGACGCCATGATCACTCCGGTCTGCGTCGCCGGATTCGCCCGGATGAAGGCCCTCTCCCGCACCACCGACCCCGCCCGCGCCTCCCGCCCGTTCGACGCGGACCGCGACGGCTTCGTCATCGGCGAGGGAGCGGGCTTCCTCGTCCTGGAACGCCGGTCGGACGCGACGTCGCGGCAGGCCACGCCCAGAGCCCTGCTGGTCGGCAGCGGAACCGCCGCCGACGCCTACCACCCCGTCGCACCGCACCCGGAAGCCCGCGGACTCGAAGCGGCCGCCCGGCTGGCCCTCGCCGAGGCCGGCGCCTGCCCCGACGACGTCGACCACGTCAACGCCCACGGCACGAGCACCCCGCTCAACGACTCCGCGGAGGCCCGCCTGATCGACCGGCTCTTCGCCCGGCGCCCCCCGTCCGTCACCTCCGCCAAGGGCGCGCTCGGCCACACGATGGGCGCCGCCGGTGCCATCGAAGCCGCCCTGGCGGTGCTCACCGTGCAGCACCAACTCGTCCCCGCCACCGCGGGGTTCGCCGTCCCCGACCGGGACACCGGCGCGATCGACCTGGTCCACGGCGGCCCCCGCCGCCAGCGCCTCCACCTCGTGCTGAGCACCTCGGCCGGATTCGGCGGCCACAACACCGCCCTCGCCTTCGCCCCCGCCGCCACCCCCGGGAGCCGGCACCGGGACGAGGACGCCATGCGCGTCGCCGTCCAGGAAAGAGCTGGATCGTTCGGCGCATCCCGCCTTACGGTGGCGCCATGAGCGATCACCCCGAAGCACCTGTCGCGCCCGTCGAGGCCTATGAACCCCCCTACTACCTGGCCGTCTTCACGACAGTGCGAACCCAGGAGCAGGGCGGTTACAGCGAGACCAACGCCCGCATGGAAGACCTGGTGAAGGACGTCCCCGGGTACCTGGGGATGGACCACGCCCAGACTCCCGGCGGCCTGGGCATCACCGTCGGATACTTCCGCGACGCCGACGCCCTCACGGAGTGGCGGACCAACGTCGAGCACCGCGCGGCGCAGAAGCGCGGGCAGGCCGAGTGGTACCAGAACTACACGCTGCACGTGGCGAAAGTGGAGCGCAGCCACGGCTTCAGCCGCGTGTAGGGGTCTGCGGAGCCCGACAGCGGGCTGACCGGCTCTCGTCGTCCAGGCGGGCCGCGATGGTCAGGGGCCGGACCTGACCGTGTCGCGGGCCTGGACAGCGGTGCGGGGGTCGGCCAGTCTTCACCAGCATGACCCTCCCGCTCCCCGAGCACGTCCCCGGTGCCGCGCGCACCGCGCTCTTCGAAGCCGTCACCGCCGTCGGCGACGCGGCCGTCGCCCTGCTCGCCGGCGGCCGCGGCGACACCCCGATACCCGGCGCCGAGTGGACGGTCGGTGAGGCCGCCGCCCACCTGGCGATGGCCAACGAGCTGATGGCCGCACTGGCCGCCGGCGAGGAACGGCCGTACGGGGACGGCACTCCGGGCGCGCTGGCCGCCGCGAACGCGGCCTCGCTGGCCAGGCGGCCGGAGCGGGACCTGACCGTGCTCGGCGGGGAGATCGCCCGGCAGGCAAGGGAGTTCACGGCAGCGGCCGGAGCCCGTGCCGGCACCGAGCCGGTGCTGACCCCGCTCGGCCCGATGGACCTGGACACCCTCGGCGCCTACCTGCTGACCCACATGCTGGGCCACCTCTACGACATCGCCGTCGCGCTCGGGCGGCCGCACCCGATCGACCGGCACCGCGTCGGGCTGACGATGCCCTTCCTGCGGACGGCGATGCCCCGGGTGCTGGACGCGCGCGCCGCGGCGGGCCACAGCGCCTGCTACCGGCTGCGGGTGCGCGGCCTGGGCGGCTTCGCGGTGACCTTCACGGACGGTGTCGCCGTGGTGAGCCAGGAGCCGCCGCGCCGCCCGGACTGCACGATCCTCACCGGGCCGGTGGCGTTCTTCCTCATCGCGCTGGGCCGCTACACCGCCACCGGCGCCCTCGCCCGGGGCAAGGTGCTCGCCTGGGGCCGCCGACCGTGGCTGGCCCCGGGCTTCCCCCGGCTGTTCGCGGCCCCCTGAACACGGCCGCCGGCCTTGCGGTGGACGCCCGTGTCACACCGACGCATCGTGACCTGGCCGTCGTGCCCGCCGAGCGGATCGCCCTGCGGCGAAAACCCGCCGGTCGTGGGTGAAATGGGTGAAATTTATAGGGTTTTGCGATTTTGTCGTCCTGCCGCGCGGTGGTGGCATGCGGGGGTTCCGCAGCATGAAGCGAGGTCACCAATCGAGAGGTGGAGAGATGATCAAGAAAATCGCTGTCGTCGCAGTTGCTGCCAGTGCCTTCGTTCTCGCGGACGCGAGCTGGGCCGTCGCCGGCTCGGGCGACCATGGCGGCACGGACAGGCGTGGCGGAGACGTCGGCATCGCATGCGTGGTCGGCCAGGACGCGGGCTTCTCGAACAACTGCGGCAACACGTACATCTACAAGCCCAACCTTCTGGGCGACCTGCTCAACCTGCTCTCCCCGCCTCCCACCACCGGTGGCGGTGGTGACAGCGGCGGCGGCGGCAACAACGGAGGTGGCAACAACGGGGGCGGGGGCGGTAACAACGGCGGTGGCGGTAACAACGGGGGCGGTGGCGGTAACAACGGGGGTGGCAACAACGGGGGCGGTAACAACGGCGGCAGCTGATCCGTTCGACACCGGCGTGTTCTCCTCTGTGATCACGCCGGCGGGGCCGGGGACGCACCGGGCAGCACGGGTGCGCGCCCCGGCCCTCTCGTGCCCTTTGGAGCACAGAATGGTGCCCGATCGTCCGTTGTGCTGCGCGGCGACAGTCCGGCCGGATATGTCAGAGGGAACACCTGTCGCGCCTCTGGAGGGGTTCCCATGCACGCGAAAGACCCCGGCAAGCCGTCGGAGCCGCAGCGGCGCCGCTACCTGCCGCGCAAGGCCGCTCCGGCGGCCGACCGGCTGGGGCTGAGCCTCGGGGGCGGGTCTGCGCAGACGGTCCTCGCCTTGCAGCGCGGCATCGGCAACGCCGCGGTCTCGCGCGTGATCGAGCGGTCCAGGCAGCAGCACGGTGCGGGGTGCGGTCACCCGCAGGCCGCCGTCGGGGCGGGCGCACCGGTACAGCGGTCCACCGTCCACGACGAGGTCTTCTCCCCGTCCGACCGCTTCGAGCGGGAGGCCGAAGCCAACGCGACCCGGGTGTCGAGCGGAGCTGTCCCCGCCCAGCGGGGGACGGGGGACGCAACAGCCGCCCGCCCCGGTGAGCCGGTCGTGCAGCGCGCCATCACCTACGCCAAGGCCGACTGGTCACGGCAGCACCTCTCGCCGGACCGCTTCGCGGAACTGCTCCACCAGGCGTCCGGCGAGCAGGACGGTGACGGATTCAGCGTCCCCTACCGGGAGTTGTTCAAGGCCCTGGAGGAATCCGCCATCACCATCGAGATCGACGAGCAGACGGACATCAGGGGTGCGCGCGCGTTGTTCGCGCTCAGCAACGAGGGAGAGGGCGGCGCGCTGAGGATCACCCCGCCCAAGGACGGCGCCTCACCGCTCGAACTGCGGGAATTCGCCGCGACCGTGACCCACGAGATGCAGCACGCGCTCGACTCGGTCACCGGCCGTTTCAAGTCCCAGGAGAAACCGCAGACGATGGCGCAGCGGAAGATCTCCACCGAGTTGCGCGCGTTCGGCGAAGAGGCGGCCGCGGCGCTCAAACTCGCCATGGGCGACGGCTACAGCAAGAGCGAGGGGAAGCTCTCCGCGATCCTGAAGACGATTCCCCCGGACCGGCTCACACCCGAGCGCAGTCGACTCGCCGGGGAGTTCCACACGATGGACAGCTACCGCGCCAGCGGCCGGAATCCCCTCGACGCCTTCGGGCCGGGGATCCGGATCCACGACAGCGTGCTCCTGGAACGCGTGGCGGGCTACCTGGCCTCCTACAAGCTGGTCGCCAGCACCCCGATCAGCGCGGAAGCACTCCAGTGGCTGCGCGACACCCCGGCGGTGGTGGAGAAGGGTCTGATGGAGGGGATCGTCCTGTTCCACAACCACCGCCCGCAGCCGGAGTGAGACCGCGGGCGGTCGGGAGGGTGACAAGTGCGACACCACGTCCATCCGTTGCGGGCGGAAGCCCGGATCCGTGCGTTCACCGCGCGGTCGGCGGCCGATCCGGCCCCGATCCCGGCGGGAATCCGTGAACGGGCCCGGAACGGCTCCATCGCCGTTCCGGGCCCGCGTGCCGGCGCGTAGGTGCTACATGTTCCACATGGCCGTCGTGGGGCGGGGCGCGGGGGGAACGGAGGCGGGCGGGGCCCAGACGCCGTTCTCGAAGAAGTCCTTGATGGTGGTGTACCAGGGCTTGTAGACGATCCCCTGCTCCGCCAGCCAGGCGTCGTTGTAGTACTCGTTCGTGTAGCGGTCGCCCGGGTCGCACATCACGGTGGCGACGCTTCCGAGTTGGTGGCCGTCGTTCATGCCGAGCAGGATCCGGATCGCGCTGAACACGCCGGTTCCGGTCGAGGGCCCGGCGTGGATGCCCCACTCCGTCCGGTCGGAGAGGTAGCGCATGGTGGCGATCGACGCCGCGTCGGCGACGCGGATCATGCGGTTGACCGTGGTCGGCACGAACGAGGCCTCGACCCTGGGGCGACCGATGCCCTCGATGTGCGAGCCCTGGTCGGTCACCGTGGGGTCCTGCCAGTACCAGCCGTCGAAGTACGCGGAGTGCTCCGGGTCGGGCACGCACACCCGGAGTTTCCTGGCGGTGTACCGGGCGTACCTGGCCACCGAGGTCGTCGTGCCGCCGGTGCCCGCGCCCATGGTGAACCAGTCCAGGTCCGGCAGGCCCTTCAGCAGTTCCGCCGCGAGACTGTGGTCACCACGCCAGTCGTAGGACCGCTCCGCGTACGTGAACTGGTCCATGAAGTGGCCGTCATAGCGCTTCGCCACCCGGCGGGCGTACTCGACGATGTCACCCGACACCGGGACCACGGTGCCGCCGTACTGCTCGATCGTCTTCAGCTTCTCCGGGGCCGTGCTCTTCGGTACGACCGCGTAGAAGTCGATGCCGAGCCTTTGGCAGTACCACGCCTCGGAGATGGCCGTCGAACCGCTGGACGCCTCCACCACCGGGCGGCCCTTCGCCAGCCAACCGCTGGCCAGGGCGTGGGTGAGCAGCGCCGCCGCGAGCCGGTGCTTGTGGCTGCCGGACGGCTGGTCGGCCTCCCGCTTGATGTACAGCTTCAACCCGTTGAGCTGCGGGGGTAGCGGGATCTCGTCCACCGCCGTCTCCTTGGGCGCGAGTTCGCCGCGGATGGTGTGGATGCAGGTGTTCACCCACTCCCGGTCGTCCGGGTAGACGTCCGACTCGTCGTCCCCCTCCACCGCCAGGACCCTCTCGTCCACGCGTTCCATCACACTCATCAGCACTCTCCGTCCAGCTCGTCGAGCTCCACCCGCCCATGCCGGGGCGGCATCCGCCCCAGCATGGGAGGAGTGGCGGCCCCTTGGGGGAACGCGGTGCTTGCGACACGCACTATTCGTCGCGACAGCGCAACGCGCCCGGTCCGCCCGCGAGCTGGACGAGCAGCTCCGGCAACTCTGCGGTGGCGTAGCGGAGTCTGTGCAAAGGAACGGTTGGCTCCCGATCAAGGCGGCCGTGACCATGAGTGTCAGCCGGCTGCTCGACGGCTCCGAGTACGCCGAGAAGTTCATCGGCGGCACGGCCGTGTCGTGCATCCTCATGCCTGACACCTACCACCGCTACCACGCCCCGGTCGGCGGCGAGGTGGTCGAAGCCCGCGACGACGTCGGCGGCGTCTACTACGGGATTCGGGACTTCCCCGACCTGCTCAACAAGGGGAACGTCGGCTACGGGTACGACTACAGCCTGTTCGAGGACTTCCGCCGCGGATACGCCATCATCAAGACGCCCTACGTGGACCACCTCGGGGAACCGGACGGCGAAGGCTATGTCGCCCTGGTGCCCGTCGGCCTCAACTCGATCGGCTCCGTGAGGTTCCTCGATCCGTTCCGCAACATCACGGCGGAGTCGGACCCGGTCGGCGTGAAGAAGGGCGACGAGATCGGCTACTTCCAGTACGGCGGTTCACTGAACATCCTGCTGTTCGAAGAGAAGCGGTTCCCCGCACTCCAGCTCCTCCTGGGCCAGCGGATCGGGGTCCTCCAAGAGGTCGCGCACACCGAGCGCCACTTCGAGCGCTACGTCCGCCCGCTGCCCGGGCGCGTTGCGCCGACGTCCTGACCTCCCTCCCGAAACGGAAAGTGAACCATGCTTCGTCAGCCCGTTTACGCGATCCCGGCGAACGCCTTCAACACCCAGACGATCCACTTCTATCCCGACCCCGAGAAGAAGGAGGACGAAGGAGTCCCGAAGGCGGTCCGTTCCTACGCCGGGTACGCGGACGTCGACGGCCCCGGCACCGAAAGCAGTCGCTTGTTTTACTGGTTCTTCGAGAGCCAGACCTGCGACCCCCACGTCGACGCCGGCAAGCAGAAGGACCTGATCGAGAAGACCCCTCTGCTGATCTGGCTCAACGGCGGTCCCGGCGCGTCGTCGCTCCTGGGGCTGTTCCTGGAGAACGGGCCGCTGCGCATCGGTGACGACGCTGCCGGGACCATTTCGGTCAGCCCCGACTCCTGGAACCAGGAAGCCCACGTCATCTACTGGGACCAGCCGGTCGGCGCGGGATACAGCTACTGCAAGAAGCCGGAAACGTACGTCAAGGACGAGGACGAACTCAGCGAGATCTTCCACCGGGCGCTGGTTCAGTTCCTCGAAACGTACCCGGAGTACCAGCAGTGCCCCCTCTACGTCTGCGGTGAGAGCTACGCGGGCAAGTACGTGCCGTACATCGCCCAAAAGATCCAGCAGAAGAACCTCGCAAGGCCCGGAACGCACGTCAATCTGAAGGGGATCTCCGTAGGCAACGGCTGGATCACCCTGGCACTCTCGATCCGCGTCATGATCGACTACGCCTACGCGTCCGGATTCCTCGGCAAGGGCCAGAAGGACATCCTGGAATCCTCGTACAAGCACTTCCAGGACGCCATCAGCGGCGGCAGGATGAAGGAGGCCACCGATCTCGGAAACGGCCTGGTCAACGCGATCCTCGCCTACGGAGGCGACTTCGACGTCTACGACGTACGGCGCTGGGAGGACCTGTCCGCGGGTGCACTGGGCTCCTACCTCAACAGCGCCGCCGTCAAGGAGGCCCTGCACGTCGACCACGAGTGGAAGTCCGAGGACAACTCCGGTCCGGTGGCCATCGCGCTGAAGGCCGACAACATGGCGGATGCCTCGCAGGTGTACACCGAACTCATCCACGCGAAGGAGAACTACAAGGTCCTGCTCTACACCGGGGACTTCGACACCGCCTGCGGGTACCAGAGCACCGAGGAGATCCTCGACCAGATCATGAAGGACGGCTGGCAGAAGGCCCCGCGGCTGATCTGGAAGCAGGCGCAGGGCCACCCGAAGGGCTTCGTCCGCACCCTGAACAACGTCACCCAGGTCGCGGTGCCCGACTCCGGGCACGAAGTGCCGGCCTACCAGCCGCAGATCTGCCGGGAGTTGCTCTACAACTGGCTGTTCGACCGCCCCTTCCACGGCCAGGACCCCGAGCGCGCAGCCCAGGCCATCCTGGCCAAGGCCCAGGAGGACGCCGAGAAGGAGACCGGATGAGCGGCCACCTCAAGAGGACGAAGGAGACGGCCGACCTGGCGGCGGCCACAGCCGTCCTCAAACAGGCCTACGTCTGCACCCTCGCCCACGTCGACCCCGAAACGGGCGGGCCGAGGTGCGTGCCCATGGTCTACGCCTACCACGAGGAGGGGGACGAGCGGCGCCTCTATCTGCACGGCTCCGTCTACTGGCCGCCGCAGACCGAGCTGTCGCCCTCACTTCGGCAGCTGTGGAACGACGCCTGGGTCCACGTATGCCTGGCCGTCACCGTGCTCGACGGCCTGCTCGTCGGACGGGCGGCGATCAGCACCTCCCTCAACTACCGCTCCGTGGTGGTGGACGGCATCGCCCGGACGGTCGATCCGGCGGACCGGGCGAAGGCGTTCGAGGCGCTCAGCAATCAGGTCATCCCGGGCCGGTGGCCCGAGCTGCGCCCGATCAAGGACGGCAAGGGCGGCAAGGCCAGCGAACTGGACTCGGACAAGCAGCACACCCCCACCGTCGGGGTCCTCTCCATCAGCCTGACGGAGAACACGACGGTGGTGCGCCTCAAGCGGCACCACGCCGCCGAGCCGGAGCACGAGAACCAGGAGGACCGGGACTGGGACCACGGCAACGCCTGGGGCGGTGTGCTCCCCATGCGCCAGGTCTACGGGCCGGCGATCCCCGACTCCCACGTCAAGGACAAGCAGGCCGCCCCGCCGGACTCCGTCCAGCGGCTCATCGGCAGGACCACCTAGGGGTTCATCCGGAGCAGGTCCGGCCGACTGTCCAGCGTGGCGGAGAACGCCTCGTCCGGCGGGCGGAGGGCCAGGCGGACCACGAGCCGGGCATGGGCCTCGTGGACCTCGGCCTGCTTGAGCGGCCGTAGTCCCCGGGCTCATGCGGCTCGAAGAACGACCTTCTCGAACCGGGTTGTGCCGCCGGCAAACGCACCACCGCGAATATTCGGGTGCCCTTGCCGCATCCGCCGGGCACAATCGTCGCCGATGCCTCGACTGATTGCCGACCGGCTGCTCGCCGCCGTCGAACCACTGCCCCATTCGCTCCGGCTGCGCGAGGTGGCTCGCACCGCCGCCGCCCTCGCCTCCTCCGACCTGCTGGGCCTGCTCGCCGAGCTGGACGGCCGTGGCCCGTACGAGCGTCGGCTCGCCGCGCTGGCCGCCCTCGCCGGGCGGCAGGCGCGCCATCTGATCGACCGGATCGACGATCCCGACCTGGTGGTGCGTCGCTACGCGCACCGAGCGATCGGGGAGCTGCCCTTCCCCGGCGACGACCTCGAATCCACGATGCTCACCGCCCCGAGGGCGGTCCGCAGCGAATTGACCCGTGCGATCCTGCGGGCCGGACGCACAGCGGTGGCTGAGCGGTTGGTGCCCGTCATCCGCATACGCTGGGGCGCCGCCGAGGCGGCCCGGCTGCTGCCGGTCTGCTCCGCCGAGGTCGTCGCTGCTGAACTGCCCACGCTGGCACACGCGATCACCTTCTCCACCTCGCTCGGGCGTCGCCACCCGGCCGCCGTGCTGGACGAGGCCGAGCACCGACTCGCCGACCTGCCGTACGGGTTGCGGCAGGCGTTCTGGGAACGGCACGCCCTCGGACTGGCAGCCGCCGCCACCCGCGAACCGGCCCGGGTGCTGGAGCTGCTGGAGCGCCACCCCGTACGGGCCCTCCCCGCCCCGCTGCACGACCGGCTCGCCGACCTCGCCGCCGTCTCCGCCGGGCGGACCGTCCGCCTGCTGCTCGCGATCGACCGGCACCGCCACGAGCCGCCGCTGCGCGTCAACGTGGCCCGCCGGCTGGTCGCGGCCCGGCCGGACGGTCTCGCCGCGCTCGCGCACCGCCACGACAAGACCCACCTGGCGCTGCTGCGGCAGATGCCCCCGGCCCGGCGGCCCGCCTTCTACGACGAGGTGGCGGCGCTGCCCGGCCCGTACCGCTACTCCGTCGAAGTCCTCGCCGTGCTGCCCGCGAAGGAGCGGCACGTGCGGGCGCGGGCCCAGCTGGCAGCGGACAGCCAGGACGTCGTCCCGCTCGTCCTGCTGCCGGTCGCCGAGGCACGGCCGAGGTTGCTGGCCGAAACCCGCGTGGCCGACGCCTGGGACCGGGGCTGGGCCTGGGCACAGCTGGTCCACCACGCCGTGCTCTCCGGGGAGCCAGGCGCCCTGCCCGAGGCGCTCGAACTGCTCACGGGACTGCGCAACGAGCAGGACCCGGTCCGGCATGAGGCGCTGGACGCGGTCGCGGCGGTGCCGCCGAGGCTCTTCGGCGACGCCACCGCCGGGCTGCTGGAGCGGCTGACCGGCGACGCCCTGACGGCCCGGGACTGTTCGGCAGGCACTCGGGCCGCGCTCGTCCGCCTCGCCGGACGCGTCCTCGGCGAGCACGCGGGCGGCCCCGCCCGCGAACTGCTCGCCTGGGCCGTCCGCACCGTCGAGCGGACCGGCGGCGTGGGCCTCACCCTCCCCGCACGGCGCGAAAACGCGGCGGTCGACGAGCTGAGGGCCGCCCTGGAACGCTCGGCACGGTCCCGGGACGCCGCACTGCTGCTCGCACTGGCCGAGACGCTCGGCGCCCGGTCACGACGCGCCCCCGCCCTCGCCGAACTCCTGGAGCAGGTCCTGCACTCGGGCAGCGACCGTGCCGTCGAACGGGCCGCCACACAGCTGCTGCGCGCCCCCGCCACCGGCTCCGGACGCGTGGCTCGGCTGCTCGCCCTGAGGCCGTCGGCCATCACCCTGGCCCCGGTGCGGGCCGTACTGACCACGGTCCGCACCGACCTGCTCGGCCCCCTGCTCACCACTGCCCTGACCGCGGCCGACCTCGTCAAGGCCGACCGCTGGCTCCCCGCGCAACAGCACGCGGCCGTCGAACAGCTCGCCCGCACGGTCGGTGACCTCACCCTGGGCCTGAGCGAGCGCGCCGCCGCCCTACGGGCCGCCGCCTCGGTCCCCGTCCACGGCGAGGCGCTGTTGCGACGGTACGCGGAATCCGCCGAGATCGTCCTCGCCGAGGCCGCGCTCGCCGCACTGCCCCGGACCGAGCGCCCCGCCGAGGTGCTGCCCGAGTTGCTGTCCCACGCGGCCGACGACCGGGCCCGGGTCGCCCTGTACGCGGCGGGCCGCGCCGCCTGGTTCACGCGGAGCACCGAACTCGGTCCGGAACTACGCCGGATCGCGCTCGAACCGGGGGTGAAGGTGACCAGCCGCAAGCAGGCCGTCCGGCTCGCCGCCGAACACCTGGTTCTCGCCGACGCGGCCGCCCTGCTGCGTGAGGCGTTCGCCGCGCCCGAGCAGCACCAGGACGTCCGCGCCACCGTGCTGGCGACGATCAGCGAGCGGATCGCCGACCTGCCGCTGTGGGACGTGCTCACCGACACGGCCGACGGACCGTCGGAGCTGCGGTCGACGGTCGTCCGGCACCTCCGCGCGCACGAGGTACCCGTCGAACACCGCCCCGCGTTCGCCGGCCTGATGGCCCGGCTGTCGCTCGACGACGAACACTTGGTCGCCGCACCCGCGCGCGGACAACTCGTCTCCTGGGGCCGGTACGCGCCGGAGGCCGTGCGGGCCCTCACCCCTCTGGTCACCGACCTCGCCGAGCGGGACCGCTGGGAGGGAGCCGCCCGGGTAGTGACCGGGGTGGCGCTGTCGGACGCCCCGCACCCGCTCGGCGGCTGCGCACCGGGCAGCGTCCTGGCGGACACCCTGACCACACTGATCGGGATCGTGCACGCCGGGGAACCGGCTCTCCCCGGCCGCGACCAGCCGGCCCGGCGGCGGATCGCCGCGCTCGTGGGCTCGTTCTGGAACTCGAGCGCCCCGGCGGAATCCTTCCGAGCCACCCAGCGCGCGGTCGCCTCACTCCTGCTCACCGAGCCCGCCCTGCTTCCCGAGGCCACCCGCCGACTGGTCGCGGCGCTCGACCAGGACGCGCCCGACCTGGGCGAGCGCCTCGCCGAGCTGGCCGTCCTGGTCGCCGACCGTCCGGCGCTGGCGGTGGTCACCGCCGGGTTGCTGAGCCAGTACGGATGCGGACGACGGGAGGCTCCCGAACATGCTCTGGAGGCCGCCCGCCGACTGGCCGCCGACGACGGACTCGCTCCCGGCCTGTTCGCCGTCACCCTGACGACGACCGGGGCACAGCTCGACTGGCCCACTGCCTGGCGGGACGTGCTGCACACGCTGCGCCGCCATCTCCAGCCGGACGTCCGTGACGCTGCGCTGGCGGTCTTCACCGATTCAGCGTGAGCGGGGCCTGCGGGGGTTTACGGCCCGGCCCGGACGCGCTTGGGGTCGAGCCGGAGTTCCCGGTCACTGCTGATGGTGATCCGCCACTCGGTGGGGTCGCCCTCGACCGCGCGGAAGAAGTCCGGGCTACCGTGTTCGTCGCTTCCCCACAGCAGCAGAACGCCCGATTGGATGCCGGACTCGTCTACCTCCCAGCAGCCCTCGGCGATCTCGCCGTACCAGGCTGGACGCTCAGGTGGGGGTCCCCAGTGGTTCTCCAGATCGCCACATGAACACGGCTTGTGCGCAGGGCTCGCACGCGAAGGCGTAGGCCTCGCCGCGACCGCCGAAGTTCATCGCTGTGGCGTGGTCCCGTCCTTTCTTGAGCTGGACGACGTGCATCGGTCCGTTGCAGGTGGCGCACTGCGGCACGCCGCCGGTGCGGGTGGTCGGCGCGTCGGGATCCGTGGTGCCCGCGTACGTCATCAGGGTCGTTGTCACAGGTGGCGACTGCACGACAGGCCGCTGACACCATCTCGGCGTCCCGTCTGACAGCGGCAGACGCTGTACGCCCGGGGCGACGTGGGAATTCTTGGAACTCGTGGCCCCGCGGTCGCCCGGAACGGTGCCGCAGGCGCCCCTCAGGGGGCCGTGGCCGGATTGCGCCGGTAGTGCGCAGCCGTCCCGGCCGGGCGCTCGTGATTGCCCCTCAGGAGCCCGTCCGCGACCTCGTCGAACTGGCTCTGACCTGGTGTTTTCTCGGAAATCTCCTAGGCTGGGGGAGCTTTGTCGGGCACCTTCGGAAGGGGCATCATGAGCGAGGAATCAAACGCGTACGACGCCGGCAAGATCGTGGTTCTCGAGGGACTGGAGGCCGTTCGCAAGCGGCCCGGGATGTACATCGGATCGGTCGGTGAACGCGGCCTGCACTACATGGTGTTCGAGGCCGCCGAGCGGGCGTTGGACGAGATCCTCAGTGGCACCGCCGGCCGTGTGGAGATCACCCTCACCGCCGACGGTCGCGTCCGCGTCGCCGACGACGGCACGGGCCTGCCGGTCGAGCACGCCGGCCACAGCGACGGCCCTGCGGTGGAGGCCCGGTTGACCGTGCTCTCCTGCGGGGCGCAGCCGGCCAATCGGCGCTCGCTGTCCGGCGGCTACTTCGGCGTGGGACTGGCTGCCGTCAACGCACTGTCGGGCCGTCTGACGGCCGAGGTGCGGCGCGACGGCGCCCGCTGGGTGCTGGAGTACGAGCGAGGCGTAGCTGTCGCGACGCCCACCCGCACTGGACCGGCCGACGGCAGTGGGACGACGATCACCTTTCGTCCCGATGCCGAGATCTTCGAGACACTGGAGTTCTCGTTCGACACGCTGGCCGAGCGCTTCGGTGAACTGGCCTTCCTGAACCGGGACTTGGACATCACCCTGGCCGATGACCGCGACCCCGCGGCGCCCCGGGCCGTCCGCTTCCGGTTCCCGGGCGGACCGAGGGACCACATCGCCGAGCAGGGCGCCGACCCCCTCCACCCGGACGTGATCGGCTTCGAGCGCGAGTACTCCGAAATGGAGGGGGCTGTCGAGGTGGCCTTCCGTTGGTGCGACTCACGCGAGGAGCGGGTCGCAAGCTACGCCAACAGCCGGCCGACCACCGGCGGCGGCACGCACGAGCTCGGCTTCCGCGACGGCCTGGCGGCCGCGCTCAACGCCCACGCCCGCGAGCGGCAGTTGCTCACGCCGTCCGACCTCGACCTCACCCCCGCCCAGCTCGGCGCGGGCCTGACGGCGGTCGTGTCGGTGAAGCTCGATCGCCCCGAGTTCTTGGGGGCCATCCGCGACAGACTGGGCAACGGACCGGTCCGCGCCTGCGTAGCCGAGGCCGTCCGAGAGCACCTGGCCGCCTGGCTCCGCGCCAACCCGGCGCAGGCGGCCGCCGTCCTCGCCCGGATCTCGAAGTCCATCGCACCCCTTGAGCTGAGGTGTTGCGACGACCGTTAGAACCCTGCCGGAGCTGCTCCCGCACGCGGACGACGTGATCGGCTTCCTCGCGCAGTACTACGGCGTGGAGGCCTGAGGCCAGGGCTGCTCCGTGTCGCATCGAGTGAGGGCGATCTCCTGCGCCGCGACGCCGGCCAGGGCGGCAACCCGCAAGAGTTCTGTGCAGTACCTGCCGTGGGCTCCGGCCCCACTGCGGCCGAGGGGCCGGCAGTGGGGCCGGGCTCGGTGACGGCGAGCACCCGCACGCTCGGCGAGCCGGTCGGGGATTCGTCCGGCACGTCGACGGCCTTGTCGGACGAGAACGTCAGGCCCCTCGCGTCGCTCGTAGGCGGTCCGACCACGGCCGCTCAGGTGCCCTCGGGCCGATGGCCGGGGGGCTGCTCCAGGTACCGGGCCGTGATCAGGTGGGAGAAGCCCATGATGGTCTCCTGCGGGCTGATGCCGGTGGCGCCCGGCAGGACGCTCGCGTCGCACAGCCGCAGGTTCGTGAAGCCGTGCGGGCGTCCCTGGGCGTCGCACACTCCGCCCAGGGCGGGTGGGCCCATCCGGCAGGACGCCATGGCGTGGACGGAGATCAGGTCCCAGCTCTCGGGCCGGCCGTGCAGCGCGAAGTCGGCCGCCTGCGCGGCGGTGGTCAGGCTGACGGGTGCGGGCGGCAGCAGTTCGACCGCGCCGGCCTCCATAAGGAGCTCGGCGGTGTGCCGGAAGGCGGAGCGGAGGAGGTCCCGGTCGCTGCCGGTCAGGCGGTGCCGCAGGACCGCGCCGAGCCCGGGTACCGCCAGCAGCCGTGCGGTGCCCTGGACGCTCACCTGGGTCGTGTAGACCGCGATCCGGTCCAGCTGGGCCAGCATCCGGTCGACGGTCCCGGCGGGGTGGGCGGCCAGCGCCGCGGCGAGCGACCCCGGAGTGAGGTTCGCGGGCATCACCCGCACACCCCGGTCGGCGAACTCCTGCAGTTGCGCGGTGAAGATGGTGCCCTCGGTGGCGCGGACGGATTCGCTGAATCGCGCCACTGTGCGGAAGTTGACGTGGAACGCGATGGCCCGGCCCGGGCCGCGTCCGCCGATGGCGCTGCGCCGCAGCAGCAGCGCGCTTCCGATCGGGCCAGCGGCCAGGAACACCGTCTGCGGGAGGTAGCGCAGTCGTCGGCCGTCGCGCAGGGCGTGTACGACCGTGACCCGGGTGCCGTCGTGTTCGAGCCGGACGACCCGGGTGTCGGGCTCGACGACCGCTGCGAGCCGTTCGGCGGCGGGCAGGTAGCTCACCAGCATGCTCTGTTTGGCCCCGGTGGGGCAGCCGGTGACGCACCGGTTGGCGTGCCGGCAGTCTCGTACCGCCCGGCGGGCCGGTGCCCAGCGCCAGCCGAGTCGGTCGGCCGCCTGGGCGAGCAGCACCGAGTCGCGGTTTCCCCGCCCGGGCGGCTGGTCGATGACACCGAGGCGCCGCTCCACCTCGGCCAGGTGGGGGGCGAGGTGGTGGGCCCGGAAGCCGTCGACGCCCGCGGACGCCCAGCACTCCAGCAGGTGTTCGGAAGGAGGCCAGAGCAGCCCTCCGTTGACCACGGTGGTTCCCCCGACGCAACGCCCCTCCCCGAAGGGGATGGTGGGCGCGCCGTGGATGGGCACCAGACCGCCCTGGCGGTAGAGCAGGCGCAGGTTCTCCGCCGGGGACGCCCGGGTGATCCGCGCCTGCGGGACGAGCGGGCCCTCCTCGAGGACGCGGACCTCCCGGCCCGCGCCGGCGAGTTCCAGGGCGGCGGTGCCGCCTCCGGCTCCCGAGCCGATCACCAGGGCGTCGCAGCGGACGGTGCGGACTGTGCTGCTCACAGGGGCTCCTGCCGGGGCGTGGTGGAGGGTCCGTCCAGGGCGCCGTGCAGGGCCAGCGCGAGGCTCACCCTGAGCAGTTCGGCGCAGCCGGGCACCGTGGACAGCCGGTCGGCGACCCGTTGCGGACGGGCCCGGTCCGAGGTGCCCCGGAGCGGGCCCGTCGGGTCCGCGAGGACAACGGCGACCGGGAACGCCCGCATCAGCAGGGCGAACACCAGGCGGTACGGCTTCGGGAGGGCGGCGAAGGTGGCGGCCGTGTGCCGGACCGCGGCGGCCTGGCGGGACGGTTCGGACAGGGCCGTGCAGCGGCCCGCCCAGAGCGGCGGGAGCCCGGCGGAGTGTACGCGCCGTTCCCAGACCCGCAGGCGACGGTGCTCCCGCGCGGTACGGGACCCTTCGGCGGGCGGGGCCGGACGGGCCGCCGGGGAGCTCATGCGGTGACCTTCTCCCTGACCAGGCCCGCCAGGAGACGGGGCATCCCCTTGGCCAGTACCGCGTCCAGGGCCTCCAGGAAGAGGTCGACGTCGGAGTCCTCGGCCACCAGCGGAGGCGCGGCGATCAGGGGGAGGTCGTGGTTGGAGCCGTAGTAGGTGAGCACACCGTGGTCGCGGTAGAGGGCGGCGACCACGGCAGCGGTGGCCAGCTTGGCGCCGGCCTGCGGGTCGCGCGCGAAGGAGGACGGCAGCAGGCGCAGCGCGTGGCCGAGGCCGGCCGGACCGTGGCGCAGGACGACGCCCTGGAGGGCACCGGCGCCGCGCACCTCCGCGATCAGCTGCGGGTGGGCGGCGGCGAGGGCAGCGAGGCCGCGGCTCAGCCGCTCGCCGAGGCGGCGGGCTCTGGCGGGGTAGTCGTCCTCGACCGCGATCGCGACGGCCTCCAGCGCGGTGACCGTCTCCTCCCCGAATCCGTAGTAGGTGGTGCTGTGCAGGGTGGCGTCGGGGAGCGAGTCATAGGCTCGGCGGAAGACGGGCTCCCTGGCCACGTAGCCGGAGATGGACGCCTTGCCGCCGCCGAAGGACTTGGAGGTGGTCACCACGTCCGGGACCAGGCCGGGGTGGCGCATGAAGTGGAAGAGTGAACCGGTCTTGCCCCAGGAGGTGTAGACCTCGTCGAAGATCAGGACGATGTCGTGCTCGGTGCACAGCCGGCGCGCCTCGCGCAGGAACTCCTCCGAGCACTCGCGGAGACTGGAAGCGCTGAAGGGTTCCAGGACCAACGCGTAGACGTCGCTCTCGCCCTCGGGCGTGGTGTGCCGCTCCAGGGCCAGTTCGAGGGAGGGAAGGTCGTCGAAGGCGAAACCGTCCGTGCCGGGGATCCTGGGGAAGCTGAAGTGCACCTCCGGCGAGGTGGTCAGGCTTCCGGCGCCGAGCAGCTTGCCGTGGAAGGCGATGTCGGTGTGCAGGACGGTGCCGCGACGGCCGCGGTGGTACTTGTAGGCCATCTTGAGGGCGCCCTCGACGGCCTCCGCGCCCGAGTTGGGGAAGTAGCTGACGTCGAGGTCCGCGGGCAGCAGCTGGGCCAGGTTGTGTCCGAGTGCGGCGACGTACGGGGAGAAGTAGTTCTTGTGCACCTCCATGCGCTGCAGTTCCTGGAAGCGCCGGCGGGCGGCCAGGATGCGGGGGTGGTTGTGGCCGTGGTTCAGGACGCCGATCCCGCCGGTGAAGTCCAGGACCCGCCGCCCGTCGCGCAGGGTGATCCAGCAACCCGAGGCGCTGTCCACGACATCGCGGCCGAATCCGAAGGCGGAGAGCAGCGTCACCTGGCCCCGGCTGACATGGCGATGGTAGAGCTCGTGCACCCGCGCGATGGGCATCCGCTCGCAATCCTCGATGCTGATCAGGGAGTTCATGACGTCCCCTCCTCGGGGCCGGACTGCGGACCCGTGCCGTGCCCGGCGTCGGGAAGCCGTGGGTCGGGGGCGGTGCGGTGGGCGGTGCGCATCCGGTCGGCGATCAGGCGGCCGACGTGTCGCCCCTGCCGCATGGCGTAGTTGGTGCCCCGGTCCTGGGGGTAGACCTGGGCCATGCTGGCCAGGTAGAGCCCCGGCACATCGGTCTCCATCGCCGGGATGCGGTCGGAGTAGTGCGGGGTGATGACCGGTTGGGCGTGATCGGCCCGCCAGACGTGGTAGCGCCGGACCCAGTCGCGGTGGAACTGCGGGAACATCCGGCTCAGGTGCGGAAGGCTGGCGTGGAACACCGCGTCGTCGTCCATCCGGTACAGCTCGGCGCTGGTCGGAAGGTAGGCGGACAGGTAGACCAGATGGCGCCCGGCGTAGGCGTCGGAAGCCTCCAGGTTGGTGTGCTCGATGACGCCGACGTAGGGGAACGACGGGTCGGTGACGTTGAGCCAGTAGGTGTCCGACAGGGACCGGTCGTTCTGCAGCACCAGGCACAGATTGGCGAGGTAGGGGATGTCGGACAGTCGCCGGCGGACGGCGGGCACGTTCGGATGGGGCGGTGGTCCGGCGGCAGGGGAGAGGAAGCCGGCGAGCAGGTCCGGTGCCGTGGTGGCCAGGACCCGCCGTGCGGGCAGTACGTCGCTCCCGGTGCGGACCCCGCACACCCCGTGGGCGTCGGTCAGAACCTGCCGTACCGGGGTGCTCGTGCAGATCCGGACTCCCAGTTCGGAAAGGCGCGAGACCCACGCGTCCAGCAGGGCGGCGCAGCCGCCCCGCAGGTAGTAGAGGACCTCGCGGCCGCTGTGTGACCGGCTGCCACCGCGCAGGTGGAGCTTGGTCCACATCCAGGTGGCGCCGACCTCGGTCGCGTACTGGCCGAACTTGCCTTCCAGCAGCGGACGCCAGACCGTCTCGTAGACCTGTGGCCCGCTCAGCTCCAACAGCCACTCGCGGGCCGTGAGGTCCTCCAGGTCCCGCCAGTGCTTCACCTGGTGGGCGCGCACCGCGGACCAGCCCAGCCGGACCCGGTCGGGCAGCGGGAGGGGGGCGAAACGCAGCACGTCCCACGGGCTCGACAACCGGTACACGGAGTTCGCGTAGTAGACGCCGGTCCGGGTCCGGTGCGGCTGCAGCAGGTGGGAGCAGCCGAGTTCCGCGCACAGCCCCTGGACCTCCAGATCGGAGGAGAACCAGTGGTGGTAGAAGCGTTCGAGCCGGGCTCCCCCGACCTCGAACGACCCTGCCAGGCCGCCGACGTACGGCTCACGCTCCAGCACCCGGCAGGCCACCCCGGCCAGGGCGAGCTCGTGGGCGGCGGCCAGGCCGGTGAACCCGCCGCCGATCACCAGGACCTCGTCGCCGGGCGCCGGGGCCGCGCTGTTCTCGGACATCGCTGCTCCCTTTCGAATCCTCCGGCGCTGTTCCGTCCGAAGGCGATGGGTGTGGGAGGTGGGTGTGGAAGGTCTGGGCGGCGCGGGCCAGGCCTCGCCGGCATCGGAGGCGTCCTCCGCCCCGCCGTAGCCCGCAGCGGCCGAGGGACTCCGGTTGATCGCTGATGTCGGGGAGGGTGGCGTGCCGTCCGGCCGAAGGAGACGCCGCCACGCGGGGAGGGCATCGGAACCGCCGCCGGCGGTTCAGGCTCCCAGTGGACCGTAGCACCGCGCCTGGCTCTCCGCCTGTGGAGGGACCGCTGACCTGCTGCGCGTCATGGAAATCCGACTACTGATCCGTGCCCGTGTGACTGCCTGGGCGGACGCCCCTCCGACGCCCCTCCGACGCCCCTCCGACGCCGGGACAGCGGGCGGCCACGGCGTCGGAGGGCGTCCGCCCGCCTGTCTCCGGTCACCTGGCCGGGTGACCGGAGCGGCGCCGTTCCGGTTGCCCCGGTCGTCGCGCCGCCGACATCATCGAGGCTGGAACCGGTTGCGTCAGCGACCGTCGTGTCCGACCAGGAAGGCGACAGCCGATGGACGCCACGCCACAGCAGCCGCTGCGATACGCCGTCGGACTGCCCAACAGGCGCGAGTACGCGGATCCCCGCCTGCTCCGCGAACTGGGAGTGCTGGCAGAGCAATCCGGCTGGGACGGCTTCTTCCTCTGGGACGGCCAGGTCGCGGAACACCCGGACGAGCACGTCACCGATTCGTGGACCACCCTTGCCGCGATCGCCGCCGACACGTCGCGCCTGCGACTCGGCGTCATGGTGAGCGTGCTCGCCCTCAAGCGTCCTGCCGAAGTCGCCCGCGCGACCGTCGCGCTGGACCTTCTCAGTGGCGGACGGCTGATCTTCGGCGCCGGCCTGGGTTCCTCCGCCGCCGAGTTCCAGGCGCTGGGCCATGATCCGGACCCACGGGTGCGTGCGGAGAAACTGGACGAAGCCCTCCACGTCCTCGACGGGCTGTGGGCGGGCCGGCCGTTCACCTTCCACGGCCGCTGGTTCACGGTCACGGACCTCGCCTTCCAGCCGGTGAGCCCGCAACGTCCTCGCATCCCGGTGTGGATCGCCGGCACCTGGCCCTCGCGACGCCCCATGCGGCGGGCCGCGCACTGGGACGGCGTCTTCCCCACCCGGGCGGGGGTGGGCCACACCCAGATGATGCCTCCTGCAGACCTGGAAGCCGTGGTCTCCTACGTCCGCGCCCAACAGGCCGTCCAGAACGAGTCGTTCGATGTCGTCATGGAGGGCCAGACATCCGGGTTCCAGCGGAACACCGACGCCAGGGTCGTCGCCCCGTACCGGGCGGCCGGCCTCACCTGGTGGGTGGAGAAACTGGGCTGGTTCCGGGGCCCGGTCGAACTCGTCCGCGCTCGGATCGAATCCGGACCCCCTGTCCCCGCCGATTCGGGAGCCGATCCCGTCGGAACCGCTTCCTCCGGTGGTCGTCCGTGACCCCCCTGCCGCCCGTATTCGGCGGGCGAACTGCCGGACAGCCGACGGGGCCCGGTCCGCCGTCGCCTACTCCGGGACGAGCACCGCGACTCCGGTCACGCGGCCCGCGGTGAGGTCGCCGAGGGCCGCGTCGGCGTGCCGCAGCGGGTAGCGGCGCACGTGGACCACCGGGCGGGTGCGGGTGGCCTCGGCCAGGTAGGCCCGTCCGTCGGCCCGGGTGTTGGCGGTGACGCTGCGCAGCGTGCGTTCCTGGAAGAGGTGCCGCTGGTAGTCGAGTGGTGGGATGTCGCTGAGGTGGATGCCGGCCACCGCGAGCGCGCCGCCCCGGTCCAGCGCCGCGAGGGCGACCGGCACCAGGCCGCCGGCCGGGGCGAACAGGACGGCGGCGTCCAGCGGTTCGGGGGGCGGGTCGGACGAGTCGCCGGCGAACTCGGCGCCGAGCTCCAGCGCGAGCCGTCGCGCCGCCGCACCCCGGGTGAACGCGGCCACCCGCGCGCCCCGGGCGAGGGCGAGCTGGGCGGTCAGGTGCGCGGACGCGCCGAAGCCGTAGATGCCCAGGAGCCCGCCCGGCGGCAGCTCGGCCCGCTCCAGCGCCCGGTAGCCGATGATCCCGGCGCACAGCAGCGGGGCGAGTTCCTCGGCGGGCGGCCCTTCGGGCAGGCGGTAGGCGAAACGGGCGTCCGCGACCACGTGGCGGGCGTAGCCGCCGTGCCGGTCCCAGCCGGTGTAGCGCGAATCCGGGCAGAGGTTCTCCCGCCCCGTCCGGCAGTACCCGCAGCTGCCGCAGGTCCGGGCCAGCCAGGCCACCCCGGCGCGGTCCCCGACCGTGAACTCCTCGACCGCGGGACCGGCCGCCCGCACGCGCCCGACCACTTCGTGCCCCGGTGAGCACCTCGCCACCCGGGGAGCGAGGTCCCCCTCCGCCAGGTGCAGGTCCGTACGGCACACCCCGCAGGCCTCCACCTCCACCAGGATCTCCTGCGGTCCGGGTGCGGACAGCGGCCGCCGCTCCCACACCAACGGCCCCGGGCGTGCCGTACCCACCGGCCCCGGCTGCGCCACGACCCAGGCCTCGGTCTCTTCCGGTGCTGCGTGTGTGGTGTCCATCGCCGCCTCGCGTGTTGCCGCCCCTGGTCTTCAGGATCATCCCGGCAGGGCCGCCGTGCACACGGGCTCTGCGTCGCCCCGCCGGACAGTCGTGGAGGACGCCCGTCCACGCAGGCTACTACCGAAGGCTGACATCGCTCAGCCCCACCGGTTCGGCCGGAGCGGGCTCCGCGCGCCGGGGGATTCGGTTGGTCGGTCTGGTCGACGACGGCTGTCAGGTCCGTTCGTTCGGCTGTCTCCTGCTCGGTGTGCTGCTCGTCCCCGAACCCGGCGGTGCCGGGGAAGTCGAGGCGTTCGCGGCCGCGCCGGGTGTTGTGGACCGCGTCGACGTCCTCGTCGGGGTGGCCGGGAGGATCGTGGCCAGGGTGAGGGCGGCAGCCAGCCAGGTGGTGGAGTGGAAGGCGTCGGTGAAGGCCCGGGCGGTTTCCGGGGAGGCGCCCGCGTCCAGCGGGGACGACGACGTGCCCGGGGGGAGGAGCAGCCGGTAGGCCACCGTGGTGACCGTGCCGAAGACGGCGATCCCCAGGCCGGCGCCGGCCTCGTAGGCGACGGACTCGATGCCCGCCGCCGCGCCTGCTTGGGAGGACGGCGCGGTGGTCATGATCAGGTTCGAGGCGACCATCTGGACCAGGCCGTGGCCGAACCCGATCAGGGCCAGTCCGAGCGGGACCACCGTGCCGGAGGCGACCAGGACGTATCCGGTCGCCGCGAGCAGCAGGCCGGCGGGCACGCCCGCGCGCGGTTGTCCCAGGCGGGAGAGGAGCAGTCCGCCCACCGGCCCCGCCACCGTCGCGGCCAACGGCATCGGGATCAGGTACAGCGCGGCGGCCTCCGCCGACAGTCCCCCGGCGATCTGCAGGTACTGCACCAGTTGGAGTTCGAAGCCGACCATCACCAGCACCGGCAGCACCGAGGCCACCACTCCGGCGCGAAGCCCGGGCAGCCGGAACAGGGACAGGTCCAGCATCGGGTGCGGCATCCGCTGCTGCCGTCGCACGAACAGCACCAGCGCGGTCAGGCCCGCCGCCGCCGGCAGCACCACCTCCGGGATGCCGACGCCGTCGTGGGTGAAGGCGATGATGGCGTAGGCGCAGCCCAGGAACCCCACCATCGAGAGCAGGGGCGAGGTGGCCTCCCACGGTTGCCGCTCGGACTCGACCTCGTTGCGCAGCAGCAGTGCCACGGCGGGCACGGCCAGTGCCACGATCGGCAGGTTGACCAGGAAGATCGAGCCCCACCAGAAGTGCTGGAGCAGGAAGCCGCCGGCCACCGGTCCCAGCGCCGACGCGCCGGCGGCGACCGCGCTCCACGCCCCGATGGCCACCGCGTGGTCGCGGCCGTCGCCGAAGGTCTGCCGGATCAGCGCCAGCGTGGCCGGGATGATCATCGACGCGCCGATCGCCAGCAGTGCCCGGGCGCCGATCAGGGCCGGCGGACCCGGTGCCACCGCGCACAGCGCCGAGGCCGCGCTGAAGACGGCCAGTCCGGCCAGCAGCAGCCGCTTGTGTCCGATCCGGTCGCCCAACGGCCCGCTGACCAGCACCAGTCCGACCATCAGGAGCGAGTACACGTCCACCGCCCACAGCAGTTCGGTCGGGGACGCCCGCAGGTCGTGGGCGAGGGTCGGGACGGTGATGGTGAGGATGGTGACGTCCACGGCGGCGGGCAGGAAGCACAGCAGCACCACGGTCAGCACCAGCCAGCGCCGGGCCGTCCCGACCACGGGCAGCGTGCTGCTCACCGGCCGAGGTCCAGAGCCGCCCTGGCTCTGTCGATCAGGTCGTGCAGCTCGGCGAGGCCGGGGGCGTAGAACATGCAGCTCAGTCTGCCAGTTTGAAGGTCCGTCAGCTCGGTCGGGACCACACCCCGGTCGGTGTGTCGGGGCGAGGCCACGAGCGGTCCGAGCAGGCGCAGCACTTCCGGCAGGTACAGCCCGGTCGGAAGGCCGTAGAAGTCGTAGTTGCCGACCGCGTGGGTGTCGAGGTAGCCGGGGCCGATGAGGTGCTCGCCGAATTCGTGCACGTGGCTCGACCCGGTACGGCGGGCGTTGAGGTCGTGCAGGTAGACGACGCCGTCGCGGGCGATCGCGTCGATGCCGAAGCGCCCGCGGTAGCCTCGCCGTTGCATCTCCTCGGCCAGCCGGAGTCCGCCCTCGGTCAGCGGGCGGTACCACCAGGCGCTGCGCAGCTCGCGCGCGGTGACGTTGCCGCGCAGGTGCGTGGCGCCCTCGAACAGCATGTCGGTCGTGTAGCAGAGGTGGGGCGGGGCGTCCGCGGGCACCATGTACTCCACGGACGGGAAGGTGATGTCGCCGTCGAGGAACTCCTCGACGACCACCGGGTCCTCGTCGTAGAACGTGCTCGCGGCCAGGCGTTCGGCGATGTCGTCGTCGCCCGGCCGGAAGATCAGCAGGCCGAGGCTCGCCTCCCCGCGGTCCGCCTTGACGATGCACGGTGTGCCGGTCGCGAGCATGTCCCGGACTGCCGCCGGCACGTCCTGTTTCCCGGCGCAGTGCGTACCGGGCGGGATGCGGCAGGGGCCGTCGGTCATGCCGAGGTCGGTGGCCAGGTCGCGCAGGCCCGTCTTGGTGTCCAGCAGGTCCCGGAGGGCCTGCTGCGGCGAGCTCTCCGGCAACTCGGTCACCACGTCGTACCGGGTGCGCAGGGCCTCGGTGAACCGCCACAGGTCGGCGGTGGTGGTGTGCGGGATCAGCCGGAGCCTGCGGCCCGGCCCGGCGTGGGCGGCCACGGCGGCCATCAGCTCGGGATCGGCGAGCATGTCGGCGAACAGCGAGCCGGTGCGGCCCGCCGGGCTGAGGTTCACCACACCGTCGATCTCCAGGAACTTCCGCTGCCAGTCCAGGTCTCCGATCGGCTCGTAGGTGACGAGCATCTTGTCCAGCGGCCCCCAGAACAGCGCCTGGTCCTGCTGGGCGTAGCACTCCGACAGCAGCTCGTCGACGCCGTCGGCGCGGACGGCGAAGTCGCGCAGGGTGTCGACGGCGTTGCTGACGCAGAGGGTGGGGACGGTCATTTCTTCTCCTCGTGCAGCAGTGCGTTGCTCTGTGACACCAGGTCGACCGCGGCCGAGACCACGTGCCAGAAGAGCTCCTTGCCCAGGGCGACGGTGGCGCCCGAAGTGCTCGACAGGACACCTTGGTTGGTCGTGCGGCTCACGTCGGCGGGGTGCAGGTAGATCCCCGGGCGGGGTGGGTCGGCGTGGTCGGGCCGTGCGGGCGAGACCAGCTCCGGGCGGAGGTAGAGCATCAGGCTGGTCTCGGTGATCCCCGCGTGCTCGGCGTGCCACCCCGGGAAGAGCGGCACTCGCCCGGCCAGCCAGTCGGTGTCGACCAGGCTCCACCAGCTCAGCGCGATGAACTCCTTGCCCGCGGCCGCCGGCCGTCGGCCCACCTCGTCGAGGGCCTCGAAGAGGAACGGCTCGTTCTCGAAGTGGCCGTTGACGACCAGCAGTCGGCTCCACGGCAGGGCACACAGCGACTCCAGCGCGTCCTCCAGGAAGGCCAGCAGGGACCGGCCGCGTACGTAGACGGTGCCGGGGAAGGCCAGGCCGCCGCCGCTCTGCGGCAGCGATCGCGCCGCGATGGACTGCGTCGGCAGGGTCAGGGCGTTCAGCTCGTAGGCGATCTGCCGGGCGAACGCTTCGGCCAGCACGGTGTCCACGGACAGCGGCAGGTGCGGACCGTGCTGTTCGGTGGCTCCCACCGGCCACACCACGGTCCGCCCGGTGGTGGCCGCCAGGACGTCGGCGCTGCTCAGGTCGCACAGCTGCGGCCCGGCGCTCCGGGGGGTCACGGCCGCACCTGCCCGGATCGGTCCGCGCCGGTGGAGGGTTCGAGGCCCCGGCCGGTGTTCCCGGCGTCGGTGATCCCCGCGTTGGTGTTCCCCGGTCCGGTGGTCTCGGCCACGATCCGGGCGAGCGTGGGGTACATGTCGGTGTGCAGCGCGGTGTACACCTGGGCCGCCACCGCGCCGACCGCCAGGTAGTCGTGCACGTCCCGGCCCGACTGCACGCCGCCGGAGGCCAGCACGGGAAGGGTGAACCCGGCTCGGCGCAGCTTCCACAGGGAGGCCAGTACGAGCGGCTTGATGCCCGGCCCGGAGTAGCCGAACACGCCGCCGAGTTGGAGGTCACCGGTCTCCGGGTGCACGGCGGCGGCGGGCAGGGTGTCGCTGATGGTCACGGCGTCGGCGCCGGCCCGTGCGGCGGCGAACGCCCGGGCGTGCAGGCCCTCCCCGCTGGCCAGCTTGACGGAGAACGGCACCCGCGTCGCAGCGCGGGTGGCCGCGGTGTAGGCGTGCACCCGCTCGGGAGTGTCGTCGAGGCCGTCCTCCTCGTTGAGGCAGGAGATGCCCAGTTCCAGTGCCCGGCAGCCCGTCGCCTCCACGCGGGCCGCCAACTCGGCGAGTTCCGCCGGGCTGTCGGCGTGCAGGGACGCGATGACCGGCAGTCCGTCCCGGGTCAGGTCGCGCAGGATGCGTACCCAGTGATCGACGGACCGTTTGGAGTAGGTGGTGCTGTTGATCATTCCGGTGGGCAGTCTGACGAGGCGCTCGTCCAGGCCGATCGGCGGGTTGGGGTGGATGGTCTTGGTGACCACCGCGCCCGCGCCGGTGTCCAGCAGCCTGCGGATGTTGCGCTCCTGGTCGGTGAGCAGGCCGGAGCCGACCACGACCGGATTGGCCAGGTGCATTCCCAGCAGGTGGGTCGGGGCCGTCATGTCAGGCCGCCGCCCTGGTCCGGCCCAGCGCCGCGAGCACGCCGTCGACCAGCAGTGCCGGGTCCTTGGCGATCTCCTTGGCGGACAGGAACGTTGCGGCGGCGACCTGGGCGAGCCCCTTGAGCAGGTGGCTGGCCGACTCGGCGAAGGGCTGGTCGGTGATGCCCACGATGGGGCGGCCCAGCGCGCTGGCCCACCCCAGTTCGATGTGCGTGCCGTCCGTGCGCAGCAGGGTGCCGTCGAGCACCGGCAGGACCGGCACGAACACATCGCATTCGCGCATCCACGCGTAGTCGCGCACGGACACCTCCTCGGGGGTGAACGAAGCGGTGTCGGCACCGAACCGTTCGGCCACGTGAGCGGACAGCACGGTGGCGCCGGCCTGCTGCGACTGGTCGATGGTCAGTCTCAGGAAATCTTGGATCGGCGCCGCCATTCCGCCGGGCACCAGGGCGTGCTGGATCGGGCCGCCGACGAACACGGTGACGCCGCGCAGGGCGTCCGGGGTGACTTTCACGATGTTTCGAAGCTCCTTCGAAGGAGTCTGCCGACGGCCGTGCAAGGGGGCGGACTTCGGCCGGCAGGAACAGGAAGCAGAAGTGGTCGGCGCCATCGGATGGTGCGCTTGCGGTGAACCGGGAGGGAGTCGGGTGTTGAGGCCTGACGCTGCCACCGGGGAGCCCGATGGCGTGCCCGTTCCCGCGTTGTGCGTCCATCCAGACAAATGGACGACCTCAGGCTAGTTCGGGATGATTCACCAGGACAAGAAACATATGCGCCAGTCGGAGATGCGTCTCAAATCTCGCAAAAGGTGCATTCTGCCGCCTGGCCGTCGGCGCCGGCCCGCTCGGGAAGCGCGCTGCGGGCTGGTTTTCGCAGGTGTACGGACCATGGGCTCGGCAATGGCCGAATCGCCGTCGAACTGACGTGCAAAAGAATCCTCGATTACGGCGTTCGAAGGTGCGTGGCGGGTAAATCGGCGACCATTGACAGGCGATAAAGCCTCGGCTAGCTTCGATAAAGCGTGAATGACTGACGCCCCCTTGTATTCGATCGGCGTCGTCCCACTTTCGGTCCGACCGTTTCCGCGATCTCACTCGGCATTCCCGCACGCCGGACGCGCGGTCGCCGCCTGTTCGAATGAACCCACCCAGAGGGGAAGTTCTGGTGAATCCTTTGCAGACCATCAAACGAATTCTGCACTCCGAGGTGCTGGTGGAGGTGCCGATCGACCGGATGCGACTCGACGACAGGCTGCGCGAGAATTACGGCATGGACTCGCTCGGTTTCGTGGAACTGCGCGTGCAGTGTGAAGAGGCGTTCGGCATCAGCATCCCCGACGAGGCCGTCGCGGCGGGGGAGTTGTCCACCCTCGGTGATGTGCTGGCACTGGTCGAGCGGCTGTCGGGGGCCGACCGCCCCCCGGCCACCGCGTGAGCACGGCCCCGGTCGCCGGTGACGACCACGCCGGGGACCCGACCGGTGTGCTGTCGCGCGGCACGGACCTGCACCTCAACCACTACGGGGCGGCCCGGCTCCCGTTCGCCTGCGTGGGCGGCAGCGGCCTGCACCTCGACGTGGTCGACCTGAGCCCGGAACGCCGGGGCAGGCGGCTGAGGTTGCTCGACGCCAGCGGCGGCTACGCCAGCGCCACCCTGGGCGGCGGCCACCCCGTCGTACGGGCGGCGCTGGCGCGCGGCACCGGAGTCGGCAACGTCACCGACGAACTGGGCTCGCTGGAACGGGCGGAGCTCCTCGACCGGCTCTTCGGCCCCGGCGGGTTGTGGACCGACCACTTCCCCGCGGGGCGGTACCACGTCAGCGGACGCAACTCCGGATCGGAGGGCAACGAGTTGGCGCTGCGGCTGGTGCTGGAGTCCCGCTTCGACGGCCGGCGGCTGTGCCACCGCCCGGGCAAGGAGCGGCGCGACACCATCCTCGCCTTCCACGGCGCCTGGCACGGCTGGACCAGTGGGCTGGTGCAGCTGCTCAACCGCAGGTACTACCGGGCCGGGCTGCCCGGCGCGGACACCGCCGGCCCGTACGGAGTCCGGGTCCACCACATCCCGTTCGGCGACCTCGACGCCCTGACCGAGTACTTCGCCGAGTCCGCCGACCGGCTGCTGGCCGTCGTGGTCGAACCGATCCAGGGCGACGCGGGCATCCTCGCGCCTCCGCCCGGATACCTGCGCGAACTCGCGCGGCGGTGCGCGGCCGACGGCGTGCTGCTGGTGGCCGACGAGGTGCTGACGTTCGCCAAGACCGGCAGCTGGTTCGCCATGCGCGACGCGGACGGACCGGTGCCCACCGACATCACCGTCATCGGCAAGTTCCTGGGCATGGGCGCGGTGTCCACCTCGATGGTGATCGCCCGCACGGAGCTGGCCGTCCGCTCCTCCGGCGCCGTGACCACCTCCGACCTGCGGCCACCGAACTGCGCGGTGATCCGCGACGGCATCGAGCACATCGAGACCGAAGGGCTGCTGCGACGCTCGGCCGACGTCGGCGTGGACCTGGCCAAGCGTCTCGACGACGCCCTGGTGGGCCGCCACCCGGACGTGTTCACCGAGGTCCGCGGGAGCGGGGTCATGCTCGGCGTGGAACTGACCGCCGCGGCGGCGGACCGGATCGGCGCGCTGCGCCGGGAGTTGATCGAAGCGGGCGTGTACGCCGAGTTCATGGCGGGCGCGGGCAGACGCTCCGGCGGCCGGCGCTACGTCCACCCCACCCTGCGGATCGTGCTGCCGCTGATCACCACCGGGACGCAGGCCGACGAGATCGTGGACCGGGTGGCGGCAGGCGCCCGGGCCCTGTGGTGAGCGCGGGGTTCCGCACCCGGGTCGAGCACGTCGACACCGACGCGACCGGGATCGTGCACTTCTCCCGCTACACCTCGCTGATGGAGACCGCGGGCACCGAACACCTCGAAGCGCACGACGCGGGTCTGACCGCCTTCAGCGCGGCGAACGTCGACCTGGTGGTCACCGACCTGCGGGTGACCTACCTCAACAGCGCCGTGTACCGCGACGTGATCATCGGGGACACCCGGGTCGACCACGTCGGCGCGGCCTGGTTCGCCCTCGCGGTACGTCTGCTGCGGGAGGAGCAGGACGGCACCCGCACCCCGCTGGTGGCCGGCGACCTCGTCTTCGCCGCCGTCGCCCCCGACACCCGGCGCGCGGTGCCCCTACCGGCACCGCTGCGACAGGCCCTGAGAGGAATCGTCCCGGATGCGACACCCGAACGAATCGGCGCCCCCTCCCGTCACGGTCCGCGAGGCTCGGCCGCTGGGCACCTCGGCCATCGCGGCCCTGGTGCGCGGACGCCACCCCCGCCTGTTCATCGACCGGGTTCTGGACCATGAGCCCGGCGTGTTCCTGCGCAGCATGTTCGCCGTCTCGGCGGAGATGGGCGCGCTGTCCGGGCACCTGCCCGAGCGCGGCCTGACCCCGGGGCTGATCCTGCCCGGCAGCCACACCATGCAGGCCTTCGCCCAGTCCGGCGTCCTGCTCTACCAGTTGAGCAGCGATCCGCTCGCCGACGACGAGGTCACCCTGGTCGGCACGGTCAAGTCCCGATTCCTCGCCCCGGTCGTGCCCGGCGACCAGGTCGTGCTCGACGTCCGCGCGGACCGGCTGTCCGGCCCCACCTTCGCCTTCTCCGCCGTGGTGACCGTGGAGGGCCGCTCCGTCGCCGGATTCCGCGGCGCGATGAGCCGGACGAAGGTCGATCCCGCGGCGGCCCGGCCGTGGTGACCCCGGTGACCCCGGTGACCCCGGTGATCACCGGACTGGCCTGGGACACTCCGCTGGGCCGGGACCAGGAGGCGGTGTGGGAACGGCTGTGCGCGGGCGATTCGGCCCTGGCGCCCGTCCACTCGCCGTACCCCTTGCGCAACACCGCCGCCGCCGTCGTCGCGTCGGTGCCGTACGGGACCCGGGCGGGCGAACGCCAGCGCGCGCTCGCCGGGCGGACGCTGTCCGCCGCGTTCGCGGACGCGCGTCTGTCCACCACCGACCCCGAGGTCGGCCTCGTCCTGGGCACCAGCTTCGGCGCCTGCCTGGACGAGGCGGAGCCGACGCTGCACGCCTGGGCCGACGACGCGGCGGCGGGCATCGGGCACCCGGGCACCCCGGTCTGCGTCATGACCGCCTGCTCCGCGGGATCGGACGCGATCGCCGTCGCGCACGCCCTGGTGCGCTCGGGCGAGCGGCGGGTCTGCGTGGCGGGCGGGGTGGACGTGGTCACCGAGGCCAAGCGGCTCGGGCACTCCGCGCTGGGCACGATGAGCCCCACCGGCCTGCGGGCCTTCGACCGGGCGCGCGACGGGATGCTGCTCGGCGAGGGCGCGGCCTTCGTGGTGGTCGAACACCCCGACTCCGCCCGGGAGCGCGGCGCCCGGGTGCACGCCCGGCTGCGCGGGGCCGGCGCGGCCAACGACGCCGCCGGACTCACCGCACCGGACCCGTCCGGACGCGCCGTGCTGCGCGCCGTCGAACGCTGCCTGGTCTCCGCGGGCCTGGCACCCGCGGACATCGCGGTGGTCAACGCCCACGGGACCGGCACACCGCTCAACGACGAGGTCGAGGCGCGCAGCCTGCTGGAACTGTTCGGAGCCGACGGCCCGTTGGTGTTCGCCACCAAGGGGGCGTTCGGACACGGCCTGGGCGCGACCGGGGCCATCGAGGCCGTGGCGACGGTCCTGGCACTGCGCCACCGACAGGTCCCACCGGTCCTCGGGCTGCGCGATCCGGCGGCCCCGCTGCGGCTGGCCACGGGATCGGCGCAACCCGTCGGCCCCGGCGCCGGACTGAGCCTGACGCTGGGGTTCGGCGGGTTCAACACGTGCCTGCTGTTCGAAGGGGTGAGGGCGTGACACACATGCCGACGGGCACCCGGGTGCTGGGCTCGGCGACGGTGGTCGCCGACGACCCGGACGAGTACGCGGTGAACAAGCCGTCCTTCTACGCCGACCCGGCGGCCTGGCTGGTCGCCGAGACCGTGGACCGGGCGCTGGCGGACTGCGCCGAACCCGTGCTCGACGACGCCGCCGACACCGGGATCCTGGTCATGAGCGCGACCGGGAGCGAACGGACGATGCGCCGCATCGCCGACTCGGTGCCGAGGTCCCGGGTGTCGCCGCTGCGCTTCGCCGGAGCGAACCCGGGCGTGCTGGCCGGACTGCCCGCCCTGCGCCACGGGTTGCGCGGGCCGTCCCTGCTGCTGGCGGCGCACCCCGACCGGGCCACCCCCGTCGCGTTCACGGTGCTCGGCGGCTGGCTCGCGGACGGCCACGCCCGGCACGTGCTCCTGGTCGGCCTGCAACCCGCCCCGGGAGGCGGACAGCTGTGCCACTGCCTGGTCCTGACCAGCGCCCGGGACGACCGGTGAACAGCCTCACCCGGTCCGGGGTGGCCGACTTCCTGACCAGGGTCGAGGCGACCCCGGCCGGTCCGGGCGGCGTCGCCCCGGCCGGGGTGGACGACGTGCTGGCGGACCTGGCCGGGCTGGGCCTGGCACCGGGCGACGCGGTCGTGCTCTGCCTCACCAACGGAGTCGAACTGCTGCGCGTGCTGCTCTCGTCGCTGCTGCTGGGCCTGGTGCCGCTGGCCGTGCCGCCGAGCACGCCGTGGCAGCGGGTGCGCGCACTGGCCGGGCACGTCGGGGCCGGCGTCGTGGTGACCACCCGGCTGGCCGGCGTGGGGCCGCAGCTGCCGGTGGGCGGCGCGTTGGCCGTGCCGACCGGGCACCCCACCACCCCGTACCGGCCGGGCGAGATCCTGCTGTCCACCTCCGGCACCTCCGGGATGTTCAGCGCGTGCGTGCACCGGGTGGCCTCGCTCCTGCACAACGCCCGCCTGCACGCCGACGCCACCGGCATCACCCCGGCCGACACCCTGCTGGTGAACCTGCCGCTGTACTACTCCTACGCCCTCGTGGCACAGGCGCTCGCCGCGTACGTGACCAAGGCGCGACTGGTGCTCGACGGACCGCCGTTCTCGCCGACCGCGTACCGCGACGCCGTCACCGCGCGCGGGGTCACCCACTCGGCGGTGACCCCGACGATCGCCCGCCAACTGCTGGCCGACCCCGGGCTCGTGCCACGCGGCCTGCGGGCACTGGCGGTCGGCGGGGACCGGCTCGCACCCGCGGAGGTGGCCCGCCTGCTGGCCGTGCGGCCCTGCGCGGAGCTGTACCTGACCTACGGGCTCACCGAGGCCGGACCACGCGTGTCGACCCTGGCCGCGCACGCCGAGCCCGCGCACCGGTACGGCTCGGTCGGCCGCCCGCTGCCGGGAGTGCGCGCGTCACTGCGCGAGGTGCAGGGCGACGTGGGCGAACTGCTGGTCGAATCCGGCACCGTCCTGCTGCGACGGGTCGGGCAGCACAGCAGCAGAGTCCTGTTGGGGCCGCGGACGATTGCCACCGGGGACGCCTTCTCGATCGACGACGGCTATCTGACCTTCCACGGACGCCTGTCGGACTTCGTGGTCCTGCGCGGCGAGAAGGTCTCACTGAACACCGTCCGGCAGGCCGCGCACGCCATCCCGGGGGTCGTGCACTGCGTGCCCGAGGTGGTGACCGAGGACGGCACGCAGGTCCTCCACGTCCACCTGTCCGTCACCGGCACCCTCCCCGGCGGTGAGAAGGCACTGCGCCACCTCCTCAACTCCCAGCTGCTGCCCGCCGAACGCCCGCGCGCGGTGTTCGTCTCCACCGCCGACCCGGAGGCCTTCCGCAAATGACCCTCCGCCTCGGTTGGACCGTCCCGACGGCCCTCTCACCCGCCGGACTCCGCGCGTTCGCGGTGACGGCGGAGAGCCTCGGGTACGACCACCTGTCCGTCCCCGAACACCTGGTGTCCGGCGTTCCCGCCTACGAGAGCCTGACGCTGGTGGCGTTCCTGGCAGCTGTCACCACCCGGATCGAGCTGGCCACCGCGATGACGATCCTGCCGCACCGCCCGGTGGTGCTCGCCGCCAAACAGGCCGCGCAACTGGCCCACCTCAGCGGCGACCGGCTGCGGCTGGGCGTCGCCATCGGATCCGACCCCGCCGAGTCCGCCGCCCTCGGCGTCGCCCCGGGCACCCGGGCCGCACTGTTCGAGGAACAGGTCCAGGCGCTGCGCCTGCTGTGGACGCGGCCGGACGCGGACTTCGCCGGCGCGCACGTCGCGTTCTCCGGCGTCACCCTCACCCCCCGGCCGCGTCGCGTACCCCTCTGGATGGGCGGCGGCACCCTGCGCACCGGAGGAAGACCCGGCTCACTGCGCCGGATCGCCACCCTCGCCGACGGCTTCACCATGTCCGGCCTGCTCGCCAACCGGGTCGACCGCGGTGCCGCACTCATCGCCGAACTGAGGACGGCGGTGACCGAAGCCGGCCGCGACTGGAGCGCCTTCGGCGTCGAGGCCCGCCTCCGCCCCGCCCCCGGCCGGGCGGACACCTGGCGCTCCCTCGCCGACGCCTGGCGGTCCGCCGGCGCCACCCACCTCACCGTCACCACCGACGACCTCTCTCTGCTGGCCCCCCTGCACGCGGCGCTGACCGGGTAGCACGCCGGCTCAGGACACGGAACCGCCGATCAGGCCGTCGCACGGTCTCCAGAGGCCCGTGTGCGGCCCGGCGGTCGTTGATCTGCCCGACCACCTGGTCGTCGGCGAGCACGACGCCCGGCCAGCGTGCCGGCCCGGTATCCGGCCAGCAGCCTGTCGACCCGCTCCGCCTGGCCCTCCGGCGTGGCGGGTCAGGGTCGGCCGTTCTGCTGCCAGGTGGACCGGTGTCCACCAACTCGCGTGCGAAAACTTTTTGTCAGACCGTCAGGCTATGGTGCCGGGCATGGCGATCACAGCGCAGAACACCGGCCCGGCATCCGGCCGGCATCCCGCGACCGACAGCCGCCTGCCGTACTCTGCGCAGTGATCGACAAGTACTCACACGCGAGTACTCACACGCGAGATCTAGGGGCGAGAACATGTCACGGACCGAACTCCACCGACGACGTGTCGTCATCGGGCTCATTACCGGTGCGACGCTGATATCCCTTGCCGGATGCGGATCGTCGAGCACGGCGAAGAGCGCCACCGCACCTGGGGCCGCGGTCTCGACGTCCGCGGGTGCGGCGACGGCTGACGCGGCAGCGCCCCCGGCGGCGGGCGCCCCCACCAGCGCGCCGGGGAAGGCCGGCAAGGGCAGCGCCGACGTGACCTTCAGCGGCGCGGAGTCCGGCTCCATCAAGGCCGCCGACAGCACCTGCACCGTCATCAAGGGCGAGCTGGAGTCCTTCCAGGCGCCGTCGGACCAGAACGCCGGCGGCCCGAGCGTCGCCGGCGTCCAGTCGGGCACCGGCTGGATGATGCCGGTCAGCACCGCCGCCCACGCCGGCGGCTATGTGAAGAACAACGCGACCGGTATCAAGGCGACGAAGACCGGCGAGAGTTGGACGGTCACGCTGACGAACACGGAGGTGGTCGCCACCTCCGACCTCGGTCAAGCGGTCACGCTCAACGGAACGATCGTCTGCGGCCAGGTCATCAACGCCGGCTGACCGGCTGACCGGCCGAAGAGTGGGACCTTGTGCCGACGCCGGCGGGAGCCACCAGACCAGAGGCTCCCCCGGCCACAACTCGACCGAGCGTGCGGGCGCATCCCCGGATGCGACCGCCGGACGACCCCTCGCGTACCTCTTTGGTGTCCTAAGGTGCTGATTTCGTAATCCTGTTGAAGGATGGATGGGTCCCCATCCGGAGTGATGCTCCCTCGGCGGCGGCGCTGACAGGCTGACTCGTGGCGAACTCCTGTTCGCCCGAGTGAAGGGAAGCTCCATGTCTCGCCGTCTGACCAGTGCCCTGATCGCAGCCTTCTGTCTCGCGGTGTCCGCGTCACCCGCCTCCGCCGCCGTGGCGGGAGCCGAGGACTCCGCGGCTTCGTCGGCCCGCCCGCGTGGCGGTCCGCTGCAACGCGCCCTCAACGGGCTGACCGACGCCAGGGCGGTGTCCGCGATCGCCGAGGTGCGTGACGGTGACCAGCGGTGGCGCGGCACCACGGGGGTGACCGACCTGGTCGGTCAGGCGCCCGTCCGTGGTGACGGCCGGTTCCGGATCGGCAGCGTCACCAAGACGTTCGTCGCCACCACGGTGCTGCAACTGGTCGGCGAGCACCGGCTCGGCCTGGAGGACCCGGTGTCGAGCCACCTGCCGGGGCTGGTCCCCAACGGGCAGAACATCACCGTCCGCCAGTTGCTCAACCAGCGCACGGGCCTGTTCGACGCCACCAACAAGGGCACCGACGTCTTTCCCGACCTCAACGACCCGGCCGTCTTCCGGACGTGGCTGGCCCAGGGCGGGTTGAACCGTACGTTCACCGCGCGCCAGCTGGTGACCGCCTCCGTCTCCCACGCTCCGTACTTCGCGCCCGGCACCCAATGGGGCTACTCCAACACCAACTTCGACATCCTCGGCCTGATCGTCGAGCAGGTCACCGGGCACCCCTACGGACAGGAGGTCGGTCAGCGCATCCTGCGCCCGCTCGGGATGACGAAGACCACGGTCCCCGGCCGCTCCACCACGATCCCCGGCCCGCACGCCCACAGCTACTGGACCACCGTGGACGGCGCAGGCACCGGAAACGTCAAGAAGACCGACATCGACGTCACCGACCAGAACCCCTCCTGGGCGGGCGCCGCCGGAGAGATCATCTCCACCACCGATGACCTGATCCGGTTCCAGCGGGCCTTGCTGAACGGGAAGTTGCTGCGCCCGGCGGAGCAGCGCGAGATGACCACGGTGCTGGAGACCGTGCCGGGCTCGCACGAGATCGACTACGGGATGGGGCTGGCGCGGGCGCAGCTCTCCTGCACCACCGTGCTGGGCCACAACGGCGGCACCTTCGGCTTCACCACCCAGCTGTGGGGCACCGCCGACCGCCAGGTCGCGCTCTCCTACACCTCGCGGGGCGACGGCGCCGAGCAGGTGGCGCAGAACGAGGCGGGCATCAAGTTCCTCGACGCCGTCTTCTGCGGCGCCCGCTGAACGTCCGCCGGGGGCGGCGGCCGGGCGTGTCGACGATCGGTCTTGCTGATTGTGCGTCAATTATCGTCATGGTGAGCATATTTGGATGTCACGGGCGCCGGTAGCATGCGCTGACGGATGGTCGTGGTGAACGGAGGAAGAGATGGACGGGTCGGCAGACGAACGGCTGGGGCGTCGCCACCTGCTCGCCCGGGCCGGTGCGGTGGCGGTCGGCGGTGCGGTCGCCGGCCTGGCCGTCGGGCCCGCCGAGGCGGCGGGCCGCCAAGACCCGGGTCCGGCGGAAGGTGGTCCGGCGGGAGGTGGGGGCGGGCCGCAGGAGCGGCCGTTCGGGCCGGTCACGGTCCGCCCCGATGACTCCCGCTACGACAGCCTGCTGCGGGGCGACAACTACCGTTTCGTCGGCCGGCCGGAGGAGATCCGCCTGGCCGGCTCCACCGGGCAGGTGGTGCGGGCCGTCGCCGACGCCGTCCGCTCCGGGCGCCGGATCGCCGTGCGCAGTGGCGGCCACTGCTTCGAGAACTTCACCGGCGACCCGGCGGTGCAGCTCCTGCTGGACCTCTCTCCCATGGACGCCGTCGGCTTCGACCCCGCGATGGGTGCCTTCGCGGTGCAGCCGGGGGCGACCCTCGGGCGCGTGTACCGGACCCTGTTCAAGGGCTGGGGCGTGACGATCCCGGCCGGCGGCTGCCCGGAGGTGGGCGCGGGCGGGCATCTGGCCGGCGGCGGGTACGGTCCGCTGTCCCGCGCCTACGGCTCGGTCGTGGACTACCTGCACGCCGTGGAGGTGGTGGTGGCCGACCGGGACGGGACCGTCCGGGTGGTGGTCGCCACCCGGGACCCGGACGATCCGAACCACGACCTGTGGTGGGCCCACACCGGCGGCGGTGGTGGCAACTTCGGCGTCGTGACCCGTTACTGGCTCCGCTCCCGCGACACCCCCGACGCCCCCGGCCCCGACACCCCCGACCCCGACCCCGACGCCTTCGGCCCCGGCACCCGCACCCACGGCGACCCCGCCGCACTCCTGCCGCGCGCCCCGGGCGAGCTGCGGAGATGCCTGGTCGCCTGGACCTGGGACGAGAAGATGACGGAACGGGCGTTCACCACCCTGCTGCGCAACTACGGCGCCTGGCACGAGCGCAACAGCGAACCGGGCACCCCCGCGGCGAACCTGTACGCCGTCCTCATCGCCGGACACCGCAAGTCCGGCACCCTTGAGCTGGTCGTGCAGATCGACGCGGGCGTTCCGGGTTCCGACGCGGTGCTCACCGACTTCGTGCGCGCGGTGACCGCCGACGTGGGTGCCACCGAACCCGCCACCCTCCGGGGCACCATGCCCTGGCTGCCCACCAGCACCTGGCCGGGGACCGGCGAGGCCGGCAACTCGATCACCCGGCGCTACAAGGACAAGGCCGGCTACCTGCGCCGCTCCCTCACCGACCCCCAGCTCGCCACCGCCTACCGGTACCTGACGGACGGCACGGGCGGTGCGGAGTGCGGCCTGCTCCTCGTCGGCTACGGCGGCCAGGTCAACGCGGTGCCCCCGTACGCCACCGCCGTCGCCCAGCGCGACTCGGTCATGAAGGCCGTCTACTACACCGTCTGGGCCGACGAGTCGGACGACGCGGCCCGCCTGTCCTGGGTCCGCGGCTTCTACCGCGATGTGTACCGCGACACCGGAGGCGTCCCCGTCCCCGGCGAGGTCAGTGACGGCTCCTACATCAACTACGCGGACACCGACCTCGCCGACCCGGCGTGGAACACCTCCGGTACCCCGTGGCACACCCTGTACTACAAGGACAACTACCCCCGCCTGCAGCAGATCAAGGCCCGCTGGGACCCGCGCAACATCTTCCGGCACGCCCTCGCCATCGAACCGCCCGACCAGAGGCCGTAACGAAAGTCCCGGGGGAGGCGCGCCGGGGGTTCACTCGCACGAGTGATTGTGACGCTGTGCACATTGCCGGACACTCAAAGTATTCGGGGAGCCTAAGGGGGCTCTCCCGGCGCGAGGGGAGCCGTCATGGCCGCAGCCGAATCTTCCTCCATCGAGGTGCCGCGGATCGCGAGCAGTTCGCAGCCCGCCGACCGGGACCAGGGCCTCGCGGCGATCGGCGGCAACGTCGGCGCCGTGTGGCGGGGGTGGTGGACGTGGACCCCGGGGAACGGGACGTTCAACCTCCAGATCGCCTGGAACGTCATCGGGATCGACTCGACGGTCGTCATCACGGCCTCCGAGATCGACAGCAACGGGAACCGGTTCGTCGGCGCGGCGCCCTTCCAGGTGTCGAGCATCGCCCCCGGCAACGGACTGGTGACGTTCAAGATCAACATCGGCTGGGGCAGTGCGCTGCCGATGCGCACCGACCTCCTGGTCTTCAACTGAGCACACCTCTCCTGAGCACACCTCTCCGGCCGCCCGGGTCGCCCCGGACGCACAGGCCGGGGACCGTGCCGGTCCGGTGACGACCGGCACGACCCGCCCCGTGGCGGTTCCGGGTTCGCCCGAACCGCCACGGGGCGCCCGTTTTCCAGCTGATCGCACTGGTGGCACGCCTACCGCCACCCAGGGCCCGTCAGGGCCCTGGGAATCCGGCTCAGTGTCATCCGTCCAGCCCTCCGGTGCGGGTGGCAGGTGGAAGCCGACCTCGGCGCCGCCGGAGGGGGCGGCGGTGGCGAAGACGGTGCCGTCGACGGCGGCGTCCTCCTGGTGGGCGTCCTGTGCGGTACGGGCCACCTCCCGGGCCCGGGTCGAGACCGGCAGCGCCGGGCCGCCCGGGGAACTCCGGCCGGTTCCTCTGTCGGAACCACGTGACGTGGCCTCAAGATCCTTTCCTTGATGGAAACTTGACGAACACGAGTCGTCCCCAAGGCTTCTCTCTGTTCGAAAAATCGGTCTAACTATTAGCACCGAACGGGGCAGGGCCAGCACGCGGCAAGCGGCTGAAGCCCGCGGACGCCGGTGCCTTCCCGCCGTCGGGAAAGCCGCTCACCTTGCCCGACCGCGGCATCGCCATGCCCGCGTCGGCGAACCGTCGGATCGCGCAAGGAAAGAACTCGTGGTGTTCACGTGGGGGAGAGGGGCAAGTCAAGGATGACGAAGTCCGCAGGAGCGCGCAGATTCGCGCAGGTGGTGGCGCTGGTCACGGTGGTGGCAACCGCCGCGGCCTGCAGTGGCGGTGGTGGGGGCGGCGGCAGCGGCAACCCGGGTCCGGCCGGAGCGGCGGTGCAGGGGGGTGTGGTGCGGGTCGCCGAGGCGCCCTCCACCTTCCCGGACGCCATCTGGCCGTTCGACTCCCCGTCCCAGGTCAGCACGGTGAACACCAGCCAGTTCCAGCAGCTGTTCTACCGCCCCCTGTACTACTGGGGCCTGAACGACAAGGTCACCCTCGACCCGGAGGTGTCCCTCGGCGAGGCGCCCACCTGGAGCGCGGACGGCAATACCGTCACCGTCCAGGTCAAGCCGTGGAAGTGGTCCAACGGCGAGGACGTCAACGCCCAGGACGTGCTGTTCTGGATCAACATGGCCAAGGCCGAGTCGTCCAACAGCGGCTACTACACCCCGCCGAACCCGGCGATCGGCGCCAAGTACTTCCCGGACAACGTGGCTTCGGCGACCGCCTCGGGACAGACCCTGACGCTGACCCTCAACACCCCGGTCAACCAGACCTGGTTCACCGACGACGAGCTCAGCCAGATCACCCCGATGCCGCTCGCCTGGGACCTCACCGGCCAGGGGCAGAAGGGCAGTTGCGCGAGCGACGCGTTCGGTTCGGACGCCGCCGCGAAGGACTGCGCGGCCGACTACGCCTACCTCAGCGCGCAGTCGACCAAGGGCGGCGACTTCGCGGGCAGCCCGCTGTGGTCGGTGGTCGACGGCCCGTGGAAGCTCAAGAACTACAACGGCACCTCCGGCGCGTACGGGATCGTGCCGAACACCGCCTACTCGGGCCCGCAGAAGCCGCACCTCGACGAGGTGGACTTCGTCCCCTACACCTCGGCCACCACCGAGTACGCGGACCTGAAGGCCGGCAGCGGCGGCGCCAACGCCATCGACGTCGGCTACCTGCCGGCCGAGAACTCCCCGACCTTCAACGCCAAGAACCCGGACGCGGGCAACCCGTTGAGCAGCGCGGGCTACTACATCCCGGCCCCGACCTACCTGGACGAGATCTCGTACTACCAGATCAACTTCGCCAACCCGGCTGTGGGACCGCTGTTCAAGCAGCCCTACTTCACCAAGGCCGTCCAGGACACCGTGGACCAGCAGGGCATCATCAACGGCATCTGGAAGGGTTGGGGCTACCCGAGCACCGGCGCCGTGCCCAGCCTCCCGGCCGGCAACCCGCTCTCCCCCAAGAGCCAGTCCGAGCGCGCGACCTACGACCCGGCGGCCGCCAAACAGCTGCTGAGCAGCCACGGCTGGAACACCGACAGCGTCCCGGCCACCTGCACCGACCCGGGCACCGGCCCGAACCAGTGCGGCGCCGGCATCGCGGCGGGCACCAAGGCCGCGTTCACGCTCGACTACCCCTCGGGCCAGGCCGCGCTGGACACCATGGCGGCGGACATGCGCTCGGACGCGGCCAAGGCGGGCATCGGCATCACCATGGTCAGCCAGACCCAGAACACCATCGGCAACGAGGGCGTGGCCTGCAGCGCCGCCCAGCCGGCCGGCTGCCAGTGGCAGGGCCTGCTCTACGGCGGCTGGGTCTACGCCCCCGACTACTACCCGACCGGCGACGCGCTGTTCGCCACCGGAGCCGGGCCGAACGTCTGGAGCTTCTCCGACCCGAAGCTGGACCAGCTGATCGTCAAGACCACCACCGGCAGCGACGTCAACGACCTGTACGCCTACGAGGACTACATCGCGGGCGTCCAGCCGGTCATCTACACCCCCAACACGCTCGCGATCAGCGAGGTCACCAAGAAGCTGCACCTCGACGCCGGTGACCCCTTCCAGGGCTACGAGCCGGAGTACTGGTACTACACGAAATGACGGCCATCCGTAACGGCGTCGCCGCCGCCCCCCTCGGGGGGCGGCGGTGACGGCCTACCTCATCCGACGGCTGTTCCAGGCCCTCCTGACGGTGCTGATGGTCACCGTCATCTCCTTCGGCCTGATGCAGCTCATGCCGGGCGGCCCGGTCCGAGCGATCCTCGGCTCCCACGCCACCCCGGCCAACATCGCCCACCTGACCCAGCAGATGGGTCTGGACCGCCCCGTCTACGTGCAGTACTGGACCTGGCTGGACGGCCTGCTGCACGGCAACCTGGGCTTCGACTACATCCAGCAGCGCCCGATCTCCGACCTGCTGTTCAACGCCCTCGGCGCCTCCGCCTACATCGTCGGCGCCTCGCTGCTGCTCGCGCTGCTGATCGCGGTGCCGGCGGGCCTGCTCCAGGCCACCCGCCGCAACAGCGTGCTGGACCACGCCTTCACGGTGTTCTCCTTCGTCGCCTACGGCGTGCCGACGTTCTTCATCGGCTTCCTGATCCAGCAGTGGTTCGAGGACGACCTGCACTGGGTCTCGGTGCAGGACCAGGTGGCCACCTTCGGCGACGCGCTCACCCACCCCGGGGCCGTCTGCCTGCCCGTCCTGACCCTGACCGTCACCACCGTGGCCGGCTACAGCCGCTACATGCGCTCCGGGGTGCTGGACCAGATCACCCAGGACTACGTACGGTCCGCCCAGGCCAAGGGCGCCTCCCGGCGCCGCACCCTGTACGGCCACGTGCTGCGCAACGCCCTGATCCCGATGGTCACCCTGGTCGGCCTCTCGCTGCCCGCGCTGGTCGGCGGCGCGCTGATCGTCGAGTACGTCTTCAACATCCAGGGCATCGGCCTGCTGACCACCCGTGCCGCGCTGCAGAACGACTACGGCATCACCCTGGCGGCCACCCTGCTCACCGCGGTGACGACCGTGATCGGCTCGCTGCTGGCCGACCTCGGCTACGCCGTGCTGGACCCACGAGTGAGGCTCACCTGATGGCCCTGACAACCGGTACCACGGAAGGCCGGCCCGCCTCCGAGCCGGGCGGGGAGCCGGCCGGGCGGCCCCGCTCGATGCTCCGGCGCGGCGCGGAGGTCTTCGCCGAGAACAGGCTGGCCCTGGTCGCCGTCGCCGTCCTGGTCGCGATCATCGCCTTCTGCTTCCTCGGCCCGCTGTTCTACCACGCCGACACCTCGGTGGTGAACCTCTCCGCCGTCACCCTGCCGCCGGGCGCCGGGCACCCGCTCGGCACGGACAACGACGGCATCGACGAGCTCGGCAAGGTGATGGTCGGCGGGCAGACCAGCCTGGAGATCGGCCTCGCCGCCGGTCTGATCGCCGCCGTCCTCGGCGCGCTCTACGGCGCCGTCGCGGGCTACCTGGGCGGCTGGATCGACGCGCTGATGATGCGGGTGATCGACTCCTTCATGTCCTTCCCGCTGATCTTCCTGCTGATCTACCTCAGCAGCGTCTACGGGAAGAGCAAAGCCATGCTGATCCTGGAGGTCGGCCTGACCTCCTGGTTCGGCATCACCCGCCTGGTCCGCGGCGAGGCCCTGGCCATCAAGGTCCGCGAGTACGTGTCCGCGTCCCGGATGATGGGCGCGGGCGGCCGGCGGATCGTGCTGAAGCACATCCTGCCCAACACCATCGGGACGACGATCGTCAACACCACGTTCTCGATCGCCGACGCGGTCTTCGCCCTGTCCACGCTCAGCTACATCGGCCTGGGCCTCCAGGCCCCCAACAACGACCTGGGCGGCATGCTCGACGTCGGCACCACCTTCGCCGGCCAGGGCTGCTGGTGGATGATCTATCCGCCCGCCGCCGTGATCATCCTGATCATCCTGTGCTTCAACGTGATCGGCGACGCCCTGCGCGACGCCTTCGAAACCCGGCTGCAGAAGCGGTGAACCCGACGGAGGATCAGCAGTGGCGCTCCTCGAAGTGACCGGCCTGCGCACCGAGATCCGGCTGAAGCGCTCGGTGGTGCACGCCCTGGACGGCGTCGACCTCGCGGTGGACGTCGGCGAGACCCTCGGCATCGTCGGCGAGTCGGGCTGCGGCAAGACCATGACCGCCATGTCGATCATGCAGCTGCTGCCGAACGGCGGCAGCGTCGTCGACGGCCGGGTCCTGCTCGACGGCCACGACCTGCTCGCGCTCGGCCCCGAGAAGATGGACCGGGTGCGCGGCAACGACATCGGGATGATCTTCCAGGACCCGACCACCTCGCTCAACCCGACGATGACCATCGGCCGGCAGATCTCCGAGTCCGTGCGCATCCACCGCCGGGTCTCCCGGAAGGAGGCGCACGAGCGCGCCGTCGAGGTGCTGTCCCTGGTGGGGATGCCCAGCCCGGCCCAGCGGGCCCTGGTCTACCCGCACGAACTGTCCGGCGGGATGCGCCAACGGGCCATGATCGCCATGGCCCTGGCCAACGAGCCCAAACTGCTCATCGCCGACGAGCCGACCACCGCCCTCGACGTCACCGTCCAGAAGCAGATCCTCGAACTCATCGACCACCTCAAGCAGCAGCTCGGCATGGCCGTCATCCTGGTCACCCACGACCTCGGCGTCATCGCCGGACGGGCCGACCGGATCGCCGTCATGTACGCCGGGAAGGTCGTCGAGACCACCGGAACCGAGGAGCTCTACACCAACCCCCGCCACCCGTACACCGAGGCGCTGTTCGAATCGCTGCCGGAACGTTTCGCCGAGTCCGGCGGCCGGCTCTACTCGATCCCCGGCCTGCCGCCGGACCTGACCACCCCGCCGCCCGGCTGCCGGTTCGCCGCACGCTGCCGCTACGCCACCGAGCAGTGCCACGCGCAGGAGCCGCCGCTGTCCGGGGAGACCCCGGAACACCGCTACGCCTGCTACTTCCCGGTCGGCGAGGCCGAGCCGGGCCGCCTCCCGCCAGCCGTGACACCGCCCCCGGCGACGGCAGTACGGGCCCCGGCGGCGGTACGAGCCCCCGCGGCGCCCGAGGACGCACCGGCCGAGCCGCTGCTGCGCATCGACAGCCTGGTCAAGGAGTACGCGGTGACCAGCGGCCTGATCCTGCGCCGGGCCGTGGGCGCGGTCAGCGCCGTGGCCGACATCTCCCTGACGGTCCGCCGGGGAGAGACGCTCGGCCTGGTCGGCGAGTCCGGCTGCGGCAAGACCACCGTCGGCAAGCTCATCGTCGGCCTGGAGCGGCCCACCAGCGGCAGCCTGGTGTTCGAGGGCCGGGACCTGGCGCTGGTGCCACGGGCCGAGCGGCGCCGACTGCGCCGGGACGTCCAGCTCATGTTCCAGGACTCCTACGCGGCGATGAACCCCCGGATGCCCGTCCAGTCGATCATGCGCGAGCCGCTGGACATCCACCGGATCGACGGCCAGGCCGAGCGCGACCGGCGGATCAGGCAGATCTTCGACCTGGTCGGCCTTCCGCTCACCGCCCTGGACCGCTACCCGCACGAGTTCTCCGGCGGCCAGCGCCAGCGCATCGGACTGGCCCGCGCGCTGGCCCTGCGCCCCAAGCTCATCGTCGCGGACGAGCCCGTCTCGGCCCTGGACGTGTCGATCCAGTCGCAGGTGCTCAACCTGATGAGCGACCTTCAGGGCGAACTCGGACTGTCGTACCTGTTCATCTCGCACGACCTGTCCGTGGTCCGGTACCTGTCCGACCGAATCGGCGTGATGTACCTGGGCAAGCTGGTGGAGATCGGCCCCGCGCCGTCGGTGTACGCCCGGCCGGTGCACCACTACACCCGCGGCCTGCTGGACACCATTCCCGTGGCCGACCCGGTGGTGGAGAAGGCCAAGAGCAGCCGCGGCGTCGCCGGCGAACTCCCGTCCGCGATCGACCCGCCGTCCGGCTGCCGCTTCCGCACCCGCTGCGCGGCGGCGCAGCAGATCTGCGCGGAGGTCGAGCCCCCGCTGACCGCCTTCGGCCCCGACGACCACCTGGCCGCCTGCCACTTCCCCCTGCGGCCCGCCCCGACCCGCTGAACCGCCCCTCCGGCCGCGCCCCTCCGCGAGCGGGCCGCCGAGGCCGTCGGTGATGGGTCCGTGGCGGTGGCCTCCACCCCGAGAGCGGGGTGGAGGCCACCGGGCTGTTTCCGAGCGGCCGAGGGTGGGCCCGTTCTGGATGCTGTCGAGCCGCCAGCGCTGGCGGTCCGATCCGTCACAGGCCCAGATGCCCAGCTGCCCAGCTGCTCACCGGCGTTGTTGGTTCTCAGGCAACCGCCGTCGGTGTCGCTGGTGATCCAGAACCAGCCGCCTCCGGCGTCGTGGAAGGCCCCGTGCTGGTCGGCGTTGCCGTCCATCGTCCGGATCAGGTGGGCGCGGTGGGTGCCCGGGTCGTGGTCCATGACCATGCCCTGGCCGGCGGCGGCCTTGCCGTCGGCCAGCAGCGTCTCGATGATCCAGCGCCCGTTCGCGGTGGGCCAGAACGCCCAGCGCTGCGCGTCGTTGCCGTTCGCGCCGAGCGCGAAGCCGGTGGTGCGTGTTGCCAAAAGGCACGGCCGTGTGTCGCGTAACGAGACATCAGGGACGCTATCGGAGTCGCTGACGTCACACGCTCCGTCGATTCGCCCGCGACGACCGCGATCCCGACGAAGCGCTTCGGCTCCGACAGTCACCGGCCCGAGGCGCGGCCCTTCCTGACCTTGTCGACAAGGCTTGTCGAAAGGCCGGTAGAGAACCGGAGGGAGGGGTACGGTCCCGTGCATACCGGGTCCAAGGGCGTGCACGGGATGGGGACCATCATGGCACCACCGGAAGAGATCAGTGTCGGCCAGCGCATCGCGGCATACGAGGACGTGAGGGGTTTCAGCCACCGGCAGTTGGCGGACCTCGCGCACGTCTCCTACAGCCTGCTGACGAAGGTCGTCTCCGGACACAAGGCGGCGACTCCGGAGTTCGTCTCAGCTGTTGCCAGGGTCTTGGGAGTTGAGCCGGGCGACCTCCAACCACCCTCGTACAGTGACGGCATGGCCGCTGACCCGCTGGTCCCGCTGATGGGGCCGATCCGTACCACCCTCGACAGCTCTGCGGGCCGCGCGCGAGTACCTGCGGGTCACCGCCTACCTGCGGCTCGGCGACCTGGACGCCTGCCGCCGTCTCCAGGCCTCCGGCCGCAGCCACCTGGACGGCACCGACGACAAGACCCCGTCCGCGCTGATCACCGCTGGACAGCTGCACCTGGGGGCCTCGGTGATCGCCGCCCGCGCCGGCGAGACGGACCTGATGAAGCACCACCTCGAAGAGGCCCGGCGCCACCCCTACCGGCACCAGACCGAGGCCGCTGTCCGGCAGCTGCTCGCCGACGGCGTCGAGATCGGCGAGAGGGCACCAGGCCCCACCCTCGTGGCCTCCACCTACCCGAACGGTCGAAGACAGTGGAGGGCAGGCCTGCCCCTCAACGGCTTGGCGAGGAGTTGAGGGGCGAAGTACTACGTTCAGGGATGGGCGCGCTCGATCGCCTCGAAGATGTCCGCGTCGGTCTCCTGCTGCCAGGACGGCAGGTCGACCCAGTCGGCGACGTAGCCAGGCTTGGGGTTCTCGATGTGCTTGTGGATTTGAGCAATCCAGCACGTCGCGACGAACCTGCCCTTCTGCTCTCGGGTGAGCTTGGACGTATTGCCGTTGCTCACGCTGATGAAGTCTCGGACCTGGCCGAATACGGCGGTGGCGCACTCGCGCTCCCAGTCGGGGGTCTCTTCCCAAGGGGTGACATACCCAGCCTTTGGTTCGCCCGGGTAATGCTTCGAGACGCCCGCGATCCACGCTTCGCGGAAGATTCGTCCATCAGACGACATGTATTACTCCTTCGTCAGACAACGCCGTCAAGCGCCGAGATTTGCTGATGCAGTGTTGAAGCCCGACCGTCGGCCATGAGCGGGACGAGGCGGTTCTTTACGCCCTGCAACTTCTTGCCGATGTAGCCCGAGCCGGTTTGGTCCGCCAGTTCCAAAGCAGCGCGGGTGTAGTGACTCACCTTGTCGAGATCGTGGCGTTCAGCACCCAGGGCTGCCAACTCGGCGAGCACTGCCCCTCGGCGGCGCAGTGAGAGTTGCTGGGAGAGCGCGGCTGTCAGTGCTTGCTCCGCCAGGTCTGGGCGCCCGAGTGCGAGATAGCACGTTCCGCGCTCCTCGGCAAGGCGGGAACCGTCGAAACGAAGCCAGCCGCCGTTGTGATGTTGCCCGGACAGGGTGTGTACCTGCTCGGCCTTGTTGAGCGAATGCGTGGTCGCATCGAGGTCGCCGAGACCTGCGTGCGCCTCCGCCTGGACCGCCGCAACCCAGTACCGGGTTGAGAGTTGAGGGTCTCCTCGTTTGGCGATCTGGGAGGCCGCGGCCAGTATCGGAGCCGCGACAGCGAATCGACGTTCGTAAAGTTCCACGAAGGCGTGTCGAGTCAGCGCACAGGCCCACATGTCGAAGGCGCCAGCTTCCCTGCTGGCGCTCGCTGCCAGGGTGTAACAGTGCGACGCCTCGGCGTACCGGTTGGCGTCGAAGAAGATCTCACCAGCGAGCTGATACAGGTCTCCCACCAGTGTGCAGAGGTGCTGCCGCGAATCATCGCTCTGGCTTTCCCCCAGCCCTTGGGCCAGGAGACCCAGTTGGTGCCGCACCATCGGATACAAGACCTGCTTGGAGTCGGAGAGGCTGAACACCTTCCATAGGTGTGAGTTCAGGTCTGGGCCGGTTTCTGTCAGTGACGCGGCCAGGCTGGAGCGGGGCGAGGGCTTGTCGGCGCTCGGTAGGGAGATGAGCGCACCGGTCACGGCGAGCAGACTCAGGACATCGCGGCGCTTCATGTCGTCAGTATCACCAAGAGGCGGGGTAGCGGTGTAGACCACCGAACGGTCAGGGGCTAGCACCTCTGGTGTGAGGAGGTCCGCCAGCCCCTCAGGGGTCACCTTGAGGAGCTTTGCCACCTTGGGATGTACGTATCCCTGCGGATCGGTCTTGCCGGCCTCCCAGCGGACCACTGTGGAGACTGCCACTCCCAACTCGTTGGCGAACTCCTCCTGACTGTAGCCCAGCGCCTTGCGGCGCTTCGCGAGACGGGATCTTCTCGGCGTCACGGCGGCCTCCGCTCGGATCGAAGTGCCCAGGTCAGGCCGGACAGTGCGTTGATTATGCCCGACAGGTGCTCATCTTCTGCTCTGGTTCGCGACAACTCCTTGGCCGTTCACTGGATGTCGCGACTTCCGAGAAGTGAAGGAGGACCGTCCGATGGAGAGACGCGCCCCCAGGCGTGAGTACCGAGAGGTCGTGACCGGCCCCTCGAAGTTCGAACGACAGCGGCTCCCCGCCGGTTGGAGCCCGCTGGACGACTACCGGGCGGCCAGCGCTGCCGAGCGGGCCCCGAGCGTGGGGACGCTGCTCCAGGTGGACGCCGTTCGGTCCACCTGCGTCTGCCCGAACTGCACGACCCGCCGCGCCGACCTCTCGGCCTGAACCGCGACCAGCACCACCACATCGCACGCCCCGACCCGATGGAGAGGCGCAACTGTGAACAGTGTGATCCAGGGTGACCCGGTCCGGCACCGTGCGGACGGCTGGACGGGCACCGTCGCCGAGACTCTCAGCAAGCTCGCCAACTACGCCTGGGTGAACCGGGACAGCTCGGCCGACACGTACCCGGACATGGTCCTCCTGGCCGACTTGGAGCCCGCGGAGTGAGCAACCCGCTGCTGCCCGTCCGCGTGACCGCGCCGCTTCCCGTCCGAGCGAGCCCCCCGCCGCCGACGCCGATCCGGATCACCGGCGAGGGGATGGTCGTGGATCGCCCCGACGGCTACCGGCAGGGGACCTGCTGGGTGTGCCACCGCGAGACGCTGGTCTGCGCCGGGACCACGCTCCAGGCCCCCGGCGAGGATCAGAGCACCTGCCACGCGATCTGCGACGACTGCATTGCCCGCGCCCGCCGGCCCCACCGCCGCGCCGCGCTGCGGGCCGCGCTCGACCCGCGCCCGGCGTAGGCCGCCGTGGACGACGGCCAGGAGGAGTACCGCGAGGCAGCCGACCGGGCCGACCGGGGGCTCCCGACGCCGCTGCCGGTCGCCATCGCCCAGACGGTCGCGATAGTCCTACTGGCGCTTGTGGTGACCGCGCTCATCGCCTCCGGCCGCTTCTGACCGTCACCCCACGTCCCCTGGAGCCCCATGAACTCCCGGCCCGTCGTGAAGCCTCCGACGGGCCGGGGCACCACGCACGACTGCCCGCCCGGACCCGGGCGAGCAGAGCCAACCCGATGGGAGACGCACGTGAGCACCGCCACCACCATGGAACTGGACGAGCTGGGCAAGTTCTTCAAGATCACCGCGCGACGGATCGATGCGGGCGAGACCGCGCCGCAGATGTTCTCCTCCGCGATCGACGCGGCGTGGCACACCCTCGTCGCGGACCCCGCCGCGCACGAGGCGTTCACCCTCCAGCACGCCGGCCGCAAGCTGGCCCACGTCGAGAGCAACGGCAACGGCTTCATCTGCTGGGTGGGCGCGTACGAGGAGGCGTACGGGCCCCTGCCGGAGGTCTGGTTCACCGACGCGGACGGCAAGGTCGACACCGCCGCCTTGGCCCACTACCGGGACACCGGCGAGGTCTGGGCCGAGTGGGACTGCTCGCCCGAGCCGAGCGGCGACGACGACCTGATCCCGGTGGCGTCGTACCTGTGATCATCGCACCACTCGACGGAGCGTCCCTGCCGACCGCCGGGGCGCTCCGCCTCACCGAGGCCCGGACGGAGAACCCCGTCGGCGTGAACGTGGACGGCTACCTCGCCGGCCTGTACGAGCACTGCCCGTTCCTGCGGCCGTCCATCCGCCGGGGGATGACCGGCTGGACGGTCTACGAGATCGCGCCGGGCAGCCACCGGTACGCGGTGGAAGCGGAGTTGTTCTACGCCGGGGTCCAGGCCGCGGAATGGGTCCGCCCGCTCATGGGACGGCCGCACGGTGTCCTCGCGTGCGAGAACGTGGTGCTGGCCGGGCACTGCGAGGGGGCGGACCACCGGGAGCTGATGGCCTGGCCGCACTGGGCGCTGAAGAACCTCTACGCCCCGGTCGGCGTGATGTTCGGCAAGTTCGCCCAGGGGGCGGTCGAGACCGGCCGGCGCGGGCAGAGCATCCCGCCGCCGCCGTTCTCGTTCCTCCCGGTGCGGGCGGGCGTCCGGCCGCTGGACCCGAAGTTCCTGGAAGGCACACCCGACCTCGCCACGGCCCTGTCCGTGGCGGTGGACGACGGCCGGGACGTCTTCGAGCCCCTCCCTTGCGAGTGGAAGGCAGTACGAGAATGGGCGAGTTCACTTCCCATGCCGCAGCGGCGCTGACGGCGGCGGAGGACATCTGCGGGCCGGTCGAGCTGGAGGAGATCAGCGACCGGCGGGGTTCGGCGGTGTGGAAGGCCAGCGGCCCGCGCGGGGTGGTGGGCATCAAGCTCGGCACCGGTGAGGCCGCCGAGGTCACCGCCCGCGAAGCCTCCGTGCTGGAGCAGCTCCCGGACTACTCCGTGACCGTCGGGCGCTTCGACGGCGGGGTCTGGTTCGTCACCCCGTGGCTGTCGGGGCCGTCCACCTGGGACGTCTTCCGCCCGGTCCGCAAGGACGACAACGGGAAGGACAGCGCGCTCGCCGCTGCGGTCGCGCTGTGCAGCTCCGTGGCCGACCTGCACCACGACGGGTGGGTGCACGGCGACCTCCAGCCCCAGCACGGCATCCACACCGACGACGGCGTGCGCCTCCTGGACTTCGCGTGGTCGCGGCAACTCGGCACCCTCCCGTGGTCGACGTTCGACGGCACGATGATCCACCTGACCGCCCCCGAGCTGGCCGCGCGGATCATGAACGGCCCCCAGCCCGTCGAGACCACGCAGAGCGCCGACGTCTACGCCCTCGCCGGGACCCTGTGGACCTGCACCACCGGTACCTGGCCGCTGGACTACGAGACCGCCGGACTCGGCAAAGGGACGCCGCTGGATGCCCTGCGCAAGGCCATCGCCCACCGCGCCATCCCGCTGTCCACCAGGCTGCCTTGGCCGTCCCTCCAGGCCCGCCTGCGGCACGTCCTGATGGCCGCCTCCGACGACCGGCCGACCGCCGCCGAGCTGACCATGCTCGTGAAAGCGGCGGACGCGTGATCGAGCTGCGGGAGCTGGTCCCCGGCGACGCCGACGCCCTGCTGCGCATCTACAGCGCGGAGGCGACGAAGTACCTGGGCAGGTCCCCGATGGACGCCGCCGAAGCCCGGTTCTACACCCGCACCGCCACAGCCTCCGCAGCCTCGACGCCACGCACGCTCTACACCCTCGGTCTGGTCGCGGCCGGCGACCTGCTCGGAATCGTCAAACTCCACCTTGAGCGGCCCGTCGCCGCGATCAGCTACATCCTGCGCCCGGACGCCTGGGGACAGGGGCACGCTACGGAGGGCGTGCGCAGAGTCCTCGCCCTGGCCTTCGGCCACCTGGGGCTGCCGGAGGTCCGCGCCAAGCACCACCCGCACAACCCCGCCTCCGGCCGAGTCCTGGTGAAGGCCGGGTTCACGCCCACCGGCGAGCACGCCGGGTTCCTCACCTACACCATCCGGCCGCCATCGGCGGCAAGCCCATCCCCGCACAACCGGAGCACCCCATGGAACGCGCTGTCCTCGTCCTCGCCCTGCTCGTCTACGCCGTGACCGGCGTCCGGTACTACCACACGCCCCAGGACGACGCGGACCTCGGCACGCTCCGGTACGCCCGCGTCGGCGACCGGCGAACGGTGGAGGTCTGGCAGAAGGGGCTGGGCTTCAGGGTCCAGGTCTTCGACACTCACTGACCATCTCGCACCCCCGCCGCCTTCAACCCCCAGTGGCGGGCGAGGCCCCCGTCCTGTGGCTGCCCCCGCTGCCACAGGACGGGGCCCTCCCACGGGGTAGAGGTCGCCAAAAGGTTGGGCGTGCCCCCGGAGGCGTCGACTGTTCGCCGCTGCCGTGTTCGCACTCGCCCACGGCCGGCAGGCCGAGCACCACGGACAGCCAGGAACCGTCGTAACACCCCAGGAGAAGCTGTGTGGGCCAACACCCGACAAGACCGGCAAGCCATGCTCAGGGCCCTCGTGATCGCGGCCCTGCCGGCCATCGCCCACCGCCACGCAACCGGCATCGGCATCCGTGTCCTGGGCACCATGTACGGGTGTGACCCAAAGTGGCTGCGCGACCAGATACTCAAAGCCGGGCATCCTGTCCGCCCTATCGAAGAGGCCACCGCCATGCGACCCATCGCCCCCGCGCCGTGGAAGCCCCTCCCGCTGTCGAAGGGGACCCGACTGCCCTGACATCAGGTGGGCGTCGGCACGGCCGTGGCCCCTTGCACCTCAGCTCATTCCCGCAGGTCGGGAACAAGGTGCAAGGGCAGTGCGTTCTTCCATGCCGTGGCCCAGATGAGATCACAAGGTAGCGCCTTCAACCGGGATCCGTGCTCGGGGTTGATCCTGGCCAGAAGGGGATTCGAGTCGGGCCCCTGTGGTTCGGTGCCTGTCTGATAAGTCGGATGCCCGTCCGGACCTGCTCGACGCCCTCGCACAGGTCCGCCGCTCTCCGCTTCCTGCTGCCCGCGTCAGCGCTCCACGGACGGCCCGGGCTGCTCATCCGTTCGGGTGAGGCGAGGTTGGACGGGGGCCGGGGGTGGCAGAACGGCGGGCATGACGACTTCCTCCACCAGACGCCGTCGGGGCCGCCCCGGCAAGCCGGCCTTCGCGCCCGCGCCCGTCCGCCAGGCCGCCGGTTCCGCGGTGCCGTCCGGTCCGCGCCGACCTGCCGCCGGGTGCTGTCGGACCTGGAACAGCGAGCACAGGCTGCCCGGCGGCCAGGTGGTCCGGACGACCTGGCACCAGCCCGCCTGCTCGGCCTGGGCTGCCCGGTGACCACGCACCAGGCGCCGGGCGGTCCGTCCCGGTTGCGGATGGGCGGCTGCCCCGGGGCGGGGTGCTCCCGGGGCAGCCGTGGTGCGGGTGCGGGTGGGGTCAGCTCTGCCCGCCGTTGCTGATGCCGGTCTCGGTGGCGATGCCCCCGACGCCGCCCGGGCCGACCGCGACGGCGCCGGTGAGGAAGGAGGAGCCACAGGGGCCGAACTGCGCGTCGGTGACCTGGAGGGCGCTGCCGTTCGGGCCGACGGCGAACGCGCCGCTGTCGAAGTTGAGGGTGGGGATGTTGTCGGGCGCGGCGGCGGAGGCGGTGGTCGCCGCGCCGATGACGAGCGGGAGGCTGAGGACGGAGACGGCCAGGATGCGGTGCGCGGTACGCATGGGTGGAACCCTTCGAGGTGCGAATGGTGAGGGTGGATCGGACGGCCCTGGTGTGGCGGCCCGTCACCATCCACACACGGTCGTGTGCGCACCGCTACCGGGGGAGGCTGTTCGTACCATCGGTTCACTCGACCCTCGGCCCGGCTCTGCTCGCCGGGCCCGGCCTGCCGGCCGTGGACCCACCGGCGCCTGCCTCGCCCTTCCCGCCTGCCCCGCCCGCAGGACCTGACTCCGTCAGGCGAGGTTCTGTTCCAGGGCCGCGAGGTAGCGCTTCATCGCGTGGTCGCGCACACCGGCCGCGGCCGGAGCGAACGCGTCGGCGGTCAGGCCCTTGGCACGGTCGGCGAGCCCGGCGACCAGGCCCATGGAGTCGTGGAGCCGGCCCGAGGAGTCGATGTACTTCAGCGCCTCGACGTGGGTGTAGGCCGGCTCCGGCGGCAGCTGGGGCACGATGTCGTTGTTGTTGACGAACCGGTACAGGCGCCCCTTGAACCCCTCGTTGCAGGCGGCGGCGAGCAGCCGGTCACAGGTGCGGGGCTGCCCGAACGTGATGATGCCGTCGGCCTGGAGGCGCGGGTCCTCCAGGTACAACCGGGCGCCGGCCAGCATCGCCAGGGCTCCGCCGAGACTGTGGCCGGTGAACCACACGGTCTGGCCGTTGGTGCGCAGCTGGGCGTGGGCGTCCAGGACGTCCGGGAAGACCGACTCCAGCGCTTCGGCGAAGCCGAAGTGGACGTAGCCGGTGCGGGCGGGCCCGGGCCAGGGCGGCGTGGAGGAGTCGGAGAGCCAGTCGCGGATCTCGGCCGGCTGGGTGCCGCGGAACGCCGTGACGATCATGTGGTCGCTGGCCATGGTGTAGGCCTGGGTGTCCTCCAGCGGGAACGGCGGAGTGAACCGGGTCTGGTGGTGACGCACCCGGTCGAAGCCCCAGTCGCGGGCCTGCCGTTCGATGGTGGCCTCGTCCTGGTAGGCGAGTTCGGACGCCTTCGCCAGCCAGTAGGCATGCGGGACGCTGTAGTTCTTCGCCTGGTGGTCGAAGGTGGTGGGCACGGGCACGGCGATCTCTCCTCCGGGACGGCCGGCGGACGGGGGACGCACCGCCGGCGCGGACATCTGACCCGTCGTACCAGAGCGCGGACCGCCGCCCCGGGCGGGCCGCGCCCGGATGTCACCCCGACAGCCGAGCAGGCGCACGGGGGCGGCTACCGGTGGTAGAGGGTGTGGGCGCGCGTCAGGTCGGCGGGCCCGTTCCGGCTGATGTGGAGGAAGTGGTTCACCTGCCAGGCCTGGGTGCTGCGCGCTTGCCGGTTGGTCGTGGTCACCCATGGCGGGTAGACGCGGAACCCCCGTTTCCCGCCGGAGCCGTTGCGGGAGACGATGTCGCGCTCGCACAGCACCTCGCGTGGGAGGACGAACTGCCCGAAGCCGTTGTCGTCGCGGCAGCTGATGACGAAGAGGTCCACCCCGTCGTCGGTGTCGAAGGGCCGGATCGGTCCCTCCTCGGATCGCAACCACACGGTGACGAACTGGCCCGCCTTCGTCGGGGTGGTCTTGGCCGCCCGGAACCGGACCGAGCGGCCGTCGATCGTGAACCGGCAAGCCGCGTATTCGGCGCTCTCCGGTTCGGCCACCGGGGGCGAACAGGCGAAACCGCTCGGGTCGTACACCAGTGCCTTCGCCGCCAGCAGGTCACCGTGAAGCCCTGCCCACGGTTGGTTCGTCAACATCCCGTCATCCTGCCATCGGGACTGCCGCTCCCTTGGACCAGAGCTGCCCTCCTCGCACAGGCCCGCGATCGGCGGGCCCGTGTGCCCGAACGGAACTCCCTGGTTGCCGCAGGTCAGGTCCTTGGCGGGCCGCCGGCCGGTGGTCGGGTAGTGGTTGACGTCGGCGCTCGCGCAGGACGGGCCGGCGGCCGGCGGCGAGGGTAGGTCCGTCCCCCGCACGGCGCAGGGATGGGTTCATGATCAGACTTGCGGCGTACGGGGGACGGGCTGACGTAGGGACAGAGTCCCACGTCCCGCCGGCCGCCCATCAGGGTCGACGGCGTGTCAACCGCCCGCCGGCGCTCGCACCCGCCGATCTGCGCGAGTTCTTCAGGGGAACGGTTCCTCAGGGGCGATATCAGGGGTGATATCAGGGACGGTCCGGAGGTGCCGATCCCGCGTGGCGCCGTAGCGTCGGCGCGTCGGATGGCCGTTGCCCCCGACCGACCCCCACGGAGAAGGCGAGCGTGTGTTCCGGAGCAAGGTTCCAGCAGCGGCCCCGTGCCCCCCGGGTCCTCCCGGCGAGGGGCGGGCCCCGGGCCAGCCGTACGTCGTCGAGGCGGGTGCGGGCGGCATCGGCGTCGTCGAGCGGCACGGGATGCGGACGGCCGCGCTGGAGCCCGGCGGCAATGGGACGAAGCCGTGCTGAAGATCGCCGTAGCCACCCTGCGCCACCGCCTGGCGGGCTTCGTGGGCGCCTTCCTCGCCCTCACGCTCGGCACCACGATGATCGGCATGATGACGCTGACCCTCGCCGCCACCTTCGGTACGCCGCATCCGGGTCCGCAGCGGTTCAAGGAGGCCTCGGCCGTCCTGGCGCCGCAGGGCTTCGACGGGCGCCCGATGAAGGCCCCCGCCGTCCTGCCGCCCGACCTCGTCGCGAAGGCGGCCGCGACCGGGCACGCCACGCCCGACCGCAGCTTCCCCGTGCAACTCGCCTCCGGCTCCGGGGGGATGACGGGCCACCCCTGGTCCTCGGCCGCCTTCGCCGGCTACCGCCTGGCGACCGGGCGCGCGCCGCAGGCCGCGGACGAGATCGTCGTCAGCGGTGGCCCCCGGGAACTGGTCGGACGCCAGACCGGCGTCACGACGGGCGACGGCGCAGGCCACTACCGGGTGGTCGGCGTCACCGACGCGCTCTGGTTCGAGAACGCGGTCTTCTTCAGCGCCGCCGAGGCGCAGCGCCTGTCACCTGGCGTGAACGCGCTCGTCACCGACCAGGACGCGAAGCAGCTGGCCGCGCTCGCGGGCGACCAGGCCGTGGTCCTCACCGGCGGCGGCCTGACCAGGCTGGACCCCGACTCCACCGGCGGCGCTCAGGCGCTGGCCAACGCCCAGGCCATGGCGGGCAGTACGACCGGACTCGCCGGGTGCGTCGCGGTGTTCGTCGTCACCGCGACCTTCGCCTTCGCCGCTGAGCAGCGCCGCCGCGAACTGGCGCTGCTGCGCCTGGTGGGCGCGGCCCCCGGGCAGGTGCGGCGCATGGTGCTCTGGGAGGCCCTGCTGATCGGCCTGGCCGCGGCGGTCGCCGGCTGCCTGCTCGCACCGCTGTGCACCGTGCCGCTGCGGTCCTGGATGCTCGACCACCACGTGGCCCCGTCGTGGTTCACCATCCCCGTCACCGTCCTGCCGCTGCTGGTGGCCGCCGTCATCGGCGTCGCCGCCGCGCTGGCCGGCTCGGGCGCGACCCTGGTTCGCGTCTCGCTGATCCGCCCGATCGAGGTGCTGCGCGAGAGCGTGCTGGAGCGCCGCGCGATGACGCCGGTCCGCTGGCTGCTGGGGGTGGGGATGCTGGCCGGCGCAGTCGTCGCGGGGGTCGCCATCTCCCGTACCGAGCCGTACCTCGCGGCCAGCGCCCGCAAGTACGAGGTGGTGCCGGTGCTCTACGTCGGCGCGGTCACCCTGCTGGCCCCGGCCCTGCTGCGCCCGGTGACGAGGCTGCTGCTCCGCCCGCTGCGCGGCTGTGCCACGGCCGGCCCGCTGCTGGTGCGGGAGAACATCCTCACCTCCCGGCGCCGTACGGCCGCCACCGTGGCGCCGATCGTGGTGGCCGTCGGGCTGGTCGCCGCGATGCTGACGATGCAGGAGTCCGGCGACGCGACGCTGCTGGCCCGGCAGCAGCAGGAGATCCGCGCGGCGGCCGTGGTCGTGCCCGGCGGCTCGGGGATCGATGGTCCGACGCTCGCCCGCCTGGCGGCCGTGCCCTGGATCAGGGTCACCCCGGTCACCTCGATGAACCTCCGGATCGGTACCGCCGCCGGTGAGCAGATCGACTCGCTGAGCGCGAAGGCCGTCCCGGCGGCGGCGCTGGGCGTCACCGTCACGCCGCCGGTGCTCTCCGGCTTCCTCGCCTCGCTGCCCGAGGACTTCCTGGTCATCGACGAGCACGCGGCCGAGTCCGACGGTCTGGCGGTCGGCGACCGCGTGGTCATGCTGCTGCCGACCGGCGCGAGGGTTTCGACCGTCGTCGCGGCGGTGGTCGCGCGCGGCCTGAACGGGGACGACACGTACGTGTCCTCGGCGCTGACCGGCGCGCTGATGCCGAGCCGGGTCTACCTCGACTCCTCGGCGGGCGCCGGCGCGGCGCTCGACCCGCAGCAGACGGCCGCGGTGAACCAGGCGCTGGCGGGCTCCGGCGCGCACGTGGTGACCTACGACGCCTACCTCGGGGCCGAGCGCGCGCATGCCGCGCAGCAGACGGACAACGCCGCAGTGGTCATCCTGGGGATCGCGCTGGTCTACGCGCTGATCGCGGTCGCCAACACCCTGATCATGGCGATGGCCGGGAGGTGGCGGGAGTTCGCCCAGCTCGCTCTCGTCGGCGCGGTGCGCGGTCAGATCGTGAGGGTGGCCGCAGTGGAGTCGGCCGTGGCGGTGGCCGTCGGCACCGTGCTCGCCGCCGTGGCGACCGCGCTCGCCGCGCTGACCCAGCACGTCTCGCTGGGCGAGCTCGTGGCCGACGCGCCGACGGTGGTCCCGTGGGCGCGGATCGGGGAGACCGTCGCGCTCTGCGCCCTCGCCACCCTGGCCACCGCGGCGGGCGCGGCCGTGCGGGCGACCCGCCGGCGGGCGGTCGGGAGCGCGGGCGTCCACGAGTGAGGAGCCACCTGGCGGCAGGCCGAGGCCTTCGGGTGAGCACCACCGGGTCGACGCCCTGTCAACGCACCCGTCGACGGGAGCGTTGACGCCGCGTCTGCCGGGGCCCGGTGGCATGACCGCAGGCCGGTTCCAGGGGGGAGCCGCCCGAGAGGAGAACCCCGAGATGATCACCCGTCGTACGGCCGCCGCCGTCGTCCTGTCCACCGCGACCGTCGTGTCCGGGATGGCCTTCGGCGCCGGGACCGCCAGTGCGGCCGAGTCGCTCCCGTCCAGCGGCGCCGACTACCGCATCTCCAGTTACGCGGGCGGCGCCCTCCAGTGGGACAGCCGCAACAACGGCTCCAACGTGGTGGTCCGCGACTGGAACGAGTCCTCGGCCCAGCAACTCTGGACGGTCAGGGACGAGGGCAACGGCTCCTGGTCGGTGAAGGTGCCAGGCACCAACAACGCCGCCGACCGGGACCGGGGCAAGAACACCGTCGGTGCCTGGAACTACGTCGGCGCGGACAACCAGAAGTGGTGGCTGGAGAACACCTCGATGGGCAACGGCCGGGCCTGGCTGCTGCACAGCGTCTCGGACAGCAACCTCTGCCTGGCCCGTGGCGCGGACCTGAACGCCAAGGTGGCCGCCTGCAACGCGGGGGACCCGGCGCAGTCCTGGAACCTCGACCGCAACGGCGCCACCACCCCGCCGACCGCCGGCCGTCCGACCATCGACCTCGACTACTCGCAGGCCCCGGACCTCGGGCCGTGGCTGGAGCAGCAGAAGAAGACCGTCGCGGACTACTACCCGACGATCTCCAACCTGATCACCAAGGGGGCCTTCGCCGCCCCCGGCTACTTCAAGATCATCTTTGACCCGAAGCTGACCGGCTACCCCGCGTTCACCACGGTGAACCCCGGCAACGGCATCAAGGAGGTCCACGTCAACATCGGCTACACCCGCGGCAACAAGGGCGACACCGGCTTCCTGGTGCACGAGGCCGTGCACGTCGCGGTCTGGGACAGCCCGTTCTCCGGCAAGTGGTGGCTGGGCGAGGGCCTGGCGGACTGGGTGCGCGACTACAACTTCCAGCCGGGCACCGGCGCCCAGCACTTCGGCCCGGACTCCAACTACGACAGCGGCTACCAGGCCACCGCCCGGTTCATCGACTACGTCTCGAAGGCCTACAACAAGCCCGACCTGGCACACCTGCTGAACACCACGAACTACAGCGAGCAGATCTGGGTCCAGCTCACCGGCAAGAGCGCCCAGCAGCTCTGGAACGAGATGCCCAAGTAACCCGCGCCCCCACACCCCGCCCGACGGCCCGGCACCCACGAGGTGCCGGGCCGTCGGGTCGATGTCAGGAGCGCCGCCAAGGGGCGCGTGTGCGCAGCGGCGGCGGCCCGGTCGGCGCAGCGAGACGGCCCGGCGTGCCTGGAAACGCCGGAAGATCGCCTGTTCGAGTGAAGGTCGAGATCGGGGTCCCGAGTTCTGATCGCTCGTCACCGATGATGCGTTCGAGAGCTTGCGGAGAGGGCCGGGCAGGAGCGGCCCGTCGGGAGGCAGCACCACCGCGTCTGTGCGGCAGCCTCTGCGGCCGAATTCCCGCATGGCAGCACACCCGATGAGGAGATCAAGTGGCGGAGAAGCGGCTCAAGTCCTGGGGCAACAACCGCGCAGGTCAGCTCGGCGACGGCACCTGGACGGACTTCCGTACGACGGCCACCACCGTGCTGGGACTGACGAGCGCCGAGGTGGTGAAGATCGCCGCCGGGGGAAGCGGCCCCGCCACAGGTTTCGGGCTGGCCCTGCTGACCGACCGCACGGTGCAAACGTGGGGCGCCAACGGGTCGGGGCAACTCGGCGACGGCTCGGTGTTCAGCCACAACGCGCCCGGCCAGGTCGTCAACCTTTCCAGTGCCACCGACGTCGCCGCGGGCGGAGTGCACAGCCTGGCCCTGCTCGTCGACCAGACCGTGGTCGCCTGGGGGCGCAACAACCACGGCCAGCTCGGCAACGGCACCAACGCCGACAGCAGCGTCCCGGTTCGGGTTGAGGGACTCAGCAAGGTGATCGCGATCGCCGCCGGACTCAACCACAGCCTGGCGCTGCGCGAGGACGGCACCGTGTGGGCCTGGGGCCACAACATCAACGGCCAGCTCGGGGACGGAACTTCGGCGAGCCGTAACGTGCCGTCCCCGGTGAACAACCTGACCGGTGTGACCCGGATCGCCGTCGGCGCCGACCACAACCTGGCCCTGGTCGGCCCGCCGAGCAGTTCCACCAAGCCCACCAGTGGCAGCGCGGTGAAGGCGTGGGGCTACAACGCCACCGGCCAGCTCGGCGACAACACCACCATCAGCCGCTTCACTCCGGTCGACATCCAGGGCAGCTGGCTCGGCGGGGTCTCCGGGATCGCGGCCGGAGCCCACCACAGCCTGGCCGTCACCGACGGCGGCGACCAGCTCAAGGCCTGGGGCCGGAACACCTCCGGCCAGCTCGGCGACGGCACCACCGATTTCCGGAGCACCCCCGTCCCGGTCCCCGGCCTCACCGGCATCCAGCTGATCGCCGGCGGCCGCGAACACACCATCGCCCTGCTCGGCGACAACACCGTCCGCGCCTGGGGCAACAACGGCTCCGGCCAACTCGGCAACGGCACCACCACCGACAGCAGCACCCCCGTCACCTCGCTCACCGCGCTGACCGGCGTCGACAAGATCGCCGCACCCCTCGGCGGCGACTTCAACCTGGCCAACTGAACCCGGCGCGCGTCCCCGGCTCCCCGCCCGGGCCGCGCACGGCAGTTCGTCAACATGTTGCTGATCGATCGTCAATTCGGTCCTGGTGTCCTGACCGCGTTCCGCAGTCGCATCCGCACGCGGTCCACCGACAACAGGAGATTCCCGTGTCCCACCCGTCCACCCGGACCCTCCGTCTCCGCCCGAGCACCGGCATCCGCCGCCGCACCCGGCTGGCAGGCTTGCCGCTCGCCGTCTCCGCGATAGCGGTGAGTAGCGTCACGCTGCTCACCGCGCCGGCGAACGCCGCCGTGGTCGAGCAGATGATCACGATCCAGGACCACCAGAACCACAACTCGCTGGCCAGTGCCGACGGCGAGGGCTCCCGGATCGTCGCCCGCAACTACCAGAACGCCTCCACCTCGTTCTGGATCTCCAACAAGCCCGGCGACCGGGTCGACTTCGCCCGCAACGTCAACGGCACCGAGCGCGTACTGGAGATGGACACCAACGACGGCCGGTCCACCCAGTTCATCCACTGGTGGGCGGGCGACAACCAGCAGTGGACCCTGGAGCCCGCCGCCGGCGGCGGCACCTACCTCCACAACGCCCGCGACAACCGCTGTCTGACCTATCACGGCCTCGACCGGGAGGTCACCGTCGAGAACTGCGACAGCAGCATGTCCCAGCGGTTCGACCTGATCGGGTCGGGCACCGGCCCGGGCCCGGGCGCCTCCGTCGAGCAGCGCTTCCTGGACCGGCTCAACGCCGTGCGCGCACAGAACGGCAGGCCGGCAGTGCGCCTCAACCAGACGCTCTCCCAGGTCGCCAAGTGCAACGCCGACCAGATGGACCAGCGCCGCGTCTCCGGCCACTTCTGCGACTCGAGCGGCATCGCGCGCAACCTCGGCTACACCGGGAGGGGATTCGGCGAGATCGCCTTCTACGGCCCCACCGACATCGACGCCGCCGTCGACGGCTGGATCAGGTCGCCCCTTCACCTGGGGATCATGCTCGGCGACTACAACGAGGTCGGCCTGGCCCGCACCGGCAACGCCTCCTGGAACGCGTACTTCAGCACCCGCTGACCCCCACCGCGACCGCTCCGCCGGGGCCGCCCCCGGCGGGCAGCCGTGACACCACATGCCGGCGCCGGCCAGCCCCTGGAGGGCATGGCCGGCGCCGGTGGACCGGAATTGAGCGAATTCACGTCACAGAAAATTCGACGGCGATCAAAGCGCTGCGGGGACTTGCGGTGATACGGCCGGACGAATTTCCGTTCGGGTCCCGCTCCGCCGGTTCGTCAGAGGATTTGGATGGAGTTGACCCTCGGCGGGCGGTTCGGGTACGTGATGTCGGTCCAGCGGTTGACCCTCACCGAGTCGCCGTTGGCGTCGGAGTAGACCAGGTCGTTGTTCCCCGTGGAGATCCGGTCGATCCACCACCCGCCGAAGCCGATCGTCCCCCCGTTCGCGTAGCAGTCGACGCTGTCACGGCCGTCGAGGTGCGACCAGATCTTCAGGAAGTCATTGCGGCTCCCGTCACACTGGACGTGGTCGATGGCGAAGGCGTTGCCGGACGGCACGGCCACGGTGAGCGTGGCCGCCGCGGCGAAGGCCATCGCCATCGAGCTCACGACCTTCTTTGCTTTCGAGATCATGGATTCTCCTCAACCGGATGAAATTTCGAATCGGAGTCCGCTTCGCAACGAGTTTCGGTTGCGTCGTGCTCGATCAGTATCCAGACCGCCTTTGTGAGGGTCAATCGAACATGTCTCCACCTTGCTTGTTCTCGGTCATTTCCATCCGGACTTTCGGCGAGGCGTGGGGTGGGTTGTTCTGGTGTGTCGCGAGTGGTTCCGGGGCCGTGCGGACGGGCCGTCGACCGAGATCGCCCACCGGCCGCTCTGACGTGGGGTGATGGTCCGACCACAGACCGCGCGCGACAGGTGCTGGGGGCACCTGGCTGGGAGAGGGGGGTGGGGCTGGCGAGTTCGCGCATGACGTGTCGGGTGCTGCCGGGTGAGGGCGGCGGCGGCCGGGACGAGGACCTCCGGGCCGCCGAACTCCCGGGCGGCTGTTCCCGCCGACGTGGTCCGCCTGCTCGCCGACGCGGAGGCCCACCGGAAGGACTGAGGCACGCACCCCGCCTACAGGGCGTCCTGCGCGCCGGGTTCCAACGTGAGTTCGCCGTCGCCGGAGTCGTAGTCGAACAGCTCGGCGTAGCGGCCCCAGTCGATGGCGGTGTCCAGCTGGCGGCGCGCGTCCTCGGCGGAGAAACCGCGCCGCAGCAGGTCGAGGAACAACCCTTCGCGCAGGGTGTGACCGTCGGTGGCGGCCAGGGCCTGGACGATGGCCCGCACGAGCGGGGCGCGGCTGGCGGCGTGGTGGGCGAAGAGCTGCTTGCTGGTGAGGATGTCGGCGGCGGCGAACTCGCGGCCGGCGTCGGTGACGCGGATCCGGGGGCCCTCGGTGCGCGCGAGGTCGAGCAGTTCGGCGGCGTCGACCAGTGGCAGGAGGTCGTCGATCTCGAAGTTGAGTTCGTCGGCGATCTCCGCGAGGCCGTCCTCGCCGCCGCGGGCGACGAGGATTTCCAGCAGGCCCGCCAGCCCGCCGACGCTGACCTCCGGCAGCGGCGCGCTGGTCGGGGTCGGGGCGGGCCGCTCCGCACCACCGGTCGTCGCGGGCTCCACCGCGGCGACGGCGGCTTCCTCCCGGCCGGTGAGGATGCCGTAGACGGTGTCGACGATGGATTCGAAGTGCGGGTCCTGGCGGTTGCGGGGGCGGGGCAGGTCGACGCGCAGTTCGGCCTGGATGCGGCCGGGGTTGGCGGCCAGCACGAGGATGCGGTCGGCCAGCAGGACGGCTTCCTCGATGTTGTGGGTGACGATCAGGATCGACTTGACCGGCGCCTCATGCCCTTCCCACAGGCCGACCAGCTCGTTGCGCAGGTTCTCGGCGGTCAGCACGTCCAGGGCGGAGAACGGCTCGTCCATCAGCAGCGCGTCCGGTTCGACGACCAGGGCGCGGGCGAAGCCGACGCGCTGGCGCATGCCACCGGACAGTTCCTTGGGGTAGGCGGACTCGAAGCCGTCCAGACCGATCAGGTCGATCGCCTTCAGCGCCCGCTCGCGCCGCTCCTGTTCACCGACGCCCTGGGCGTGCAGGCCCAGTTCGACGTTCTGCTGCACGGTGAGCCAGGGCAGCAGGGCGAAGGACTGGAAGACCATCGACACACCCGGGTTGGCACCGGTCAGCGGCTCGCCCCGGTAGGCGACGGTGCCCGAGGACGGGGCGATCAGCCCGGCGATGCACCGCAGCAGGGTCGACTTGCCGGAGCCGGACTTGCCCAGCAGCGCGACGATCTCGCCCTCCGCCAGGTGGAAGCCGATGTCGTCCAGGACCGGCAGCTCCCGGCCGTCGGGGGTGGTGAACGTCTTGGTCACCCGCTCGGCCCGCACGATCGTGGCGCCGGTCGGGCGGGGGCCGGGGGTGCGCGGGTGGTCGGTGGTCACGGGTCCTGCCTCGCTCGCTGGTACGAAAGGTCAGAGGGAGTAGCGGGTCTCGGCGATGCGGTAGAGGCGGCGCCAGAACAGCCGGTTGAGGGCGACGACGTACAGGCTCATCACCACGATGCCGACCAGGATCTTCGGGAAGTCCCCGGTGGCGGTGGCCTGGGTGATGTAGGAGCCGAGGCCGGTGGCGGTCAGCGTGTGGGAGCCGTAGGTCACGACCTCCGCGACGATGGAAGCGTTCCACGCTCCGCCGGCCGCCGTGATCCCGCCGGTGACGTAGGAGGGGAAGACCGCGGGCAGGATGAAGGTGCGCCACTTCAGTCTCCCGCTGACGTGGAAGGTGGTCATCGCCTCGCGCAGGTCGGTGGGGATGGCCGAGGCGCCGGCGATCACGTTGAACAGGATGTACCACTGCGCGCCCAGCGCCATCAGCAGGATCGCGCCGACGTCCAGCGAGATGCCCAGCGCGACGAACGCGGCGGTGGCGAACGGGAAGACGAAGTTCGCCGGGAAGCTCGCCAGGACCTGCACCACGGGCTGGGCGAAGCGGGTCACCCGCGGGTTCATGCCGATCCACACGCCGATCGGCACCCACACCACCGTCGCGAACGCGATCAGGACGATCACCCGGCTGAAGGTCGCCGCCCCCAGGGCCAGCGCGTGTCCGAACTCCGCGAGCCCCACCGTGGATCTGACGTAGGCGAACGCCTTCCACGCCCCGAAGAGCACCAGCACGCTGACCGCACCGGCGAAGAACACGTCCCCCGTCCGCTCGCGCGCCGCCGACCCGCCGATCGGGTGCTCGGCCAGCCCGAACGGCCGGCTCGCCCGGTCCAGCGCGCGGCCGATCGGCAGCAACGGGCGCCCGAGCCGTTCGGGGACGCTCGAGCGGCGCAACAGGTCGAGCACCAGACTGCGGGGGCGCTCGGCGGCTTCCGACTCCTCCACCCGGAACCGCTCCGACCAGGCGACCATGGGCCGCCAGAACAGCACGTTCACGCCCATCACCATGACCACCATCACGGCGATCGCGATGCCGACCTGGCCCAGGTTGCCGGCGGCGATGGCCGCCGCGGCGTACGACCCCATGCCGGGCAGCGCGTAGCGGTGGTTGAGGACGCTGATGGTCTCGGAGGCGGCGAGGAAGAACCAGGCGCCGCCGAAGCTCATCATGCCGTTCCACACCAGCGGGATCATCCCGGAGGGCACGTCGAGCTGCCAGAACCGCTGCCACTTCGTCAGCCGCATCACCCGCGCGGCCTCGTCCAGCTCCTTGGGCTGGGAGACGAGGGAGTAGTAGAAGGCGAAGGTCATGTTCCAGGCCATCGCGGTGAAGATCGCGAAGATCGAGGCGCACTCCAGGCCCAGGATCGAGCCGGGGAACAGGGCGATGAACGCGGTCACCGTCACCGACAGGAAGCCCAGCACCGGCACGGACTGCAGGATGTCCAGCACTGGCAGCAGCACTTTGTCCGCCCGCCGAAGCCGCGCCGCGGCGGTGGCGTACACGAAGGTGAACACCACCGACGCCACCAGCGCCGCGAACATCCGCACCAGCGAGCGCACCGCGTAGTACGGCAGGTTCGCCGGGTCCGTCGACACCGTGTCAGGAGCCGTGCTGGGCAGGAACGGCGCGTTCAGTGACGGGGCGAGCCGCAGCAGGCCGTACAGGAACGCGACCAGTGCCACGACCACCAGCACGTCCACCCATCGGAATGCCGGCCGCCGCCACACCCCTCGCGAGGGGAACCCGCCCGGACCCGCCACCTGGCCTCCCGTGTCACCGTCGGCTCGCTGCCTCGGCCAGGAAACCATGCCCGGGAAACTCCGGAGGAGTCCCCACCGAGCGACACGCGAACACTCACCGGCAAAAGATCCGGAGCAGCCGAGCAGCGGCCGACATCGTGGCTGACGGGCCGGCAGCCCCTGGGCGCGGTTGCCGCCGGACGAGTAGGCCTTGTTCCCGACCCCCTGCCCGCCGACCCAGCGCACCCGGCCCGCCGGGGCGCCGCCCGAGCGGGAGCCGGGGACGTTCACGGTGGCGATCGTCGGCGGCACCGGCGCCTACCGGACCATCACCGGCGACGGCACCCTGGAGTACACCACCGCCGACGGCACCACCCTCATCCTGAACCACAGCGTTCAGTAGGGCGCCGGGAGTTGAACCGCGAGTCGAGCTTGTGGCATGACCTCGCAGGTCACCGGACCTGTTGAGCTGCCTGCGGGCCGCCGCCCCGCCCGGTCGCCATCGCTCGCAGGGCGTCGATGGCGAGGCGGGCGGTGGTGCCGATGGCGGCGTCGGCGGCGGGGAGGGTGATGGTGGTGGCGGCGGCACGGGTGAAGATGGCGAGGGCGTAGCGGCCGCCGTCGGGGTATTCGACGACGCCGACCTCGTGGCGCAGCGTCGGGAGGGTGCCGGTCTTGCCGTGGACGCGGACGTCGTCGTAGGGGAAGCCGGAGGCGAGGCGGTGCGGCCAGACCTGGAGGCCGAGCAGGCGGCGGAGGGCGGCGCCGGGTTCGCCGGGGCAGGCGTCGCCGTGCCAGAGGGCGGCGAGCAGGGTGGTCATGTCGCGGGCGGTGCTGCGGTTGGTGAAGGTGGGGTCGAGGACTCTGAGGCGGGCGACGACGGTGGGGTCGACCGGGGAGTCGTGGCCGGTGTCCTCGGCGAGGGCGGCGATGAGGTCGCGGAGCTTGTGGACGGCGACGGTGCGGGTCAGGCCGAGGTCGGCCATGGTGCGGTTGACGGTGTCGAGGCCGATCTCGTCCCAGAGGATGTCCGCGGCGGCGTTGTCGCTGACGGCGACGGTCAGGTAGGCGAGGTCGCGCAGGGAGAGCCGGGCGGCGTCGAGCATGGCGGCCAGGCCGGTGCCGCCGGAGGTGCGGCCGGTGGCGGGGATCTCCATCTGTCGGGTGAGGTCGATCCGTCCGGCGGCGGCCTCGCGGAAGAGCGTGACCAGGAGGCAGAGCTTGTGGACGCTGGAGGTGCTGACCGGGGTGTCGGCGTCGAGGGCGATCTCGGTGCCGGTGTCGAGGTCGCGGACGTGCAGTCGGCCGCTGACGCCGGCGTCGGCGAAGGCGGCGGCGATGCGGGCGCGCGCGGTGCGGACGCCGGCGGGGCGGTCGCCGGATGCGCGGTTGCCGTGGGCGCGGTCGCTGGTCACAGCGGGAACTCCATTGCGGGCCGGGGGAAGAGCGGGGGGTTGGGCGGCTGGGGCAGGAGGCCGCCGTGTTCGGTCAGCGCCTGGTGGGCGGCCTCGGCGAACAGCCGGACGGCGGGGCCGCCGCTCCCGGTCGGCCAGGCCGTGGAGGTGCGCCAGGCCAGCGGGGTGCCGGTCAGCGGACGCCAGACTGTACCCGGTGGCGGCGAGGTGCGTGGCACCAGGGCGACGGCGCTGCCGGTGAGCACGAGTGCGCCCGCGACGTCCGGGCCGGGCGGGTCGACGACGGCCTCGGGAGTGCAGCCGTGCCGGGTCAGGGTGGTGAGCATCTCGTCGTAGAGCGCGGGGGCGGTGGCGCGGGGGAAGAACACCAGTCGCCGGCCGGTCAGTTCGGCCACCGCCAGCTCCGGGCGGTCGGCGTCCGGGCTCCCGGCGGCGAGCAGGACGCCGAGCGGCTGGTGCAGGACCGGCCCGAACGCCAGCCCGGCGGCCGGGCACGGGTGGCGGACGACGGCGACGTCCACGGTGTGCTGGGCGAGTTCGCGGGCCATGACCGCGACCGGCAGTTCCCGCAGTTCGAGCCGGGTGCCGGGGGAGGCGCTCTCGAAGCCGGTGAGCAGCGCGGCCAGGACGGCCGGCCCCAGTTCGGGCGGCACGGCCGCGCGCAGGGTGCCCGCCCGGCCGGTGCGCAGGTCGGCGGCGGTGGCGAGGAGGCGGGCGGTGCTCTCCAGCACCTCCGTCGCCTCCGCGAGCAGCAGCAGGCCTGCCGGGGTGAGCTCGACTCCGCGCGGGCCGCGGTCGAACAGGGTCACGCCGAGCTCGCGCTCCAGACGTTTGATCCGCTGGGAGAGCGAGGGCTGGGCGATCCGCAGGCGCTCGGCGGCGCGGCCGAAGTGTCGGTCCTCGGCGACAGCGCGGAAGTGGCGTAGGTGCCCCAACAGGTCCATGGGCAGCAATCATAGGCATTCTCTTATCGATCTCTTCACCATAGTGGTCTTGGACTGATGGTCCGGCGGCCTGTTTAGCTGAGGGTGACGGAACGAACCACCTGGGAGACCACCGATGACGCCTGCCCTTCGCCGCCCCCGTACCGCGCTGCCCGCCGTGGCCCTGCTCGCGGCCACCCTGCTGAGCGGGTGCGGCTCTGCGGGACTCACCAGCCATGCGGCCGCCGACACGCCCGCCCCGGTATCCAGCGCGATGCCGGTGGCGGATACGACGAGCGCTTCCTTCAAGGGACTTGAGCAGCAGTTCGGCGCCCGCCTCGGCGTGTTCGCGGTGGACACCGGCAGCGGCCGGGAGATCTCCTACCGGGCCGACGAGCGGTTCGCGTTCGCGTCCACGATCAAGTCGCTCGCCGTCGGCGCCCTCCTGCGCAAGGCCTCCGACGCGGAGTTGGACAAGGTGGTCTCGTACCGCCAGGAGGACGTGCTGTCGTGGGCGCCGGTCACCTCGCAGCACGTCGCCACCGGGATGAAGGTGCGCGATCTGGCCGCCGCCGCGATCCAGTACAGCGACAACACCGCCGCCAACCTCGTCATGGCCGAGCTGGGCGGCCCGGCGGCCGTCCAGCAGTCGCTGCGCGACCTCGGGGACCCGACCACCAGCGTCGACCGCACCGAGCCCACTCTCAACGAGGCGACCCCGGGCGACACCCGCGACACCAGCACCCCCAGCGCCTTCGCCGCCGACCTGCGCCGCTACGCCCTGGGCGACGTCCTCGCGGAGGACCGGCGCCGGCTGCTGACCGACTGGCTCATCGGCAACACCACCGGCGCCCCGTACATCCGCGCGGGCGTGCCCACCGACTGGAAGGTCGGCGACAAGACCGGCAACGGCGGCTACGGCACCCGCAACGACGTCGCCGTCGCGTGGCCCTCCGGCGGCCGGAGCCCGGTCGTGATCGTCGTCCTGTCCGACCGCGGCAAGGCCGACGCCACCTCCGACGACGCGCTGATCGCCCAGGCGACGAAGACCGTCGTCGGCGCCCTCGGCTGAACACCCCGACCGCCAAGAGCCCTGACCAGCAAGAGCCCCGACCGCCAAGAGCGCCGACCACCAGGAGCCCCGACCGCCGTGATCCACCCCACCCGCCGGACCGCCACGGACGCCGACTTCACCAGACGCCGCCTCGCCCAGCTCGCCGTCCTGGGCATCGCCGCCGGAGCCGCGCCGATCGCCGCCCCGGCCCCGGCCTCCGCCTCCGTGAGTACGCCGTCCGCCTCAGCCTCCGCGGGTACGCCGTCCGCCTCCCGCCCGCACTACGACCGCGCCCGCCGCCTCGCCGGCGACGACCCCGTGCTGCGCGCTCTGGTGACGGCGCTGACGCCCGGCTCCGACCTTCCTGACCTGCCCGCGCCGGCGCCCGTCAAGCTGTTCGACAACCTCGTGCTCCTGAGCGCGGGCTGGGTCTCCGCGATGGCGGTGCTGACGGACGACGGCATCGTGCTGATCGACGCACTCACCTCCCCGGCCGACGCCGACGGCATCATCGTCCCCGGGCTGCGCGCGGTCGGAGCCGATCCGGCGGCGATCAAGCACGTCGTCCTCACCCACGGCCACTCGGACCACTTCGGCGGCGCGCAAACCCTGGCCGACCGCTACGGCGCCCGCGTGCACATGTCGCCGGCCGACTGGGACCTCCTCGCCCGCACCCGCCCGGCCGACGCCCCCGCCCGGGACCTCGACATCGCGGACGGCGAGCAGCTGACGCTCGGCGGCACGACGATCGAGCTGCACCACACCCCGGGCCACACCCCCGGCACCGTCTCCCCGATCATCCCCGTCCGGGCCGGCCGCCGGCACCACAGCGCGATGCTGTGGGGCGGCCTCAACCCGCCCTCGACGGTGGAGGAGCTGCGCACCTTCCTCGCGTCCGTCCAGGCCTTCCGGGCCGTCATGCGCCGGGCGAACGTGGAGGTCGAGCTCTCCAACCACCCGAACGACCACGGCCTCGAACGAGCCGAACAACTGCGCCACCAGCCGCCCGGCGCCGCGAACCCCTTCCTCCTCGGCGGCCCCCGGACGCAGCGCTACATGGCGGTCATGGACGCGATGCTGCGCGGCCGGATCGCCGACATCGAGGCGCCGACGGCCCGGGCCGTCGCAGCACCGCCCACCTGCTGCTGACCGTCCGGATCACTCCCGGCCGGGGGCGGAGGTGCCGGGGGAGTGCGGCGCCCTGGTGTCCTGTTCCCCGAGGTGGGTGTCCAAGGCGGTGTTCAGGTCGGCCGCCCACGCCGACCGCCCGCTGGAAGTCCCCGGCTCCGACCGGTGCCCGCTTCCTCCTCCGCCTCCCCCTGCCAGCCCGCCCAGCCCGCACTCCGTGAGCCCCGCCCGGCCCAGCACCTGACCAGTCGTCAACCGACTGCTGCGGCTGAGTGACAAAAGGAGGGCTCCCCAGGGAGGTACCCGATGTGACGAGTCGACTCCTCTTACCCTCTCCTGAGACTCGGACGCGTCGCCCGGCGGGCGGTCCAGCGTGTTCGCCACCCATGGAGGTCGTTGGATGAATCGCCGTCCCCGGGTCGCAGCGTCGCTGGCGGGCGCGGCCATCGCCCTCGCGTCACCGTCGGCGGACGTCGCCGCGCAGGCGTCCGCACGGCATGCGTCCGGCTCCCTGTGGATCCAGGACGGGGACGGCGTGGGGGAGGGAGGACACCACGACCACAATCCCCCGCGTGACTGCCACAGCGCCCGCCGCGTCGTACTCATCGACCAGAGCTTCAGAGTCATCCTGAAGAACGGTCGGCACGGGCCGGAGGCTCTCGTTCTCCAGGGGTCCACGTCATCCTCGTCCTCGTCGCCGGCAGCACCATGGGACAACTTCTACGCTTCAACGTATTTGGACGTGAACTATCCCACCCAGACCAGCAACCAGTACGAGTGGCAGATTCGTGACTTCTTCAGGGAGCACCCGCTCTTCGTGGTGAAGGCGTTCGACCGCCACGAACGAGTCTTCTCCTTTCCGGCCACCCACTGCATCGACAAGCACGACGGTGACCGCGGTGACGGCGACCGCGGTGACGGCGCTCTTCTGTACGGGGGTGGAGCTGCCGACGGGAGCGACCCGTCCGGCTCCCCGTCGCCCCAGGCGACGGACCGCCCTCAAGACGGCCAGTCTGCGTCGGAAACCCCCAGCTCCGGGGCCACCATCCCCCCTCCTCCGCGCTCTGCCGCGGCTGAAGGCAGGCGCAGCCGTCTGCTGAGCGGGAAGCACGTCGGGATCGCGATCGGCGGTTTGCTGATGGTCCTGGGAGTACTGGCCACGGCACGGCTGCGACGTCGTTCCGACACGTGACAGTCGGTCGGGGCTAGCGCCGCCGGTCGGTCGTGGCGGGCGGAGTGAACCCCAGTGCGGCCAGGATCGGCAGGTTCGAGGTCAGCTGGTGCGCCGGCAGCTCCGCGTAGATCTCGTGCGCGGCGTCCCAGGCCTGACGGAAGCGCTGCTCGTGCCCCAGTGCCCGGTGGGCGGCGGCCAGTCCCGCCAGGGCGTGGGCCCGCTGGGCGGGATAGCCCGTCAGACGGCTGCTCACGGCGAGGGACCGTTCGTAGTGCCCGACCGCCTCCTCCGGCCTCCCGAGGGCGTGCTGCGCCGCTGCCAGGGTGTTGAGCAGAGAGCAGTCCATCGGCCCGTTCCGCTGGGCCCTGGGCCGGGCGAGCACGCGGCTCGCATGGTCCGATGCCTCCTGGTAGCGGCCCAGGAGCAGGTAGGTCGGGGCCAGGCTGGTACGGCAGAGGTCGGCCGTCCAGTCATCGGTCTCCGGGCCGTCGGCCGTCAGCAGGTCGAGGGCCCGCTCGTAGTACTCCCCGGCGTCGGCGTAGCGGCCCGTGAAGTAGTGGTAAGCGCCGAGGTAGGCCAGCGCCCGGCCCTCGGTGCACCGGTCGCCGGCGTCGTGGGCGAGGACCCTGGCCCGCTGGAACGTCCGCCGGGACAGGGTGAGTTCGCCCAGGGCGCCCCAGACGTGGCCCAGGTCGTTGAGGCCGTGTGCCTGGGCGCTCAGGTCGCCCAGGCGGCGGGCGGCGGCCACGGCCGTCCGGCCCAGGGCCACCCCTTCGGTCTGCGGCGAAGTGCGGTGGAGGTAGCTCCACAGCAGCGCGGGCAGTTTCCAGGCCGTTTCGTCGTTCCCTCGCTCGTAGGCGTGGTGGGCGGTGGCGAGCAGGTTCGCCCGCTGGTCGTCGCACCAGCGGGCGGCCTGTTCGGGGCCGGTGAGGTCGGCCACCCGCAGGCCCTCGGGCGGCGGGCCGAGGGGGACCCGCCGCCGCCCGGGGGTCAGCACCCGGGCAGCGGCGTGCGCGTGGTGCAGGCACCACGCGTACCAGCGCTCGTGCAGCTCCCGCTGTTCCTCCGGGCTCTCCTCGCGGGTGCCCAGCTCGGCCGCGAAGAGCTTCAGCAGGTCGTGGAAGCGGTAGCGGCCCCGTGCCGGCTCGGCGAGCAGGTGGGCGGTGGTCAGGCGGCCGAGGAGCCGTTCGCACTCGTCGACGGCGGCCGCGGACAGGGCGGCGGCTACGGGGGCGCTGATGTCCACCCCCGGGAACAGGCCGAGCCGGCGGAACAGGCGCCGGGCGGCGGGATCGAGCGCCCGGTAGGACAGGCCGAAGGCCGACCGCAGGGAGGAGCGGTCGTCACCGCCGGCCTCCAGGGCGCCCAGGCGGTCGGCGCAGGAGGCCAGCTCGTCGGCGAAGGCGACGAGATCACGCTGCGGCCGGTCGCGCAGCTGGGCCGCGGCGATGCCGAGCGCCAGCGGGAGGTGCCCGCAGGCGTCGAGCAGCCGGGCGCCGGCCTGCCGCTGCGCCTCCGCGGTGCCGGCGCCCAGAACGCGGGCGAGCAGCGCCTGCCCCTCGGCGGGGGTGAAGCCGTCGAGTCCGACGCGGTGGGCGCCCTCGCGGGCGACGAGTCCGGTGAGACGGTCCCGGCTGGTGATCACGACGGCGCAGCCACTGCCGCCCGGCAGCAGCGGCCTGACGTGCTCCGGGCCGGCGGCGTCGTCGAGGACGACGAGCATCCGCCGTTCCGCCAGCAGTGACCGGTAGAGCGTGGACGCCTCGTCCAGCTGGGCCGGTATGGACTCGGTCGGCACGCCGAGCGCGCGCAGGAACGCCGCCAGCACCCCGTGCGGGGAACGGGGGCCGGCGGCGGACCAGCCCCGCAGGTCCGCGAAGAGCCGTCCGTCGGGGAACCGCTCCCGCGTGAGGTGCGCCCAGTGCAGCGCCAGCACGGACTTACCGACTCCGGCGGCACCCGTGATCACGGCGCACGGTGCCGCCGTTGGGTGGGTGCCGGGCTCCCCGGTGGCCAACACCCGGTCCAGTAGGAGCAGTTCGGGGGCGCGGCCGACGAACACGGAGAGGCCGGAAGGGAGTTGCTCGGGTCGCGGGTCCGCCGGGGGCACCGCAGGGGCGACACCGGCGGTCGGGGCGGCCCGGTCCGGCCGGGCGGTCGGTGCCGGACAGGGGAGGAGGAGGGCCCGTTGGAGGGCCTGGGCCTCGGGTGTCGGGTCCAGCCCCAGGTCCTCGGAGAGCCGGGAGGCATGGCGCCGGTACGCCTCCAGCCCGTCGCTGTGTCGGCCGGAGCGGTGCAGGGCGGTCAGCAGCTGCCGCACCAGGCGGTCGCGGAGCGGGAAATCGGCGACCAGGCCGGTCAGTTCCGCGGCGACCTCGCGGTGCCGCCCCGCCTCCAGCTCCAGTTCGTAGAGCCGCTCCAGCGCGGCCATCCGCTGCTCCTCCAGGCCGGCCGCGAGGGCGGCGAAGGCCAGGCCGGGCAACCCGTCCAGCGCGGGGCCGCGCCACAGCTCCAGGGCTTCGCGCAACCGGGGGACGGCCTGCGCCGCGTCCAGGTCCGCTGCCGCCGCGACCCGGGAGGCGAACAGGCGGTGGTCCACCCGGGCGTCGTCCGCCACCAGCCGGTAGCCCGCGCCGTCGGTCACGATGGGGGAGGCCGGCCCCGTGCCGAGCATGCGGCGCAGCAGGCCGACCATGTTGCGGATCTGGCGGTCCGCCGTGGCCGGAGGGTCCTGGTCCCAGACCGCGTCGACCAGTCGGGGGACCGGGACGGTCCGGTTCGAGTGCGCCACGAGCATCGCCAGCAGACTCCGCTGACGGCGTCCGCCCAACCGTACGGGAGCGGCCCCGGCCCGTACCTCCAGGGACCCCAGGATCCTGAACTTCATGTCCCCCCGTCGGCGATACCGATCCAACTCCCCCGGAGAACACCAATATTGACGAAGTGTCACTTCGTGCCCCGGGGGTGTCGCCTGAACTGTCACGTGCCGGCGCACGGCAGCGCGCGTCACGATAGAGCAGTGATCAGATCATGCCAGAATCGTGCAGCCGATTGAGAGTGTTGCCGTGCACCGGCCGAAAGGCGCCGGTCCTCGACCCAGGAGTTGATCGACCATGGCACACTCCCTCAAGCGCATCGGAGCCGTCCTCGCGGCGTCGGCGATCGCACTGTCCCTGTCCGGCGCGGCCACGGCCGTCGCTCGACCCGCGACGGCCGGAGACTCGAACCGGCACTGCGTGGTGAACGCGCAGGGCGGCCAGGCGCAGTGCTTCGGCACCTACCGAGAGGCCATCGGCTACGCCACCGGCGGGCGGGTCGCCGACGCTCCGCCGACCGCCGCCGAGGCCGCCCGCGACAGCGCGTTCGCCAAGGAACTGAACAGCCCGGCCGGTCTCTCCGACCTGGTGGTCCTGGGGACGATCTACCAGGACTTCTTCTTCGGGGGCCAATCGGTGACCTTCACCGGCCCGCACGCGTGCTACAACGGGAACGCCGCCGACTACTCCTTCGACATCCCCGCCCCGCTCCAGGACCACGTCTACTCGGTGCGCCCGTACGCCAACTGCTGGTTCAACCTGTTCACCGGATTCCAGGCCACCGGCTACGAGAGCCCCAGCTACAAGGGTGAGACCGTCTCGGTGGACGAGGCCTGGCGGACCCACGCCAAGTCGTTGACGCTCGGCTGAGCCACGGTCCCGATGTCCTTCCCCGGCAACCGGCAACCCCGGCAACCGCGGTAGCCGCAGGGGCAAGGCCGGGGCAGGGACGCACGACCTGCCAGCGGTACCTGTCCCGCCTCGCCACCGGCGATGGCGGGACAGAGCCGTTGGTGCGGGCGCCGGTCACGAGGGGCCGGTGGATCGACGGGTCCTGGTAGGGACGTGTTCGTGAATGGTCACCAGGTGATCAGGCTGATTTCTTCGGGGTGGATGGGGTCCGCGTTTCCGCCGGGATTCGGCACCGGCGGATTTTCGGTGGGTTTGGGAGCCAGTCGGAGTGGTGGTGTGTGACATGCCGCTTTTGGCGTAATCGGAGGTGATGGGCCGTTTGGCCGTCACGCTGAGCTTGTTGATCACGGTCCAGGTCAGGGAGACCGCTGGTGCACAGGTCGCGTGAGGTGTTGTTCGAGCGGATCCGCCGGGCCCGTCGTGAGCAGGGGCTGTCGGGGCGGGAGCTGGCCGCGCGGTTCAAGGTGTCGCGGCGGACGGTCCGGCAGGCGATCGAGTCGCCGGTGCCGCCGAAGCGGAAGCCGCCTCCGCCGCGGCCGAGTGTGCTGGAGCCGGTGAAGGGCTTCGTCGACGAGATGCTGCGCGAGGACCTGGACGCTCCGGCCAAGCAGAGGCACACGATCGTGCGGATCATCGAGCGCCTGGCGGCGGAGCACGATTTCGAGCTCGCCCGCCAGACCACGGTGTGGGAGTACGTGAGGAAGCGGCGCCCGGAGATCAAAGCGGAGGCCCTCGCGGGACGGCGGCACCTGGAGGGCGTGGTCCCGCAGGCAAAACGGCCGGGCGAGGAGGCGGAGGTCGACTTCGCGGACTTCTGGCTGGACCTGGCCGGCCAGCGCCGCAAGTGCGTGCTGTTCACGCTCCGCTTGTCCTACTCCGGCAAGGCCGTCCACCGCGTCTACGCCACCGCCTCCCAGGAGGCGTTCCTGGAAGGCCACGGGGAGGCGTTCACCGTGCTGGGCGGCGTCCCCTCGGTGCACATCCGCTACGACAACCTGAAACCCGCGGTGAAGCAGGTGCTGTTCGGGCGCTCGCGGCTGGAGTCGGCCAGGTGGGCGTCGTTCAGGTCGTGGTACCAGTTTTCGGCTTTCTACTGCACCCCCGGCGAGGCCGGAGCACACGAGAAGGGCGGCGTCGAGCACGAGGGCGGCCGGTTCCGCAGGAAGCACCTGGTGCCGCCGCCGGCGGTGGACTCGCTGGCGGAGCTGAACGAGCGCCTGGCCGCGATCGACGTCGCGGAGGACGCGCGGCACATCCACGGCCGTCCGACCTCGATCGGGTTCGACTTCGAGCAGGAACGCTCACTGCTTCGGCCGTTGCCCGCCGACGACTACGACTGCGGGATCGACCTGACACCCACGGTCGCCCGCAACAGCCGCATCACGGTCCGCCAAGGCTACTACTCCGTGCCGGCGAAGTTCATCGGGACCAAGGTGCGGGTCAAGCTGCGGGCCAACGAGCTGTGGGTGTTCGACGGCCGCCAGGTCGTCGCCCGCCACCCCCGCCTGACGCGCCGCTACACCTACCACGACATCCTGGACCACTACCTGGAGATCCTTCTGGTCAAGCCGGGAGCGTTCGCCGGCGCCTCCGCTCTCGCACAGGCCCGTGCGGAGGGCGGCTTCACCAAGGTCCACGAAGCGTTCTGGGCCGCGGCCAAACAGAAGGCCGGGGACCGGGAGGGCACCCGGATGCTGATCGAGGTCCTGCTGCTGCACCGCCGGCTGCCGGCCGAGGCCGTGGTGAAGGCGATGGAGACCTGCCTTCGGATCGGCTCGGTCTCCACCGACCTGGTCGCGATCGAGGCCCGCAAGGCGATGGAGGGCACCGACGCCGAGGACGCCGAACTCCTCGCCGACGACGGGACGGGCGCTGACGCGGGTGGCCGGAGCGCGGGCCAGGAGGCGGCCGGGGCGAGGGTGATCTCACTGCACGCTCGCCGTCTGCCGCCCGACCCGCGCACGACGCTGCCCGACATGAGCAAGTACGACCGGCTGCTGAACCCGGTCATCACCCGCGAGAGCGGCCAGAACCGGAAAGGCCAGGGGGCATGACCCGCGGCATCACCATCACCGACCACGACGCGGACCAGGACCGCGAGCGGGACCGGATCCCGCCAAGGAGAGTGTCCCTGCCGGGCGACCCGGAGGACATGCTCATCGACGAGGCCTGCCGCGATCTGAGACTGCCGGCGTTTCGCGAGCGGTTCATCGAACTCGCCGCAACCGCCCGCCGCGAACAGGCCACCTACAAGCAATTCCTCCTCGACCTTCTGCAGGTCGAGCTCGCCGACCGCGACGTGCGCCGCCAGCAGCGGCTCCTGCGGCTGGCCCGCTTCCCGCGTCCCAAGCGACTGGAAGACTTCGACTTCACCAAGAACCCGAACGTCACCCCGGAGGTCGTCGCCGACCTCAAGTCCCCGGTCTGGGTGCGCGAGGGTCGCCCGCTGGTGCTGATCGGGGACTCCGGCACCGGCAAGTCCCATCTGCTCATCGGGATCGGCACCGCGATCGCCGAGGCCGGCATGAGCGTGCGCTACACCACCACCTCGGCGCTGGTGAACGAGCTCGCCGAGGCCGACGCCGGACGGCGCCTGTCTTCGGTGATCGCCCGCTACAGCAAGATCGACCTCCTCTGCCTGGATGAGTTCGGGTACCTGAACCTGGACCGCAAGGGCGCCAAGCTGCTGTTCCAGATCTTCACCGAGCGCGAGGAGTGCAAGGCCACCGCGGTCGCCACGAACTCCCCTTTCACCGAGTGGGACAAGACCTTCGGCGACGCCCGCCTGTGCGCGGCGATCGCCGACCGGATCACCTTCCGCTGCACCCTGATCCAGACCGGTACCGAGTCCTACCGCTACCAGGCCACCCAGGACACCCTCTCCCAGAGCCCGAGATGACCCGGTGCACGGCCCTTCGCGGGGGCGTGCACCGGCCCGGCCCGTGGAAGTGACTGGGCAACCGGCCGCCGACTGGACCACGGCGGCGGCCCGAAACAGAGAGGCACGACATGCCAGACGATCCGACCACAGCCGCCGACGAGGCGACTGAGGAGGCCGCACTCCCGGAGCCCGAGACCGAGGACGCGGAAACGTCCTACAGCGGGTTCATCCACTTCCGTGGCGCCGGCAGTTCCAGGTCCCCGCTCCAGGCCCAGATGCCGTTCATCCTGTACTGGAAGAAAAAGGGTGAGTCCTACTACGACCCGGTGGGGCTCGTGGACAACAAGGACATGAGCCCCAAGTCCGAGGTGCACCGCGACGACGTGCTGCAGTTCAGGTTCGGCGGGATCCGAGGGGAGAACCTCACCGGGCCCATCATCACCGGCCCGGACAAGTACTGGGCCTGGGACCCGAGCAGGGGGCTCCCTCTTGAGTTCAGGGAAGGGGCATGGGGTTCCTGGTCCGATCCGATTCAGCGCAAGGGACAGAACTTCTACCTCGCCGCCAAGGCGGGCGGTACCCCCATGTCGCCGATCAGGAGGGTGAACCGCTGTCACGCCTACGGTGACGGAGTTCGGTTCGCCCTGAGGATGGACATCCAGCTCCAGGGCGACGCGTGGATCTCCGACGAGCACACCACCGGGAGCATCCGGATGCAGAACCCCGAAGCACGCCGGGCCTACCTGGTCGCCGTGCGCTACGGCACCGACTTCGACGACCCCTTCGGCTCGCAGACTGTCTTCCGGCGCCGCACCGACCTGCCCTGACGGGCCGGAACCCGTCTCGGACGAGCCCCCGCGCGCCCTCTTGGGTTCTAACGGTCGTCGCAACACCCCAGCTCAAGGTGTGCGATGGACTTCAAGATCCGTAGGGACCGGAAGCCGCAGGGGCCCAGGAAGCT